>PAWP01000034.1 GCA_002714125.1 Gammaproteobacteria bacterium
GAGCATTCCCAACCCGTCCACAACGCGGGCGGCACCAAGGCTTCTCAGTTCCGCCATGAAGGCCGTGTCAACCGGGCCATAGACCATCTCATAACCAACAGTATGCCGGCCAACTGCCCCTAGCGGCAGCGTCGGGGCAACACCCTGCAAGCCGGTCGAGGTACCGTTGATAATGACGTCCCACGGTCCGGCGCTGATCTCTGGCGCTACGGCGCGAACGTTTCGAAACGTCTCCTCGAGCACCACTGCCCGAGCATGTGTTCTGTTCAGGACGTCAATGCTGGCCACCCCGGCTGCGGCCAGGTCATCCAGCACTCCGCGAACCGCTCCACCCGCGCCAAGCACCAATATGCGTAAGCCCTTGAGCGATACGCCCAGGTTGTCGCGCAGATCCGATACCAGCCCCGCGCCATCGGTTGTGTCACCGTTCAGACCTGTTTTAAGGTTCCCGAAAAGTGTATTGACGGTGCCGGCTAGTTCCGCCCTAGGACTCAGATGTCTGGCAAACGCAAAGGCAGCACTCTTGAACGGGACAGTGACGTTAAGGCCAACGCCGCCCTCTGCAAAAAAGTGGATCACATCCGACTCGAAGGCCTGACCGAGGATCCGCTTGTAGCTCACCTCAAGACCCAGCTGTGCAGCAAAGGCGTGATGAATGTCGGGCGAGCGGCTGTGCGCAACAGGATTGCCAATGACCGCTAGTAGGATCATGCCGGCCTCACAACGTCGCCGGTTGCTAGGTCCACAATCTTCGAAGGTCCCGAGGCGCCGCCCAGCGAGCCCGCAACAATTGCGTCTAGCTTGTCAGCAAAATAGTCACGTACAACGGTCTCGGTTAGCGCCGGCGGTGCGCTCGCAGGGTTAGCGGAGGTAGATACCACCGGCAGCCCAACGGATGAGCAGATTTGCGCTACCACAGGATGCCGCGTCAGGCGCACCGCGACCCGGATTTGGCCACCGTGAATCCAGTAAGGCACGCGGTCAGCGTGGGGAACGAGCCAGGTCACTGGCGCTTCGTCGGGTTCGGGGATGCCGTCAACAAGACCTGGCGCCAGCGCATCAAACTGTGCAACGTCGGTACCGAGCAGAATGAGGCCCTTATCCACGCTACGCGATTTCAGCTCAAGAAGACGCATGACCGCCGCCTCGTGCCCCGGCAGACAACCGAGCCCCCACACCCCTTCCGTGGGATACGCGATGACGCCTCCGGCTTCGAGGATTACTCGGAGTTGCGCCGTTGCCGGCAATGCACCCANTGATCAAAGGTCGGCGTTNTTCGCNCGGATGCTGTCCGCTTTCTCGGCACGAGTTTGCAGTAACCGTTCGCGCAGCGCAGAGTCGTTCACTGCGATNATCTGGGCCGCAAGGAATCCTGCATTCGTGGCGCCAGCCTTGCCAATCGCAACCGTGGCAACCGGAATNCCAGGNGGCATCTGTACTGTCGAGAGCAACGCATCAAACCCCTGAAGTGGGCCGGAATCAATTGGCACACCAATAACCGGCTTCACCGTATGTGCCGAGACGGCGCCCGCGAGGTGGGCTGCCATGCCTGCAGCTGCTACAAAGGCGGCGCAACCACGCGCATCAGCGTCCTCAACGTACGTNCGCGTATCTTCTGGGGTCCGATGAGCCGAAGAGATGCGAATCTCGTAGGCAACACCCAGATCGGTTAGCGTCTTCCGGGTCGACTCCATCACCGGCAGGTCAGAATCCGATCCCATCAGGATCGCTACGAACGGTGCTTCAGCCATGAGTTNCTCCNTAAAAAAGGGNCCGGACGTTACCGCCTGCGCGGATCACATGCAACGCCTGTCATCCAGCAAGGCGNTTACGAGCGCACGGCGATGAAGGCCACCAGGCAGTCNGCTCGGANCAGCNCTGCTACTTGGAGTTCGGTCAGCGCGGCAGCAAATACGGGGGCGGTCAGNCGTGCCATCTGACCAATCGTAAGCNCGGAATCCTGCAGAGTAGCNAGCAANGAAGCNCGCGGTCCNGGAGATCAGACGCCACACCGGCAGCACGTGCGGNCTNTTGTGCNATATNGCGTTCACAATACNCNGGTTTCAAAGCCAGGTCNTCGGGTTTNATCGGCAGCGCCCAGACGAGTGCAAGCGCNNANGCTCCGAGCAGAAACTCCGCCATCGCTGAATCCCNATGCTCGCCCCAGTCCNTTAAGAGTCCAGTACAATAACGNCAATGCCCCGCTCGNGGTATATCGCCGCNCGGACCNCGAGCATCACGGACTCTCTTGAAAATTATTCGCTTGATTAGGGTCTTAGAAGCAAACCGTCAATCAATACTAGAGGCATCCGACTAAAGCTGATGGCCCTGTTGGAGATTTTGGAATTCCCCGATCCCCGCTTACGCAACGCGGCAAAGCCTGTCGCGAACGTGAACGGCAAGATCGCGCGCCTCGCGGACGACATGCTGGAGACAATGTACTCGGCGCCCGGGATTGGCCTCGCGGCGCCTCAGGTGAACGTCCACAAACGGATTGTGGTGATTGATATTTCGGAGAAGAAAAATTCCCACCTCTTACTAATCAACCCGGCCATTATCAAGCGCGAAGGGGAAGTAGAGACGACTGAAGGTTGCCTCTCCGTGCCGGGCTTTTACGAAACAGTTATGCGTGCAGAGGCGATCCGACTAGAGGCTATTGATCGCAGCGGGACGCCTTTTGAGCTAGACGCCGACGGCATGCTGGCAGTCTGCATCCAGCATGAACTCGATCACCTGGAAGGCAAGCTGTTTGTCGACTACCTCTCAAACACAAAGCGCCAGCTGATCCGCAAGAAACTCGTCAAGCAGCAGAAGCAGAGGGCCTGACGCTGGCCCCCTCGTTCGTTTTCGCTGGCACGCCGGACTTTGCCGCGCACCATCTGACCGCCCTGATCGACGCCGGCCTTACCCCCGTCGCCGTCATCACCCAGCCTGACCGGCCCGGCAAACGCGGTAAACGCCCCGTCCCGAGCCCTGTGAAAACCTTGGCCGAGCAGCACGGCCTGCCTGTGCTGCAGCCTGAACGCCTGCGAGCTGGCGAACTCAACGGGCTCAGCGCGGACCTTCTGATCGTCGTGGCCTATGGCCAGATCCTGCGCCAGGCAGTCCTAGACTGGCCGCGGTTCGGGTGTGTCAACGTACATGCATCATTGCTGCCGCGGTGGCGGGGAGCCGCGCCCATTCAACGTGCGTTGCTTGCAGGTGACAAGACAACCGGTGCCTGCATCATGCAGATGGACGCCGGCCTTGACACAGGGGCGGTGCTCGCCCGCGCCACGGTTCCCATCAGCGAACATGACACGACATCCACCCTGGAATCAAAACTTGCTGCTGCGGGCGCGCCAATGCTGATAGAAACNATGCATTCGCTTGCATCAGGCTCGGCCCAGCCGATGCCGCAGCGGGAAGAAGGCGTGACCTACGCGCACAAGATCGACAAAGACGAAGCCTGGATCAACTGGTCCAACACCGCGACCAGNATCGACCGCCAAGTTCGCGCGTTCGAACCAGCGGTCACATGGCTCGGCGACCTGCGTGTGCGGCTTTGGGAAACCNGCGTCGCTGCGGTCCCGGAAAAGGTCGAGGCTGCGCCCGGTACCATCATAGACGCAACGAAACAGGGTATCCGGGTTACAACCGGCAGCGGCGAGCTTGTTGTCCGAGCCCTNCAGCTGCCGGTAGGCAAGGGTCGGGTTATCGGTGCCGTGGACGCGCTGAATGCTCGCGCTGACCTGCTTGCAAAAGGCGCGGCGTTTCGTAACCAATCATGAAAGATTTGCTCACAGCCCACCAGGCGCTCATGCAGGTCAGCAATGGCCACCGAGCACCCACGCTGGAATCCCCCCGCGCGGCCGCACTTGCGTTGGGCGTCATGCGGCATATCACACTGCTGGANTGGCTGCGGGATACNTTGCTGGACAAGCCNTTGGCGCGNAAAAACGTGGACGTTGGCTTTGCCCTTTTGCTCGGGCTCTTTCAGATCCGNCACATGCGCACACCGGACCACGCCTCGGTGAAGGAAACGGTCGATCTTGCNGGCCAGCTCAGGAAACCCTGGGCTCGCGGCCTACTGAACGCAACGCTGCGGCGCTACTTGCGAGAAAAGGCCGACCTTGAAACCCNGCTGGCTGCCNAAGATGCCAGCCACGCACATCCGTCATGGNTACTCAACGCGTTGAGGCACGANTGGCCGGATCACCTCNCGGCTATCACTNCGGCCAACAACGAACCGGGNCCNCTCACCNTCCGGATCAANCCAGCACACAGCTCGCGGGCTGACTACCTNNCATCCCTGCAGGCTGCCGGCATCAACGCAACCGCGTGTGAGTTTGCCACGACTGGCGTGCGCATAAATCAGGCCNTACCTGTCACCCATCTGCCGGGCTTTGACGCCGGCAGCTGCAGCGTTCAAGACGAGGCATCGCAGCTTGCCGCACCGCTGTTTGGCGAGGTCAAGGGCACTCGCATACTGGACGTCTGTGCTGCGCCGGGNGGCAAGACCACGCATCTGCTGGANCGCGGCGCGAATGTGCTAGCTGTGGACATCNANGCAGACCGGCTTGAGACAGTGCGCGAGAACCTCGNCCGGCTGCGCCTCGACTGCGATGTCAAGGTGGCCGACGCTTTCGCCCTGAAAGCCGCAGACATTGGCCAATTCGATCACGTGCTACTCGATGCACCATGTACCGGGACCGGCATTATCAGGCGNCACCCCGACATCAAAATGCTGCGGCAAGCTGACGATATTGCTAAGCTTGGCGCCCAGCAGCGGCGGCTGATCGAGTCCGTCTGGAACCTGCTGAAGCCAGGCGGGACGCTTCTATATACAACGTGCTCGATTCTGCAGGCCGAAAACGAGCAGGTTATAGACAGCATGTTGTCCANCNACCCCANTGCAATCGCAGTACCGCTCGAGGTGCCTTGGGGCATTGCGCTCCAGTCAGGTCGTCAGCAGTTGCCGACGCTGGGCACTCATGACGGCTTCTACTACGCTTTGCTCAAGAAGAGCGCCACGCCTACGGAAATGGAGTCATGAAGATCATCATCCTTGGCGCCGGACAGGTTGGGGGCAACCTTGCTCAGAACCTGACCAGGGAGTCNAGCGACATNACGGTTGTCGACACGGACNGTGATCGGCTGCGCGAACTTCAAGATCGTTTTGATATCAGAACAATTCGCGGCCCTGGTTCGCACCCCNACACCCTGAAAGCCGCGGGCGCCGATGACGCAGACATGATCATAGCCGTTACAAGCAGTGATGAAGTCAACATGATTGCCTGNCAGGTGGCTTACAGCGTTTTCCGCACACCGACCAAAATCGCCCGCATCCGGTCAACTGCCTACCTCGACCATGCGGAGATTTTTCGCAACGAGGCGATGCCGGTCGATCACATCGTCAATCCAGAACANATCGTCACCCAGGACATCAAACGNCTGATCGATAACCCGGGCGCCTTNCAGGTCATGGAGTTTGCCGATGGACTGCTGCAGCTCGTGTGCATCCGGGCCCTGNACGGCGGCCCGCTTGTTGATCAGGAGTTGCAGACCATCCGCGAGCACATGCCCTCCGTGGATACACGCNTCGCAGCNATTTTCCGCGAGGGCAAGCCCATCATCCCCGAAGGCGGTACAGTCATCGAAGCGGATGATGAAGTGTTCTTTCTTGCTGCAACCCGGGATATCCAGGCCGTCATGGGTGAGCTGCGCCGGACCGAACGGCCCTACAAACGTCTGCTGATCGCCGGCGGCGGCCACATTGGCCAAGGCCTAGCGAGGGCAGTCGAACACCGCTATGGGGTGCGTATTGTCGATCAGTCCCGGCAGCGTTGCTACGAGCTATCAGAAACCCTGGATCGCGCCATCGTGCTCGCGGGCAATTGCGCAGACCGTGATCTTCTGCTTGATGAGAACATCGAAGAGACGGATGTCTTCTGCGCGGTCACGAATGACGATGAAGCCAACATCATGTCGTCCTTGCTCGCCAAGTCGCTCGGAGCCCGGAAGGTCATCACGCTGATCAACAACCCAGCCTATGCTGACCTCATAGAAGACAGCAATATAGACATCGTCATCTCACCCCAGCAGGCAACGCTCGGGAGCATCCTGATGCACGTACGCCAGGGGGACGTGGTCAAGGTACATTCGCTGCGACGCGGCGCGGCCGAAGCGATGGAAGCGATTGCCCACGGCGACGAACGCGGTTCTAAGGTGGTTGGCCAACGAATCGGAGAGATCCCGCTGCCTCCCGGCACGACCATCGGCGCGGTGGTGCGCAACGAAGAAGTGCTTATTGCCCATGATGACATGAAGATACAGACCGATGATCACGTCATCCTGTTCCTGGTTGACCGCAACCAGGCATCTGCCGTCGAGGCCCTGTTTCAGGCGCCTTTTTCCTTCTTCTGAGGTCACCGACCCATGCGCTTTGGCATTACGTTGCGTGTCGTTGGCCTGTTGCTTATGGTCTTCAGCGCCACGATGTTGCCGCCGCTCGGTGTCTCGCTGATCTATGCGGACGGCGCCGATCGAGCATTTGTCAACGCCTTCCTCTTTACGCTCGCCTCTGGTGCGCTGCTGTGGCTACCGTTCCGGAATCAGAACAGGGATCTGCGCACTAAAGACGGGTTCATCATTACCGTTAGCTTCTACCTGGCGCTCGGCACCTTTGGAGCAATCCCTCTGCTCGAACCGGGGGGGATTGACATGGGCTGGATCGACGCGTTGTTCGAGTCCTTTTCAGGCCTCACCACGACGGGTGCAACCGTGATTACGGGGATCGACCACCTGCCGGAGTCAATCCTCTACTACCGCCAACAACTCCAGTGGCTTGGCGGTATGGGAATCATCGTGCTGGCAGTTGCCATCCTGCCCATGCTGGGCATCGGTGGGATGCAGCTCTACCGGACCGAAACCCCGGGCCCCATGAAGGACAGCAAGCTCACCCCACGCATCAAGGAGACCGCACTCGCGCTGTGGTCCATTTATATCGGCATTACGGTTGCCTGCGGGTTCGCATACTGGGTGGCGGGCATGAGCTTCTTTGAAGCCATTTGCCATGCATTCTCCACGGTCGCCATTGGCGGCTTTTCCACCCACGATGCCAGTATCGGCTATTTCGACAGCGTCGCAATCGAGAGTGTTGCGATCGTGTTCATGGTCATAGCCGGCATCAACTTCTCACTGCATTTCCTCGCCTGGCAGCATCGTTCGCTGCTGCAATACCTCACAGACGAGGAATCGCGGTTCTATCTCCTAGTGCTCGCCGTTTGCGCGCTCAGCGCAACCGGCATGCTGGCGGCGCATGGAACGTATGCACTGCCGGAGGCCTTCAGGCGCGCCACTTTCGAGGTAGTATCAATCTTCACCACCACCGGTTTCGCGATCGACGACTTCAGCGCCTGGCCTAATATGCTGCCGTTTTTCATCTTTTTTGGGGCGTTCATTGGAGCCTGCGCCGGCTCGACCGGTGGCGGCATGAAAGTCATGCGCGTGTTGCTGATCTGGAAGCAGGGCGCCCGGGAGATCTATCGCCTGATCCATCCAAACGCGGTGTTCCCTATCAAGATGAACCACCAGCCGATCTCCAGCACCGTGATTGAAGCCGTATGGGGATTCTTCGCAGTCTACGTCATCACGTTCCTCTCCATGCTGATGGCGCTGCTGGCAACGGGCCTCGATTTTCTGACAGCGTTTTCCGCGGTCGGCGCCTGCATCAACAACCTTGGTCCCGGTCTAGGCGAGGTTACCCTGCACTACGGCGANCTTAANCCGGCCGCAAAGCTGATTCTCACCGCGGCCATGATCCTTGGTCGNCTNGAGATCTTCACCCTGCTGGTTCTNCTNTCGCCCATGTTCTGGNGCAAGTAGCCCCGCCACGAACAGTTCCGGCGNAAAGAGGTCAACTCATGAANAATCCGCGAGAAAAGTGGAACCGCATTTACTCNAATCGGAACNAGCCAGATGCACCCGCTNAAGTGCTGACGCGCTATGCNCATCTGCTCCCNCCGACAGGCATCGCCCTCGACCTTGCCGCAGGCCTGGGCGCTAACGCCTGCTTCCTAGCTGACCGGGGCCTTGAGGCACATGCGTGGGACATCTCTAACGTCGCGATGTCCCGGCTGACCCATCCGGGCGTCGTCGCGCACCTGCGGGACGTCGAATCGAATCCACCCGAACTCGACACCTTCGACGTCATCGTTGTAAGTCGCTTCCTGGCTCGGTCCATCTGCCCGGCGCTGGCAGCCGCGATGAAGCCCGGCGGACTTCTCTTCTATCAGACCTTTGTACAGGAAAAAGTAGCTGGCGTTGGGACATCCAACCCCGCGTTTCTGCTAAAGCGAGGCGAGTTGTTGGACCTGTTCCAGGGTTTGCGCGTGCTGGCTTTTCACGATGAGGGGCAGGTGGGGGACATCCAAACCGGTCTCCGCAACGAGTCATTGCTGGTGGCCAGGCGGGAACTGTAGCTGCCGGATCGACGTGTCTAATCTAAGCCCGAGAGGCAGCGATCGTGTCCTCATTGATGCTCCGCTGCTCCCCGACAGTACATCGCGCAGCAGGCAATGTGGACGCCCTTCCGGACGCCAATCGGCTTACTCCGGTGCAGCCCGACGAATACCGGGAGCCTGAGATAACTCACTAACCCAGCCTGCTTACCCGTGGTATTGCGCCTCACCGGAACGGAAGGTGTAGAGTTTGCGTTCACCCGCCGGCCTTTCCCTGAAGCGCTTGTATTCCCACTGGTACTGGGCGGGGTAGTCCTCTACCAGTCGCTGCACGGTCAGATTGACCGCCTCGAGGCCAACCGCCGCGTCCGCATCATATACACCCGGCTCACAGGGGCGGGCTTCAACGTCGAACCGGCCATCCGGGCGCCGCAGTGTACACATGAGGATCATCGCCGCACCGGTGCGCTGGGCCATGCGCCAGACAAGAGCATCAGTCAGCGCCATCTCGGCAAAAAACGGAGCAAACTCGCCCTGATTAGGCACTTGATCAGGCAATACAACCACCGTTCCACCGCGTTTCAGCTTCTGATAGAGCTGCCTCACGCCCTGAACCGTTGCCGGCACCATATCGTTGCCGAGCCGCTCGCGTACCTTTTTTATATCGTCGGCTAGGTAAGCCTGGCGAGGTGGCTGATACAAGGCGGTTGCGCCACCACCACGCTGCGCGAGGTATACGTTCAACATCTCCCAGTTGCCAATATGCGGCAGCAGGATCAACACCCCCTGCCCCTCAGCCAGCGGCGTCTCGAGCACCTCGATCCCGCGAACCTCGACCAACCGTCGCGCATTGGCCAGCGGCCGCCGCAGCCAGATCCCCGGTGTTTCAACAAGCGTGCGCCCTGTGGCGACAAGGCTCTCGGCACAGAGCCGTTCGACTTCCTCACTCGGCTTATCAGGGAAGCATAGTTGCAGATTAGCCCGCGACACGCGTGCGGATCGACCGTTTCTGCGGTAGCTCACTCGACCAATAACCGCACCAAGCAAGCTTTGCAGTGCAAACGGCAAAAGCGCCAGGCTCCAGAGCCCGGCCATCACAAAGTGGCGCTTAAGTCGATCCATGGCTGCCAACCATAGCGACTCCGCGTCAGCGCTGCGAGGCCGGCGAGGTCCCGAGCCTGCCCAAAAGCGATAACCGTCGCGGCTACCATGAGGTCGTCGGGTATACTGCCGCTCCTCTTTACCGGGCGCTTTCCGGCGATTTCAGTTCATTTACGCGGAGTCCAGTCGTGGCCGACGTCGACACTTTCCAGAAGCTCATTCTGAAGCTGCAGAGCTTCTGGGCAGAGCACAACTGTGTGCTCATGCAGCCTTATGACATGGAAATGGGCGCGGGTACATTTCACCCCGCTACTTTTTTGCGTGCCATAGGTCCAGAGCGCTGGCGGGCAGCCTACGTGCAACCCTGCCGGCGCCCCACCGACGCGCGCTACGGCCAGAACCCAAACCGCTACGGGTATTACTACCAGTTCCAGATCATGTTGAAGCCATCCCCTGACAACATTCAGGACCTATACCTTGAGTCCCTCGACGCGCTCGGTTTTGATCTTCAGACCCACGACATCCGGTTTGTTGAAGACAACTGGGAGTCACCCACACTAGGCGCCTGGGGCCTGGGCTGGGAGGTCTGGATGGACGGCATGGAGATCACCCAATTCACCTACTTTCAGCAGGCGGGTGGTCTTGAGTGTTATCCCGTTACGGGCGAGATTACCTACGGCCTCGAACGCATAGCACTGTACCTGCAAGGTGTAGAGGACTTTTCAGACCTAATCTGGACCCACACCGAAGACGGCCCACTCACATACGCCGATGTTTTTCATCAATATGAAATCGAAATGTCTGGCTTCAACTTCGAGTATGCCGACGTGCCGATGCTGTTCTCTCATTTCGACTTTTACGAGACCGAGACCCAACGTCTGCTGGAAGCCGGCCTGCCACTGGCCGCCTATGAATACGTACTGAAGGCGTCCCATGCATTCAACCTGCTGGATTCCCGCCACGCCGTTTCCGTAACCGAAAGACAGCGCTTCATTCTGAGGGTGCGCGCACTTGCACGAGGCGTGGCGCGGTCCTACTACGATGCCCGCAAGGCGTTGGGGTTTCCTCTGGCGGAGGCGGCCTTGCGCGATGAACTGTTGGTGAGCGACAACCCGGAGGCGGCATCGTCATGAGTCACTCATTTCTTTTTGAGCTTGGCACAGAGGAACTGCCGCCGGTACAGCTACGAGGCCTGCGGGACGCTCTTGTAACCGGGATTACACGCGCTCTCGACGACAACCATCTCGCGCACGGGGAGGTTGATGGTTTCGGCACGCCACGCCGCCTCGCGCTACTTGTTCAAGACCTTGCCAGCGCGCAGCCCGACACAGAAAACGAACGGCGGGGNCCCAAGGTCGACGTCGCCTTTAATGCCGACGGCGAGCCCACCAAGGCCGCACTGGGCTTCGCCGGCTCCTGCGGCGTAGAGGTTAGCGATCTGGAAAGGCTCTCAACGGACAGAGGCGAGTGGCTGATGTTCCGTAAGGCAAAGCCGGGCCGCCCGGCTCGGGAGTTGCTGCCAGAACTTGTGAATGAAGTGATAGGACGACTCTCCACAGAACGCATGATGCGCTGGGGTTCGACCCGCACCGAATTCGTGCGGCCCGCTCAATGGCTAGTGATGTTATTAGACGATGAAGTTATCCCCGCGACGGTTCTTGGACAAAGTAGCGGCAGGGAGACGCGCGGGCACCGCTTCATGAGCGCGGGTTCAGCCGAGATCGCACATGCTAACGATTACGTTATGGTCCTCAAATCACTGAACGTTATCGCCAGTCAGGATGATCGCGTCAAAATCATCGAAGCTCAGCTGCAGGAAGCGGTGGGCGATGATGTGCTAAATGAAAATGTGGGACTACTTGATGAGGTGGCTGCATTAACCGAGTGGCCCGTCGTGTTGAGGGGTGACTTTCCCAAGCAATTCTTGAGGCTGCCGGACGAAGTCATAATCTCCGTCATGGAGAAACACCAGCGCTACTTTGCACTCAAAGGCGGCGACGGGCAGCTAGTATCCAGCTTTCTCATGGTGGCGAACCTTGAGAGCAAAGACCCGCTCCAGGTCATTGCGGGCAACGAGCGTGTCATTCATCCGCGTCTTGCTGATGGCGAGTTTTTTTGGCAAGCAGACACCCAGATGCGGCTCGAGGATCAGGTCGGCAGACTCGGCTCGCTGGTTTTCCAGGCGAAGCTGGGCAGCTACGAAGAGAAGACCAATCGCATTGTAGAGATTGCGAGCGCCCTGGCCGCGCAGCTAAATGCTGATGAGATAACTACGGCGCGAGCCGCTCGGTTGTGCAAGGCAGATCTGATAAGCGAAATGGTGATCGAGTTCAGCGAACTTCAGGGCATCATGGGCGGCCATTACGCGCGCCACGGAGGAGAGTCCGAAGCGGTCGCGCAGGCGATCACGGAACACTACCGACCTGTTGGATCAGGTTCCGCCTTACCCGAGACAGTTGAGGGATGCTGTGTCGCGATCGCCGACAAGATTGACAATCTAGTGGGACTGTTTGGGATTGGCGAGCCTCCCAGCGGTTCGCGCGATCCATTTGGCCTACGTCGGGCGTCACTTGGGATCATCCGAATCATCCTCGAACGCCAGCTTGATCTGCCGGTGTCAGTTATTCTTGCCTCGGCGCGCGCGGCGCATGGCGATCAACACGAGACTGACGAAGTACTCGAATACCTACAGGAGCGACTCCGCCATCATCTTATCGACAGCGGCGTTGAGGCAGATGTTGTCTATGCTGCGTTCGGGGCGGAAGCTGGGATTGAGTCTATGGTAGATACAGGAGCCAGGGTCAAGGCCTTGAACGACTTTCGCAGCAGCTCCGCTGGCATCGCGGCTACCGGCTCTAACAAGCGGGTGTCGAACATTCTGAGCAAGGCGCAGGTGTCCGGGGCGGTGGATGCCAGTCTCTTCGAGGACGCCGCCGAAACAGCACTCGCCGAACAACTGACCCTAGCACAGGATGAAATATCCGCAGCACCGGGGTTTTCCGAGCGCCTTACGATCCTTGCAGGGCTTCAACCGCATCTTGATCAGTTCTTCGACGATGTCATCGTTATGACTGAGGATGAAGCCTTGCGGAATAATCGCCTGGCACTTCTGCAGTCAGCCCGGGAGATGTTCCTGACGGTGGGAGACCTTTCCGAGCTGCAGGGCTAACATGCGTCGAACGGTTCTTGTCCTCGATCGGGACGGCGTGATCAACGTAGAAAGCACTCGCGACTACGTTCGTTCAGTTTCAGAATTTGAACCCATCGCTGGTGCAATCGACGCAATAGCCCGACTCGTCCGTGCTGGTTTCCCGGTGTACATCGCCACTAACCAGTCTGGAATTGGCCAAAAGCTCTATACCGAAGCTGACCTCGACGAGATCCATGCCAAGCTACGCGAACTGGTCCGAGATGCGGGTGGGGAGATCAAAGCAATCCTGTACTGCCCACACACACGTGATGCAGGCTGCGATTGCCGCAAACCGAAGCCGGGCATGCTACTTGAAATAGCGTGTCTCGCGGGCGTTGACCCAACCAACCTGGTGCTTGTCGGCGACGCGGCGAGCGACCATGGCGCCGCAATCGCGGCAGGTTGTGCATTTGCGCTCGTGCGTTCAGGTAAGGGTAATGACACTCGTCTGCTCCTACGGGACGTAGCCTGCTTTGCCGACCTCGCGGAGCTCGCCGACAGTCTTGTGGCCAACCCGGACCAATCGGCGAAGTGGCACTGATACTCTGCGGTAGCCTCTAAGAGCTGGTCTGCGTCTTTCACTCCCGGCCCGCTCTGCAGGCTAGCACCAAGAATTGGAGCGATGAGATATGCCAGAATGGACCCGTGGCGCCGGTTAGATGGCCGGATAGGGAGCGGCGACACGTTCCTTCAGGCCGTCCAGCTATCACCTACCACGCCGAACCTTAACGACCAATAGAAAGCTAGCGCGCAGGCATGANTGAAGCNCGACAACACCGCAGCCCANCCATGACTGCATCGCCATTCGCCAAGATCACCAATGACGATAAAACGCTCGTCTGTTAGTTTATCGGCTTCATCCTGCACAAACCCTGTGAAGCTNACCTCTTGCTGCACCACCATCTGACGATGCGGCCCCATTAGCCAACAAATACTTCCCGGATCGGCCTTATGCAGAAGACCGGTTGTCAAATTCCCAGATTTCCCCCTGGATGATCCACGAAAGGTCAAGATCATCGCTGTCGTTTGTTCCGGAACGAATTAGAGAGTCCGGCTAACGACTTCCCTAAATTGTCGCGGCAGACGTAAGTGTGCGCTTACTTAGTCTTTACACGTCCAGATTCGCGGTATCGGCGAACTCCTCGATGAACTGTCGACGCGGTTCAACCTGCTCGCCCATCAGCATCGTAAAGACCTGGTCCGCTGCGATCGCATCTTCTACAGACACGCGCAGCATAGTGCGTGTATCAGGGTCCATTGTCGTGTCCCAAAGCTGATCGGGATTCATCTCGCCCAAGCCCTTGTAGCGCTGTCGAGTCTGGCCACGGACACCTTCTGCCTCCAGCCAAGCCATCGTCGCAGCAAATGAAGTAACGGCTTCAGAGCGCTCACCCTTGCGCACTTCACCATCGTCTTTTACAAGCGAGGAGGTTCTAGCAGCATAATCCGCGATCTTGCGGTAGTCGTCAGTGAGGAAGAAATCTCGAGTGAAAACGTAATCCTGACGATAACCATGATTGACCAGCGTCACGAGTGGATGGTAAGTGCCACGTTCCTGGTCCAGTCCGACTGAATATTCATAGACTCCGCCACCCTGGGCTGTAGTGTCGACCAGGTGTTCGCCCAACGCGTTAAGCCACACCTGTATGGGTGCTTCACTATTGAAGTCATCGGGGCTAAGCCGAGGTAGGAGGGGCAGGTTCTGCAGTACTTCGCGCGGATAGAGGCGTTCCATGCGTTCCAGCAATGCCTTGACTGCAACATGCTCAGTTGCGAGTTCTGTCAATTGCTGCCCGTCGAGTACTTCTCCAGTAGCCTTACTGGGAACCAAAGAGGCTTCGAGCATTGCCAGTTCAAGCATGTATTGGATCAGTTCTCCTTCGTCTTTGATGTAGCGTTCATCACGCCCTTTCTTAACCTTGTACAGAGGCGGTTGAGCGATCAATAGGTGACCACGCTCGATCAGTTCCGGCATGTGACGGAAAAAAAACGTCAGCAACAGCGTGCGGATGTGGGAGCCATCCACATCAGCGTCGGTCATAATGACAATTCTGTGATACCGGAGCTTGTCCGGGTCAAACTCATCGCGCCCGATCCCGCATCCCAGTGCGGTAATAAGAGTACCCACCTCGGCAGATGAGAGCATCTTGTCGAAACGCGCCTTCTCGACGTTAAGGATCTTGCCGCGCAAGGGCAGGATCGCCTGGTACTTCCGAGCTCGCCCCTGTTTCGCGGACCCACCGGCGGAATCTCCCTCGACTAGATATATTTCCGACCTCGCTGGATCGCGCTCCTGACAATCGGCTAACTTGCCCGGGAGGCCAGCAATATCCAGCGCGCCCTTGCGCCGCGTCATCTCGCGGGCCTTTCTGGCAGCTTCGCGTGCGCGGGCTGCGTCAATGATCTTCTGAACGATGGATTTAGCTTCGTTCGGGTTCTCCATCAGATAGTCTTGGAAGGCCGCCCCCATTTCCTGCTCTACCGCTGTCTTGACCTCGGAGGACACCAGNTTGTCTTTCGTCTGAGANGAGAACTTGGGGTCGGGNACTTTCACCGAAATGATCGCNGTCAGCCCCTCTCTAGTGTCATCACCNGTAGTGGAAACCTTNTCCTTGAANTTCTCGTTTTCGATATACCCGTTCAGGGTTCTGGTTAGGGCAGTACGGAAACCCTGAAGGTGAGTACCGCCGTCCCGTTGCGGAATGTTGTTCGTATAGCTGAGCACAGATTCCTGGTAAGAGTCGTTCCACTGCATGGCGATCTCGACGCCGATCCCATCTTCTCGGGTTCTATTNAAGTGAAAAATCTGATTTAGGGGTACCTTNTTGGTATTCATGAAGTCGACAAACGCGCTCAGTCCGCCTCCNTACTGGTATCGNTCCTGCTTNCCCGTACGTTCNTCGATCAGNTCAATAGCGACACCGGAGTTCANAAANGAGAGCTCGCGGAGTCGTCTGGCAAGGATCTCGTAATGAAACTCAATTTTGGAGAAGGTCTCGGGCGANGGTTTGAAGTGAGTCTTGGTCCCGGTCTGTTCCGTCTGGCCAACGACGGCAAGCGGCGCTTCTGGTTCGCCGTGGTGGTANTGCTGCTCCCAAACCTTCCCATCCCGCCAAATAGTCAGCGTCAGTGTTTCGGACAGGGCGTTTACTACGGATACTCCTACGCCATGCAGACCACCTGAGACCTTATAGCTGCTATGGTCGAATTTCCCCCCGGCATGAAGTACGGTCATGATGACTTCTGCCGCGGACTTGCCTTCTTCTTCGTGAGTGTCGACGGGAATACCACGGCCGTCATCGGAGACAGTGATTGATTCGTCTGGATGTATGATGACCTTGATGACACTGCAATAGCCGCCCAGGGCTTCATCGATTGAGTTGTCGACCAGCTCTTGCACCATGTGGTGCAGGCCTGTGCCGTCGTCGGTATCCCCGATGTACATCCCCGGCCGTTTGCGAACTGCGTCCAGTCCTTTGAGAACCTTGATGCTGCTTGAGTCGTAATTGTCTTGGTCGGACACGGGGCTCCTCAGTGTCTAGCGGGATCGGTATCGGGCGGGAATCTCGGCCCGTGTTTCACGTGAAACATGACTGCGCCTTAAGAATCGGTCCAGATGNGTGCAGACCACACCAAAATTNAAGTCTAACAAATGGCGGAACCCATCGCCCCAATCTCTGAACCNGACGGNNGNTACTTAATCATTCACCGGAATCGAATCGCGACACCGGAATCCATCTGGTAATGCGCCCCAACGCACTGCTCAGGCCAAACTGCCGTGAGATCCGCATTAAGACCAGTCGCGACACACTGAGCGCCAGATTCAGCCAGAACGGCACAGACCGCTTCGACATTAGCGCGATCCAGTTCCGCACCAAGATCGTCCGCCAGATAGATCGACGCATGGTGCGTACGTTGACTCACCAATATTCCCTGAGACACCATCATTGCCCACGCTAGCAGCTTCAACTGTCCCCGGGAAAGGTAGTCCACGGCGGGGTGTCCATCAGCCCGTATCCTAAGATCGGCGCGATGATGCCCCATTGTTGTAAAACCCCGGTGCGCATCCGCGGGTCGGCAGTCTTCAAGCGCTTCAGCCAACTCTCGCGCAATCTCCCCAGTATCGACAGCAGCGACCCTAGGCCAGCCGCTGTANAAGTCCAGCTCAACCTCCAGATTCAGACCGATACGCCCTAACACGCCCTTTAGCACCGCTCTGAATTCCTCCAGATAGGAACGACGCTGCACCTCAAGCTTAGCTGCATNTTCGGCCAGCTGTAGTTCCCAGGCCGCATATTCGTCTCCCATAGCAGACAAAATCCGTCCTGAATCTACGGCTTGGCGCAAGAGCCGGTTACGGTGCTTCAGGGATCGTTCCGCAGCGGCCCATGCTTCCTGAAACGTAGGTTCCACGTGAAACACCCCCCAGTTCAGGAACCGCCGTCGATAGCCCGGACCCTCCTGGATCAGGTCAACCGTTCTCGTACCCAGCACTTGTACTGGTAACAACCTGCTAATCTCAGAGACTCGGCTCTGCCGTTCTCCGTTGACGCGAAACTCCCTTCCACCACCGCGACCCCGAGTGAACCCAACCGCATAGGTAAACTCATCTCGCTGTATAGACCCGAAAACCGTGCATTCCCCCGTTCCGTACCGAATGAGACTCCCTGCCCTACCGGAACGAAATGAACGCCCAACGGCGAGCAGGTGCAAAGCTTCTAGTATGCTTGTCTTGCCGCTGCCGTTAGGTCCTATGACAAGCGTCACACCTGCATCACCCAAATCCAGCTCGACCCTATCCAAGTTGCGCACACCGGTAATCTGGACTTGACGAAGTGTCATAGCTTCATAGGCATAATGACATAGAGCGCATCCTCAACATCCGGGTCTTCTATCACCGCGCTGCCATTCAAGTGCAACGTGAACCTGACCCGACGCCCTGAAAGTGCGCCCATAACATCCTGCAAGTAACCGGAATTAAAGCCTGCCTCTGTACTTTCCCCATCAAACTCAACGTCACAGCTTTCCTCGGCGCTTTCGTGCTCAGCATTATTCGCCGATAACATCACGACGCCAGGCGAAAACCTCAGCCTAGCTGCTCGATACTTTTCGTTAGAGAAAATAGAAATCCTTCCAAGTACCTGAGCGAACTCAATCCGCTCGCCAAGCGCTACATGATCACCACCGCGTGGAATCACCCGGTCGTAATCAGGGAACCTGCCATCAATGAGTTTGGTGGAGAAAGAAAGCTCAGCCAACTCTAAGCGAAGGTGGCTCGAACCCACTTCTACCCGGACGAACTCCTGTTCGACCTCTCCCAGGAGGCGAATAAGTTCAGACACGCCTTTTCGAGGAACGATGATCTGCTTTAATGTGCCCACCGTTACAGAAGCCGAAACATTCGCGAGCGCCAAGCGATGACCATCCGTCGCAACACTGCGCAGATATCCCGATCCAAACTCAAGCAGCATCCCATTCAAGAAGAATCGAACATCCTGCTGCGCCATCGCAAATGCCGTCTGATCGAGCAACTTCCGAAGGGCCTTCGGGCCAACTTCCACCGAGATCTCCGGTACGGTCAGTTCAGGCTTTGGGTAGTCAGTCACCGGCAGCGTTGACAGAGCGGAACGAAACCGGCCTGCTCGAACAACAACCTGGTCCCCTTCGACCGCAACGGAAACCTGACCAGAATCTGGCAACTGCCGCCAGATTTCCAAGAGCTTGCGAGCCGGCACAGTAACGCTGCCCGGGGCATGCACATCCATACTGAGCGATGCGGTCATCTCGACTTCGAGGTCAGTGCCAGTGAGCTGAACACCCTGATCATTAGCAACAACCAGCACGTTGGCCAAGACGGGCAATGTCTGCCGACGTTCAATAACGCCCGCCACCTGCTGCAACGGCTTGAGCAACGCCTCTTTCGTCGTTACGAAGTTCATGCCACTGCTATCCGTGACTTACGTAGTAAGTTAGTATTCACTAACTGGATATTACGCCGTAAGGATTATACACGAGCACTCTGGTTGGACATTTCGCATAACGGCCTTAAACAAGACGCCTCCTGTCACTCCAACACTCCCGACCGCCACGCANGATCTCGGTGGTGTTGTAATCAATTACTNCACCGCAATATTACGTCTATTACGGGACGACGTTGACGGTTTTGCCTGGAACCTCTCGCGCAACATGAATCATGACTGGTTTGCGGAGCTCGAATAACTGAACGTGCCCTGGGCCAACGCATCCGCCAACCCGTACCATATCGGCCAGCGACGGTTCCTGCACTTACAATGTGACCGCCTGGCAGCCCAGCCTTCTTACACCGATCCGGATCACATTCTGCGCTGGAACGATAGTCACTAGGAGGAGCTTGCCATCGCCGCGCGTGATGATCGCTTGAACCAATTAATCAGCCGAACAGCAGTGGGCCTGGCAACGTCACCGCGAAACAGAACGCACCATCAGCGCAGCATTTGCAATTGCAACAGAGACGCAGGCCGGCATCAGGATGGCAAGCAGGCGATTCAACCGCCTCAGGCAGACCTAGGGGGAACAGACCATCGGGCCATGAATCAGAGCACCTGGATCATTCGCGCCGAATCTTTAGCCCAGCAAGCCGGCATTTTCGAACGGCTCGCCGGGCCCCTTGCAGAGCCCCGCTCAGGCTGAGACTGCCGAACTCAAAGCATCATCGGGCTGACAACAAACACCGATGCATTGTCTTCAGGATCACGGATTACCGTAGCAGTATTCGAATCAGCGAACGACAGCGTCGCGACATCTCCAGCAAGCGCGCTCAGCGCGTCAAGCAGATAGCTCACGTTGAATCCGATCTCGAGCTCCGGCCCCTCATACTCAACCGAGACAATTTCCTCTGCCTCTTCCTGCATCGGGTTATTTGCAGAAATTCGAATTTCTCCGGTCGCCAGCTGCAAACGAACATTCCGATACATCTCGTTCGACAGGATAGATGTGCGACTGAGTGCTTCGCGCAGCTCATGACGGTTGCAGGTCACCACCTTGTCAGCTCCCTCGGGAACCGCACGACGGTAATCCGGGAAGGTCCCGTCTATCAACTTGCTCACCAGCGTTGATGAGCCGCTTTCAACAGACACATGGTTTGTCGAGAATCCGAGTCGGATGTCACCTTCAGACACCATGCGCGACAGTTCACCTACTGCTTTGCGTGGCACAATAAACTGTGCCGGTGACTGCTGGCCCGGTCCATCGGTCGTTGTAACCGCCAAACGCTGACCGTTGGTGGCAACTGCAGTAAGGCCAACCTCGCCAAGGTCGAACAACAGACCATTAAAAAAGTAACGCACGTCCTGCTGGGCCATCGCAAAGCTGGTTTTAGCGAGGCAGTTCTTAAGCGCTTCAGCGTCGAGAGTCACAGACACCTGCTCGCTCTCGTCAGACGGAACCTTGGGAAAATCGCCTACAGGCAACGTTGCCAACTGAGATTTGAACCTGCCACATTTAAGAAGCACCCTATCTTCGGACTGCTCGAAGAATAATTCTGTGTCAGCCGGCAAACTGCGGCAAATATCGACCAATTTACGTGCTGGCACAGTGACCTCGCCAGGCTCGTTAACCGTGACATCGGCAATCCGGGCTGAAAGCTCGACTTCCTGATCAGTGCCCGTCATTGATAGCCCGTCCGCGTTGGCTACTACGAGCAGGTTCGACAGCACCGGTATGGTCTGACGCCGCTCAACGACGCTCGATACGAGTTGCAAAGGCCCAAGCAAGGCATCCCGATTGATGGCAAATTTCATGCGTTTTCCCTAAGTACACCGATCTGTACCAACACTGGATGTCCCTGTATCCGGCGTATGAACCGTAGCATTCGATTAAACCACTCAGACCGGATGCTGGCCATAGCGGGCGCCAAGACTCGCGCTCTGTGGTACAACTTTAGGTGGTCAGAATGCGCAGGAGATTGTTGTAATCCTCACTGACCTCGGCCTGGGACTCACGCAGTTCCTCAACACGGTTGCATGCATGGAGTACGGTTGAGTGGTCGCGTCCACCAAAGCTGTCTCCAATCTCCGGGAGGCTGTGGTTCGTCAACTCCCGCGCTAGCGCCATTGCGATCTGTCTCGGCCGCGTCACTGAGCGCGTGCGTCGCTTGCTATGTAGATCGCCCACCCGAATCTTGAAATAGTCGGCTACGATTTTCTGTATGTTGGGAATCCCAATCAGCCGATCCTGGATCTGAATTAAATCGCGTATAGCATCACGGGCCTGAGGTAANGAAACNTCCCGNCCTGTGAAGCGCGCATTNGCCAGTACNCGCTTCAAAGCTCCTTCGAGCTCTCGTACATTCGAGCGAATCCGCTCCGCAATGAAGAAGGCCACTTCCTGCGACAGGTGCACACCGTCCAACTCGGCCTTGCGCATAAGGATCGCCACGCGGGTCTCNAGTTCAGGCGCTTCAACCGGNGCTGTCATCCCCCACACGAAGCGGCTTTGCAGGCGTTCCTCCATACCTTCCACTTCTTTCGGATAGCGATCACACGTAAGGATGATCTGCTTGCCCTCTTCCTGCAATCGATTGAAAACGTGAAAGAATTCCTCCTGAGACTTGGACCCCTTGGCCAGGAACTGGATGTCATCCATAAGCAGAACGTCGACCGTTCGATAGTACTGCGTGAACTGGCTCATGGCTCCACGCTCAATAGCCCGAACCATGTCCTCCATAAACCGCTGGGAGTACATATAGGCCACGTTCAGATGCCTATTTCTCTCTAGGATGGCATGACCGACGGCGTGCATCAGGTGGGTTTTGCCCAAGCCGACACCGCCGTAGAGCAGCAACGGGTTGTAGGCTCCCGCTCCTACGTTCGCAGCCACCTGCACAGCCGCAGCGTGTGCCAACTGATTGGACCGACCTTCCACGAAGGAATCGAACGTAAACTCTTCATTCAAATCCAGCAACGGATGAAAGCTGTTCTCCCGGAGCGGTGATCCGGACGCTACACGCCCGGATTCCGTAACCGCGGGCTTACTGCCTACCTCGAGGCTGACCGTGCAACCCCTCGCGTCCGCGAGTTCCAGAATCCGGGTCAGAAAGCCATGGGTGATCCTTTCCTGGATAAATCGNTTTGGAGCAAAGAGCTTCAGCTCGTTACCCGCCTCAATTACCTGCAACGGCCTTAGACATTGTTCGACATCCTGCACACTCAGTTCTTGTTCGAGCGTCAGACAACAGTCACTCCAGGTACTCGAGGNCACAGGGCTCCCCGTCGATAGTAAANTTCGAAGGCTCATTCGGGTTCTTCTTAGAGAGAGGACGAGAGCCCGAATCGATGCTCCGATACTAACGCTATCGCAGCCGGAGTGAAAAGCCCGGAGGAGTTAAAAAAAGAAAATCTTACAGCGACGTGGTTGTTAAAAAACTTTATTTATCAGTTGCTTATAAGAGTAACATGCAAACAAACTGTTATTAACCTGTGGATAACTTTTTACGATGGTCCCAGCAATTCACAGCCTGTGGACATTCTGGTGACTCGTCCACTTGTCATCCACAGCTTACACCCAACCTATAGGCAATAAATGAGTTGGGTTTCGACGGTACTCAAACCCTAATAAAACAGGCCCAGACAACGGTTATCAACAGCCGTCGCCGCTTTAATAACAATATCAATAACAAGCTTTATATATACATAATATTTTTTAGTGCGCCCGGATTTCACGAAGCACAAGAGTTTGTCTTCATACTGGCCTCACAGTTTGATTGACGGTCATAAAGGTGGTCATTAGAATCGCGCCCGTTACTTCGTGGGGTCATCGCTGTGAAAAGAACCTTCCAACCCAGCGTGCTTAAGCGCAAGCGCAACCACGGCTTCCGTGCACGAATGGCTACGAAAGGCGGACGCATGGTCCTCAAGCGTCGTCGTGCCAAAGGCCGGAAGCGCCTTTCGGCCTGATGGCCGCGTGCTCTTGGGGCACTCTTGGTGAAGCTGACAGCCCTGGCGGGGTCCAGACCACCAGCAGTATGGCCACCCAGTCGTTTGGTAAAGACCGGCGCCTGAGGTCCCGCGCGGAGTTTGATCCAGTATTCGACCAGACCCAAGTGCGGCTGAGCCGCAGAGGCATTGTCATGCTCGCAAGGCGCAACCAGCTCTCCCGAAGCCGCCTTGGAATGGTGGTACCGAAGAAATCCCTGAATCTCGCGAGTGACCGTAGTCGACTCAAGCGGGTGATTCGAGAAGCTTTTCGCCGTGATCAGACATTGCACCAAGGATCAGGAGTCGATGTCGTAGTGCTGTCTCGGCCAGGCTTCCGAGCTAAAGATTCGCGCGCCCTGCTGCTGGACCTTTTCGGTCAGCTTAAGCAATGTTTTGCCGCGTTGGAATGTGGATGAAACGCGACTTGGACGAAGGTGAGGATTCAGTAACCGGCGCCGTTGCTTCAAAGGTGCCTGTTGCCTTTTTTCTGATGCTGATACGCGGTTATCAGCTGGCGATCAGTCCATTTCTTGGCAGTCACTGCCGGTTTCACCCAAGCTGCTCCGGCTATACCGTGGATGCGCTTGTAACGCATGGATTATTTAAGGGAATCTGGCTTTCTTTACGACGGATTCTCAGGTGCCATCCTTTTCATCCTGGAGGCTATGATCCCGTACCCGGCAAGTGTTCGGTTGACTGTTCGGTTTCAAACCTGGACCCTTCTGAGTCAAGCGGCAGCCTGAACGTGCAGAAAGCATAGAAGTGCAGTAGCCGATGGATATTCAACGCATCGTCATTCTGATCGGCCTCGCAGTTACTGCCTGGCTGCTGCTGCAAGCGTGGCAGGAAGACTACGGCGCAGCCGGCTCCAGGCCAGCAAATGCGATCCAAACGCCTGCTCCAGTTGAAAGGGTGGGAGCTGATGCAAGTGATAGGCTTTCAGTGCCCGGGATCAGCGCCGTTCCTGAACTGGTTGAGTCAACCCAGACCGCAACTTCCGTAGCTGTGGATATACCTCAGGCTGTACCGCAATTGGATACAGCGGGAGCCGACTCACTNGCGTCAGTGNCCTCAACCGAACTGATCACCGTTAGAACTGGTGTTCATATAGCCAANATTGACCTGCGCGGNGGTGATCTCGTGAGTGTTGCACTACCTCNACACCTGNTCTCGCTGGAGAGTCAGGAGCCGTTTGTGCTNGTGGATCCGCGCAACAATTATGCAGCCCAGAGTGGTCTGATTGGCCCCAGCGGTATTGATGGTGATGAGCGCCCGCTGTATTCGAGTTCCCGGCGCAACTACGACATGGGCGACAACGAGTCCCTGCGAGTTGAACTNACCCATCGCCAGGNCAGCGGCGCCACTATTCGCAAANTATTTACCTTCTACAATAATGACTACCTGATCGACATCGATTTTGAAATCGACAATGCCGCGNGCGTGGACTGGCGGGGAGCGATATTCGCGCAGATCAGGCGNGACGCGCAGGCTCCCCAGATTGATGAGTCGGTGGGCTTTGCCATGCAGCCATACGTGGGTGGAGCGGTTTACCGGGAAACCGAGCCGTATACCAAGATCGAGTTTGAAGATATCGAAGAAGAGCCCTTCAAGGAGAAAGTAGGCGGTGGCTATGCNGCGATGGTCCAGCACTACTTTGTTACAGCATTTGTGCCGCGCGGAAAGGGCGAGTACACCTACCAGGGCCGCAAGCTCGGAGATCGCGATCTTTACACTCTTGGCTTTACTGGGCCGTTGGTTGTGGTGCCAGCGGGTAGCGCAGGTTCGGTAAGTGCCCAGTATTACGCGGGCCCGAAGGATCAGCTGCGCCTTGAGCANATCACGGAAGGGCTGGATCTCACCGTNGACTACGGTTTTCTTTGGTGGCTCGCGCAGCCGCTTTTCTATCTCCTTAACAGTCTCCACGAGTATGTCGGCAACTGGGGCCTCGCCATTATTCTGCTGACGTGCATCGTCAAACTGGTGCTTTATCCCTTGTCAGCAGCCGGTTATCGATCGATGGCCAAGACTCGCATGCTCCAGCCACAGATGATGCAGCTGAAAGAACGCTACGGTGACGATCGACANGCGTTTTCTCAGGCGATGATGGACCTCTATAAAAAGGAAGGCGCAAACCCTGTCGGCGGGNGTTTCCCTCTGTTGTTGCAGATGCCGGTGTTCCTTGCCCTGTACTGGGCATTGATGGAGAGCGTTGAACTTCGACATGCGCCTTTCATGTTGTGGATCCACGACCTGTCAGCGATGGATCCCTATTTTGTCCTGCCGATTCTCTTTGGCATTTCAATGTACCTGACCACGGCGATGCAGCCAGAGCCGCCAGATCCGATGCAGGCCAAGGTGTTGAAGATGATGCCCNTCATGTTCAGTTTCTTCTTCCTTTGGTTTCCGGCCGGGCTCGTACTGTATTGGCTGGTCAATAACATCCTGTCGGTCGCGCAGCAGTTCTACGTTACGAAGCAGATTGAAAGGGCCAATGCGAGCGGCTAGGCCGCCGGTAGCCTGATCCGATGCCCCGCAACGATACGATCGCGGCTGTGGCAACACCTACCGGGCGTGGTGGGGTTGGTATTGTGCGCGTTTCCGGTCCACGCGTTAGTGATATCGCTTCAGAACTTTTGGGACTGATCCCGGAGCCCAGGCGGGCGTCATACCGACAGTTTCTCGATGCCAATGGGCGAGCGCTTGATGAGGGTATTGCGCTTCTGTTCAACGCGCCTGGGTCCTATACAGGCGAGGACGTGCTGGAACTCCAGGGTCATGGCGGAACCGTGGTCATGGATATGCTGCTCGCGCGCGTGACCAGCCTGGGTGCTCGTGTTGCGCGCCCTGGTGAATTCACAGAGCGGGCGTTCCTCAACAATAAGCTGGATCTGGTTCAGGCCGAGGCGGTAGCGGACCTCATCGACAGTGGCAGNGCACTTGCTGCGCGNTCGGCGATGGCTTCGCTCAAAGGTGAGTTTTCGCGGCGGGTCGACGCGCTGGTGGAAGCTCTGATCGAACTGCGCATGTATGTTGAAGCCGCAATCGACTTCCCGGAGGAAGAAGTCGACTTTCTCTCTGACATAGCCTTGACTTCGCGCATTGAGCATATCGTTAGCACTTTTGACGCGCTGGATCGGGCGGCAGGCAGTGGCGTACTTCTCTCTGAAGGTGTGCGGATTGTGATGGCNGGTAAACCCAATGTTGGCAAATCCAGCCTGATGAATCGCTTTTCAGGNCGGGACACTTCGATTGTGACCGACGTCCCCGGTACAACGCGGGACGTGGTTTCAGAGATGGTTAACGTCCGGGGTATTCCTGTGCAGTTTTTCGATACCGCGGGGATACGGGATTCGGTCGATGTGGTTGAGCAGGAAGGAGTGCGGCGCTCGGTCGCTGCCGTGGGGTCTGCGTCCCATACGCTGATGGTGTTGGACGCGAGTGCCGGCCGGTCGGATGAAGATTTNTCCAACGAGATTGCGGGGCTCCTNGANTACCTTGGGGGGCTGGCNGCGGAAGCGGCAACTGTTGTTCTTAANAAGACTGATCTAAGCTGCGGGCAAATCTGGCCAGAAGCGATTGATAGCTATCCCGTGGTCGCGGTCTCCGCCCTCACTGGCGCTGGCATGACTGGCCTTGAAGATCGGTTGATCGCGGCNATCGGGTTTGAAGCCGAAGCCGGNACCTTCATTGCGCGTCGTCGGCATCTGAATGCACTTCGAGGAGCGGGAGACGCTGTTTCTAGGGGTGCCGTTGCACTGGCGGATACCGGCGCTGGCGAACTTCTGGCCGAAGAGTTGCGTATCGCTCAGAGCCTGCTGGGAGANATCACGGGTGCANTCACGGCGGACGATCTGCTGGGGCGGATTTTTTCGAGCTTCTGTATCGGNAAATGAGCCGANCCGCGGGCGTTTTTTGCCTTTGGGGTGTTTTGAGACCCCGCGGTTATACTGGTGCCCGTTTTTGACTCATCGTGGGCATAGAAGTTGACCGCGAGCGTCAGGGTAATTGACATGCAGCATCCAACTCGATTTGACGTGATTGTTGTAGGCGGCGGGCATGCCGGTACCGAGGCTGCCCTTTCGGCCGCTCGTATCGGTGTGAGAACACTGCTGCTGACCCAGAACATTGAGACTTTGGGTCAGATGTCCTGCAACCCTGCAATAGGCGGCATCGGTAAAAGCCACCTGGTTCGGGAAATCGATGCGCTCGGCGGCGCGATGGCCAACGCTGCAGATCGGGCTGGCATTCATTTCCGAACCCTAAATTCTCGCAAAGGGCCGGCGGTGCGGGCTACCCGGGCGCAGGCTGATCGTCAGCTGTACCGGGCTGCTATCCGCGACATCGTTGAAAGTCAGCCCAATCTAGTGCTCTTCCAGGAGTCTGTTGACGACCTCATTGTTGAGAATGGCCGCGCCGCCGGGGTAGTGACGGCGATGGGGCTTGAGTTTAGAGCACGCACCGTTGTGCTGACTGTAGGCACCTTCCTCGGTGGTGTGATCCACGTCGGTCTCGAGCAAAGTCAGGGTGGTCGCGCGGGTGATGCCCCCTCCAATCGGCTGGCGGCACGCCTGCGAGAGATGCCCTTTCGCGTCGATCGGCTGAAAACAGGCACTCCGCCGCGTATTGGCGCCCGCAGCGTGGATTTCTCGGGTCTTGAAGCACAGCCCGGTGATNAACCCACACCCGTTCTGTCGTTTATGGGCATGCGCGAGGAACATCCNCGCCAGGTGTGCTGCCACATTACCCATACNAACGAGCGTACCCATGAAATCATCCGGGCAGGGCTAGACCGCTCGCCGATGTACATGGGCGTCATCGATGGCGTTGGTCCGCGTTATTGCCCTTCGATTGAGGACAAGGTGGTGCGTTTTGCCGATCGGAGCGGGCACCAGATATTCATCGANCCGGAAGGGCTGCGGGCAGCCGAGCTCTACCCGAACGGAATCTCGACAAGTCTGCCATTTGACGTACAGATGGACCTGGTGCGAACAATTAAGGGGTTNGAGTCCGCCGTTATCACCCGGCCCGGCTACGCCATCGAATATGACTTCTTTGATCCGCGTGATCTCTCGGTAACGCTCGAAACGAAATTCGTTCCGGGCTTGTGGTTTGCAGGGCAGATCAACGGCACCACGGGCTATGAGGAAGCAGGGGCGCANGGAATTGTTGCGGGTATCAACGCCGCGCGGTATTGCCAGGGGGAAGAACCATGGCGCCCGGAGCGTACGAGTTCCTACATAGGTGTCATGCTCGACGATCTTGTTACCCAAGGGACCAAAGAGCCCTACCGAATGTTTACTAGTCGCGCGGAGTATCGGCTCACACTGCGNCAGGACAATGCGGACGTGCGGCTGACACCGGTAGGACGCNAGCTCGGCGTGGTAGANGATCTGCGCTGGGCGCGCTTTTGTACAAAGCAGGAGCGCATTGCCGAGCGGCGTACGGTGCTTGAGNGGACGTTCATCCAGCCTGAGTCTGAAGCCGCACACGCCTTGCGGCCGTTGCTTGAACGGCCATTAACGCGGGAGCACAGCGCNAGCGAGTTATTACGCCGACCTNCCCTGGCCGCGACNGATGTGCTCATTGCTGCTGGTCTGGACTGGGACGATGAAGAGGTCAACCAACAGCTCGAGATTGAGCTGAAATACGCGGGCTACATCGACCGGCAGACGAAGGAAATTGCGCGCGTAAAGAACGAGGGGGATCGCACGATCCCTGCCGATCTCGATTATGCGTCCATTCGCGGGCTATCGAACGAGGTCTTACAGAAGCTCACCGATGCACGACCTGAAACTGTGGGGCAGGCAGGCAGGATTCCTGGCGTTACACCCGCTGCGGTGTCTCTGCTCCTGATTCATCTCAAGAAGCGGACCGACCGGTTGGCAGAGTCGGCGCAGAGTGTGGGAGGGCCCGGCTGAACAAGGAGGTCTTCGCGGTATCTGGGCAGCCCGTCGCTGCCCGGCTCGATGCCGGTCTTGCAGAACTTGGTTTGGGCGATACCGGTTCGCAGCAGCGGCAGCGCCTGCTTGGATACCTCGCGCTGCTCGAACGCTGGGGTAGGACCTACAATCTGACTGCGATCCGGGACCCGCTTCGTATGGTGGGCCACCACCTGCTGGACAGTCTCTCTGTGCTGCTACATCTGGACGATCTGCTGCCGCGTGGGACAGGGCGCGTACTCGACATGGGCAGCGGTGCGGGTTTACCAGGCTTGCCCCTCGCGGTGTTGCGGCCAGAGCTTAACTTTGCGTTGAATGATGCGGTAGGCAAAAAGGCCGCCTTTATGCGCCAGGCCGCCGCCGACCTAGGTTTGGCTAACGTCGCTGTGGTTCATGGGCGGATCGAAGAGTTGGCCGAAGCGGAGTGGGACGTGGTGCTGGCGCGTGCCCTCGCGCCTCTGCCGGAACTGGTGCGATTAGCCGCTCCGCGGCTTGCACCTGGCGGGTGGCTGGTGGCGCTTAAGGGCGAGTTGCCGCAGCACGAGCATGTCCCATCCATGTTGGTTNCGAGGCTCGACGTGCCGTTTGTCGAGGGTACGCGTCATGTCGTGCGGGTGAGTTTTGCTGGCAAAGGCACGGCTACAAGCACTGCCAAAAAAGGTAACTAAGCGGGCTCTACCTGAGGTCAAATTGNATGAAGCTGGCGGTAACAAATCAGAAAGGNGGGGTTGGTAAGACCACAACCAGCGTCAACCTTGCAGTGTCGCTCGCAGCCATGCAGCGCCGAGTNCTGCTGGTTGATCTCGATCCACAGGGGCATGCGACGATGGGGTTGGGGGTGGACAAGAACGCCGTTGAAACGACCGTCTATGACGTGCTTATGGAGCCGGAACTGGGCAGTGAGGCGACTTTNCACGTCGAGTCCGCGGGTGTTGATCTCATTGCCTCGAACGTGGACCTGACCGGGGCTGAGCTCGAACTGATTGACTACGACCGGCGCGAGTANCGGNTGCGGTGCGCGTTGTCGCACCTGCCAGAGGCGGGCCAGAGCTACGACTACATTCTGATCGACTGCCCACCATCGCTTGGTTTGCTGACGTTGAACGGGCTTGCCGCCAGTGATCGGGTGCTGATCCCTATTCAGTGCGAGTACTACGCGCTGGAGGGATTGACGGCGCTACTGCAGACGATCGAACGTGTCACTGCTGGCGTTAATCCAGCACTTGTTGTCGAAGGGATTGTGCGTACCATGTACGACCCGCGCAACAGTCTCACGCGTGACGTGTCAGCCCAGCTTGCCGAGCACTTCGAGGCGGAACTCTACCGTACTGTGATTCCCCGGAACGTGCGTTTGGCGGAGGCGCCGAGCTACGGTCTGGCGGCATTGCACTACGATAAAGACTCCTCGGGCGCCAAGGCCTACCTCGCAATGGCAGGCGAGTTGGTGCGCCGACAGGATGAGCGCAGCGCTTGAAGGCAGGGATGTGAGCAAAGCGGTGTTTCAGCCGTGATAGCCCTCAGCATGCACGCTGACAAATAGGGCGTGGCTGCTATGATGCGCGGCCCTCTGCGCGGGACGAGGTTTCAGATGGCTGCAACACAGGCTGAAAGACATGGCGGGTAAGAAACGAGGGCTCGGTAAGGGGTTGGACGCGCTACTCGGAAGCAAACGCCCCGAGACATCGCCGGGTGAAGTCGCGGCGAGCGATGGCGCTGGCCGCGCCGACCAACTTGCAACGCAGGACGTCGGGACATCCAGGCCGGTTTCGGGCACGGTTGGGCTCGCCGAGATCCCCATCGAGTTTGTGCGCCCTGGGCCTTTCCAGCCGCGCAGAGATCTGGACCCGGATGCGCTCGCGGAGCTGGCTGCCTCAATCCGTGCGCAAGGAATCATGCAACCCATCGTCGTGCGGGTAGCGCCCGGGGGAGCAGCCGACGCTACCGCTCACGGATCTAGAGATCGTTACGAGATAATCGCGGGCGAGCGGCGTTGGCGCGCTGCCCAGCAGGCGGGCTTGGCTGAGATCCCTGCCGTTATTCGCGAGGTCACGGACGAAGTGGGTTTCGCTCTCTCGCTGATCGAGAACATCCAGCGCGAGGATCTGAACCCGATTGAAGAGGCAGGCGCACTGCAGCGNCTGGTCGAAGAATTCGACATGACGCACCAGGAAGTTGCTGACGCCGTAGGTAAGAGTCGCACGGCGGTGACCAACTATCTGCGACTGGCTCAGCTCGCGCCNGAGGTAGCGCGCATGGTGGCTGCGGGGGATCTCGAAATGGGTCATGCCCGGGCTCTACTTGGGCTGGCGAGTTCAGACCAGGTGGGGGCTGCGCGTCAGGTAGCCAATCAGGGCCTCAATGTACGCCAGACTGAGGCGCTCGTGCGGCAACTCTCGAAGCCGGCNGCCACGGCACCGGGGCGGACAACCGACGCGGACACCCACAGGTTGGAAAAGTCACTGTCTGAGCGATTGGGGCAGNCCGTCAGCATAGTNCACACNAAAAGAGGTAAAGGGCGCGTTACNATCAGCTACGCCTCGCTGGATGAACTGGACGGCATACTCGCCTATTTTGGTGAACTTGAGTAGCCGGGTTGCCGCCAAACTCATTACCTTCGGCGTCATGGCTAGGAGCGCNTGACGCTGAAAAAAATGGACTTGAGACAACTGCTTCGAGCGCCCTGCTTTTGCTGTTGCCCGGGCATATTGAAATCCATATAATCGGCCCCGCTCGGCGCAGGGTAAGTTTTAGGAACATGTCGGCGTTTCTTCACTTTGCGCGCAACAACGTACTGTCAAGTCGGACTGGGAAGTCAGCTTTGTCATCGGCGCACTCCGAGATGATGTTCCGGATCGTCGCGGTGCAGTTCCTGGCAACGCTGGTCNTTTCGGCCTCCTGTTTGTTCGTTGGTTGGGTATTGGCCGGATCTTTTTTGGCTGGCGGGATTGCTGCGGCGGTGCCGAANGGGTTTGTCGCGTGGCGGTTTACCGCCGCNGGGGCTCGATTGGATGCGAGAACCCTGATAGTCGCCGAAGGCNGTCGTTGGGTTTTGAGTATCGGCATTCTGGCCNCNGCGCTGGTGTTGGTGTCACTGGACATCGTGGCGTTGCTCGGGGCTTTTGCCCTGATGCAGTTGGTACCGATAGTGGTACCGTTGCTGAGGCAGCGCAGACGGGAGCCGGAAGGCTTGGCAATGTTGGACAAGAAGGGAGCGTGAAGCCGAGATGGCGGGCGAGACGGTTACCACCGACGAGTACATTCAGCACCACCTGACCAACCTGACCTATGGCAAGTTCCCGGAAGGCCATTGGGGTTTCGCCCACAGCGGTGAAGAAGTCGCGCAGATGGGCTTCTACGCCATCCACGTAGACACGATGTTTTGGTCGATCTTCCTCGGGTTTGTGTTCCTGGGCCTTTTCGTGGCTGGAGCGAAAGCGGCTACGGCTGGCGTGCCTGGCACCCTGCAGAACCTTTGTGAGATGGCGGTAGAATTTGTCGAAGAGAACATTCGCCAGGTATTCGGCGATNGGCAAAATGTCATCATTGGGCCGCTNTCTCTGACGATTCTGGTCTGGGTATTCCTCATGAACCTTATGGACCTCATACCCGTCGACTGGATACCCCATGCAGCCACGCTGATGGGTGTACACTACTTCAAGATTGTCTCCACTACGGACCCGAATGCCACGTTGGGCATGTCNTTCGGCATATTCCTGCTGGTCCTTTACTACAACTTCAAGATCAAGGGGCCAGTGAAGTTTGTTGGTGGNCTGGTGACCCACCCCATCCCGCACTGGTCGATGTACTGGTTCAATTTCATCCTCGAAATTGTCGACATGATAGCGAAGCCCCTGTCGCATGGGCTGCGCTTGTTCGGCAACCTCTACGCTGGGGAGATGATTTTTATTTTGATCGCGCTGCTCTGGTGGCCAACNCAGTGGTTGCTATCACTACCNTGGGCGATCTTCCATATCCTGATTATCTGTNTGCAGGCCTTTGTCTTCATGATCCTGACGATCGTGTATCTGACGCAGGCCCACGACACAGGCGAGCACTAACCCGAGCACTAACGGCTGCCGAAGAGCGGTGGCTNATTATGCAATCTGACTTGAGCAGGAGTTAAGAAATGGCAGAACTAATCTTGGTCGCAGGCGGTGTCCTCATGGGCCTTGCCGCAATCGGCAGTGGCGTTGGCATTGGCCTGCTGGGTGGCAAGTACCTCGAAGGCGTGGCCCGGCAGCCTGAGCTGCAGCCCATGCTGCTGACCCAGTTGTTCATCGTGCTCGCACTCGTAGACGCGGTGCCCATCATCGGTGTTGGTATCTCCCTCTACATGATCTTTGCGCTGTAACGANGCCCGGATGATTCCGAGCTGTCGTGAATGAACAACAGCCAAAGGAGAAGTGAACCGTGAGCATTAATCTGACGATGTTGGGCCAGCTGGTNTCGTTCGTCTTCTTCGTTCTGTTTTGTATGAAGTTCGTCTGGCCGCCGCTGACCGCGATCATGCGTCAACGCCAGAAGGACATCGCCGAAGGCCTAGAGAAGGCCGCGGCTGCTGAGAAGCAGCTTTCCGAGGCGAACAACGCAGCCGAGGTAGAGCTTGAAGAGGCTAAGAAGCAGGCCGCCGACTTGATCGCNCAAGCGAACGCCCGCGCGAGCCAGATCGTGGAAGAGGCCAAGGGCAAGGCAGGCGAGGAAAGTGATCGCATCATCTCCGATGCCGAGTCGAAGATTGATCAGGAGATCAATCAGGCCCGCGAGGTCCTGCGAGCGCAGGTCAGCGNGCTGGCCGTCGAAGGCGCAGAGAAGATACTCGAAGCCAGCGTCGACAAGGCTGCGCATCAGGAGATGCTGAACAAGNTGGCCGCAAGCCTCTGATCGGAGTGGGAAATGGCTGAAGCCGAAANAACTACTATNGCCCGGCCCTATGCCCGCGCCGCGTTTGCCTATGCNCAGGGAGAAAATGGCGGCCTCGATAATTGGTCGACCATGCTGGGTACCCTCGCGGCGGTCTGCGCGACACCATTGGTAAGGGAGGCGCTTGATAACCCGGCGTTGGCCGCATCGGGGCAGGCGGGCCTCTTGCTGGATATCTGCTCGGAAGAGATGAACGACTCCGGGCGAAACTTTGTGGGCCTGCTGGCGGAATACGGGCGGATNGAGATCCTGCCGAGCATTTCGGAGCTCTTCGAACTGTTCAAGTCCAGTTACGAGGAGACGATCGAGGTTGAGATCACCAGCGCCTTTGAAGTTGAAGACGCAGATAAGGAACAACTCAGCACTGCGCTGAAGACCAAGCTGCAGCGCGACGTCAACCTGTCGACTGCGGTCGATAGATCGCTTTTAGGCGGCGTGATCATCCGTACCGAAGACACNGTTATCGACAATTCGGTACGCGGTAAGCTCGAAAAACTCGCGCAGCAGCTGGCCTGACTGCACACACTCAAATTTAAGACTCAATGACCAGTCATTCGGGGAAAGGACCATGCAACAACTGAACCCTTCCGAAATCAGCGACATTATCAAGCAGCGCATCGGGCAGCTTGACACATCGTCCGAAGCGCGTAACGAAGGCACCATCGTCAGCGTTTCGGACGGAATCGTGCGTATCCATGGCCTCGCCGACGTACAAAACGGTGAAATGGTCGAATTCCCTGGCGGGCTGTTTGGCTTTACTCTAAACCTCGAGCGTGACTCAGTAGGTGCTGTGGTGCTGGGTGACTACAAGGACCTCCGCGAGGGCATGACCGTTAAATGTACGGGCCGCATTCTCGAAGTACCGGTTGGCCCTGGNCTGCTGGGCCGCGTCGTAGACGCNCTAGGCACCCCCATTGACGGCAAAGGTCCTTTGGACGCTGCGGCATCATCGCCGATCGAAAAGGTGGCACCAGGCGTAATTGCGCGGCAGCACGTTGACCAGCCAGTGCAGACCGGGCTTAAGTGTGTGGACTCGATGGTGCCCGTTGGCCGCGGTCAGCGTGAGCTGATCATTGGCGACCGGCAGACCGGTAAGACCGCTATTGCGATCGACACCATCATCAATCAGCGCGACTCTGGCATTAGGTGTGTCTACGTTGCAATTGGCCAGAAGCAGTCTTCGATTGCCAACGTGGTGCGGACGCTCGAAGAACACGGTGCGATGGATAACACCATTGTCGTTGCTGCAAGTGCTTCCGACCCTGCGACAATGCAGTACATCTCGGCCTATTCCGGGTGTGCTATGGGGGAGTACTTCCGCGATCGGGGTGAGGACGCGCTTATCATATATGACGANCTGACCAAACAGGCNTGGGCCTACCGTCAGATCTCTTTGCTGCTGCGCCGTCCGCCAGGCCGCGAGGCNTATCCCGGTGATGTTTTCTATTTGCACTCGNGACTCTTGGAGCGCGCAGCGCGGGTTAATGCAGAATACGTGGAGCAGGTGACAAACGGCGAAGTGCAGGGCCAGACGGGCTCGCTGACCGCGCTGCCGATAATTGAGACNCAAGCCGGCGACGTGTCCGCNTTTGTACCTACCAACGTGATCTCGATTACGGATGGGCAGATCTTCCTCGAGACCGACCTTTTCAACGCAGGTAACCGCCCTGCCATGAACGCGGGTGTGTCGGTATCCCGGGTGGGAGGCGATGCCCAGCTTAAGTTTATGTCGAAGATCTCTGGTGGTATNAAGCTGGCGCTCGCCAACTATCGAGAATTAGAGGCGTTTGCCCAGTTTGCATCCGACCTCGACGACGCCACGCGACGGCAGCTGGAACANGGCGCACGAGTAACGCGCCTCATGCGTCAAAATCAATATGCGCCAATGAAGGTGGCTGAGATGGGTGTAGTGCTCTTCGCTGCTAACGAAGGCTTNCTCGAAGACGTCGATATTGACAAGGTGCTCGATTTCCAGGCAGCGCTGGTNGCCTACATGAACGCAGAACATTCAGAGTTCATGAGGGAAGCCAACGAGACCGGCGTCTACTCCGATGAGGTTGAAGACACCATGCGCAAGGCCCTCGAAACGTTCAAGTCCACCCAGACCTGGTAAACCACGATGGCATCTGCAAAAGAACTGCGGACCCAGATCGGGAGTATCAAGAATACTCAGAAGATCACGAGCGCGATGGAAATGGTCGCCGCGAGCAAGATGCGCAAAGCGCAGGACCGCATGTCCCGCGGGCGCCCCTATTCCGACGCAATCCGCGTCGCAATCGGGCACCTGGCGCATGCAGCGCCCGAGTACAAACACCCGTTCACCATTGATCGTATTGCGACGGAAGGTGCTGAGGTCAAGCGGGTTGGTTATATTATCGTTACGACTGACCGNGGTTTGTGTGGTGGTCTGAACGTCAATCTGTTGAAGTCAGTGGTAGCTGACATGAAACAGTGGGACGACAAGGGTGCCGAGATTGATCTTTGCCTGATTGGCAANAAAGGGGCGCAGTTCTTTCGCAGCTANGGCGGGAATGTGNTGGCGTCAAGCGCACATGTCGGCGAGCAACCNGCCATGAACGATCTNCTGGGCCTGATCAAGGTGATGCTGGATTCCTTCGAAGACGGTGGCGTGGACCGGGTGTTCCTAGCGAATAACGTGTTTGTGAACACGATGACGCAGGAGCCAACCATCCAGCAGCTCCTGCCCCTCGACCCGGACGAGGCTGAAGAACTGGACTACCGTTGGGATTACCTCTACGAGCCGGATGCCCAAGAACTGCTTGACGGTCTGTTGACGCGCTATCTCGAGTCCCAGGTCTTCCAAGCTGTCGTTGAAAACGTAGCTTGTGAACAGGCCGCAAAGATGATCGCGATGAAAGCNGCCACGGACAACGCGGGCGACCTGATCGACGAACTCGAACTCATTATGAACAACGCCCGCCAGGCCGCGATTACTCAGGAATTGGCGGAGATTGTAGGCGGCGCAGCAGCTGTCTGACCGCCCAGGATTGCAAAGGGATCAACACATGAGCAGTGGAAAAATCGTATCTATCATCGGCGCCGTGATCGATGTCGAATTTGCCCGTGAGGAAGTGCCGCAGGTGTATCANGCACTGACCGTGGATGAGGTCGGTCTTACCCTCGAAGTTCAGCAACAGCTGGGCGATGGCATTGTTCGCACGATTGCAATGGGTGCGTCGGAAGGCCTAGCCCGCGGTCTTGCCGTGACCAACACCGAACAACCGATTTTGGTCCCGGTGGGTGAAGCGACGCTCGGCCGAATCATGGACGTGTTGGGCAACCCGGTGGACGAGCGTGGCCCCATCAACGAAACGGAGCGTATGGCGATTCACCGCCCGCCCCCGTCCTACGCGGATCAGCAGGGCTCAGTTGAGCTGNTGGANACAGGTGTGAAAGTGATTGACCTCATCTGCCCGTTCGCCAAGGGGGGAAAGGTTGGTCTCTTCGGAGGCGCNGGTGTGGGCAAGACTGTCACGATGCTTGAGCTCATCAACAATATTGCTAGCGAGCACTCGGGTTTGTCNGTNTTTGCCGGTGTAGGCGAGCGCACCCGTGAGGGGAACGACTTTTACCACGAGATGCAAGACGCAGGCGTTGTNGACAAAATTGCGATGGTTTTCGGCCAGATGAATGAGCCCCCTGGGAACCGCCTGCGCGTGGCGCTGTCCNGACTGACGATGGCCGAGAAATTTCGTGACGACGGGCGGGATGTGCTTCTGTTTGTCGACAACATCTACCGCTATACATTAGCGGGCACGGAAGTATCTGCGCTGCTGGGCAGGATGCCCTCAGCGGTCGGATATCAACCAACGCTAGCGGAGGAAATGGGTGTACTCCAGGAGCGTATTACCACCACAAAAAGCGGGTCGATTACTTCGGTTCAAGCGGTATACGTGCCTGCTGATGACCTGACCGACCCGTCGCCCGCAACCACCTATGCGCACCTTGACTCAACCGTAACGCTGTCCCGAGACATCGCGTCCCTCGGGATTTACCCGGCGGTTGATCCGCTTGACTCGACCTCCCGTCAGCTGGACCCCCTGGTTGTGGGCGAAGAGCATTATGACGTCGCGCAGGGCGTGCAGAGCGTGCTGCAGAAGTATAAGGAACTCAAAGACATCATCGCGATCCTCGGGATGGATGAGCTTTCTGAAGAAGACAAGCAGGCGGTTGGACGCGCCCGACGTATCACGCAGTTCTTCTCCCAGCCAATGCACGTTGCTGAGGTTTTCACTGGTCAGCCAGGCGTGTATGTNCCACTCGCCGACACGGTCCGCAGCTTCAAAGCGATTCTCGAAGGCGAGTATGACGATCTTCCCGAGATGGCTTTCAACATGGTGGGNAACATCGAGCAGGCGGTCGAGAAAGCGAAGNCGCTTTAGGTTTGCTGCAAGTAANCGCGTAAGCCAGAAAAGAGGAGCACAGCATGGCGGGNACCGTCTATTGCAGCATCGTTAGCGCGGAGGAGGAGATCTTCTCCGGTGACGTTGCGAGCGTCGTNGCTACCGGCGCGTTGGGTGAGCTGGGTATCTACCCTGGTCACACCGCGCTGCTCTCCGGNATCAAGGCGGGTCCTGTGCGCTTGATCATGGAAAGTGGTGAAGAGGAAGTGTTTTTTGCCTCCGGCGGCTTCATCGAAGTGCAGCCCACCGCAATCACAATCCTTGCCGACACCGCCATGCGTGGCGAAGACATCGATGAGGCGGCCGCTGAGGCTGCCCGGCAACAGGCGGAGCGCGAACTCTTGGATCAGAACTCAGAGTTTGACTTCTCCCGAGTACAGGCCAACCTGCATGACCAGGCCGCGATGCTGCGTACGGTAAGGAAAATGCGCGAAGTTCGCTAGTTCGCACCTGATCTTCCGAACACTTCGAAGCTTCGTTTCCAGCGATAAACCCATTGCACATCGGGTCATCGGTGACCGAACTGTGCGCTAGTGCGTGGAATCCGGGCCCGGGTCAGCACCCAGTGCAGCGGACGAATCCAGCCAGGTTCCCCCGTCCAGCGATCAGCGTGATCCCCTATCGCCTTGTTCAGGTGTTGGGTGTNTGCCGTATTCCTTGAAGAGGTGGNGGAAGGAAAATGGCNCGGCAAANACCANGATCGGCACGNACGCCATAGCCAGCGCCAGTGGCTGGTCGCACCCAGCCGCTTGGNGTCGCGCGGGCCTGTANNGGNAGAAGCTTAGGCATACNCTANGGNGAAGTACGCNTAAAGCCGCTGTATACCGGCGGTTCGGCTTGGCTAAGTGACNGGTACNGCTGTCATGCATCGAGCTCTCGACGGTTAGGGAGCATGTCGTAATATGNGTTTGTACCGCGCAGCGGCTTTTGGGCCCGGCCGCTGTTCTTACAAGAGTAAAGAAATCTGAAATTGCTGCCCCCCGAGGTGCCAAGTAAACTCGGCGCTCCAAGAGATGCATGGCGGGAGCCTTATGGCAATNGAGATAGTCATCCTCGCGGCGGGTATGGGTACTCGCATGCACTCTGCCAAACCTAAACCTCTGCACGAGTTGGGCGGCAAGCCTATGCTCGCCCGCATTGTCGATACCGCGCGCGCGGTGGCTCCTACGCGTCTGCAGGTCGTGATTGGCAAGGGTGGCGACCAGGTTCTGGCTGCCTTTGAGGGCTCAGACATCCAGTTTGTTAAGCAGGCGGAGCAACTTGGCACCGGTGATGCGGCAATGCAGGCGCTGCCAAACTGTAATTCAGCGGCGCGCGTTGTGGTCCTTCTGGGTGATGTACCGCTGCTGCCAGCGCATACGCTCGAGACGTTTGCCGCTATCGATTGTGACCTGGGCATACTCACCGTCGATGTGCCCGATCCAACGGGTTATGGTCGGATGATCCGGGACGCGGACGGTGCGCCCTTGGCCATTGTCGAGCAACGGGATGCCGGTCCGGCACAACAGGACATCCGCGAGATAAACACCGGCGTTATGGTGGCCAAGGCCGGCGACTTCATGCGTTGGCTGCAACAGACGAACCAGAACAACGAACAGGGAGAGTACCTGATGACCGACATTGTCGGTCTAGCACTTGCTGAGGGTGGAGTGGTTGTCGCCCACAAGGCGGAACACCCCGATGATGTCCAAGGCGTAAACGATCACGTACAGCTCAATCGGCTGGAACGGGTTTTCCAACGCAGGCAGGCCGAAGCGTTGCAGCGGCAGGGTGTGCGCATCGCCGATCCTGAGCGATTTGATCTCCGGGGAGAAATTGAAATAGGTCAGGATGTCTCTATTGACATCAACGTGGTGCTCGAAGGAAATGTTCGCATTGGCTCCAACGTCACCATTGGGCCCAACTGTCACATCACCGATGCTGAGATTGGCGACGGTAGCGTAATCAAGCCTAATACGGTGATCGAGGGCGCGACCATCCATGCGGAGTGCAGCGTGGGACCGTTTGCAAGAATACGGCCTGGCGCGGTCCTGTCCGACGAAGTGGCGATTGGCAACTTTGTAGAAGTGAAGAAGAGTGTGCTGGGCAAAGGTACCAAGGCCAGTCACCTCGCCTACCTTGGTGATGCCACCATTGGAGCCCGAGTGAACATTGGTGCGGGTACCATCACCTGTAATTACGATGGTGTGAATAAACATCAGACTCTGATTGAAGACGATGTGTTTGTGGGGACCAATTCATCGCTGGTTGCGCCTTTGCAAATCCGCGAATACTCAACCGTTGGCGCTGGCTCCACTATTACGAAAGAAGTTCCGGCTCGGGCCCTGGCGATTGGGCGTGGCCGCCAGGCGAATATTGAGAGCTGGGAGAAGCCCCGTAAGGCCTGATGTCACTTGTTGGATTAAGCGCCCGCCCGGCACGCACCGGGATATGACTGGAATCAACGCGGGATCATCGAAAGGCTAAGCCTTACGGTGTACGGGCTTGTGGACCGGAGGTTTAGTAACAATGTGTGGGATTGTTGGAGCAGCAACAAAAAGAGACGTTGCCGGAATCCTGATCGAGGGACTTCAACGCCTCGAGTATCGCGGATACGACTCCGCCGGCCTTTGCGTACTCTCGAGCACCAATGAGATTCAGCGCATTCGTAGAGCTGGCAAGGTCGCCGGACTGCGAGCCGCCAACGACGTGACCCCCGCGGCAGGTGCGCTCGGGATTGCGCATACCCGATGGGCTACCCACGGTAAACCCACTGAGAACAATGCCCACCCCCATCTCTCAAGGAACGAAGTCGGCGTCGTCCACAACGGCATTATCGAAAATCATGAGGACCTACGCGCC
>PAWP01000035.1 GCA_002714125.1 Gammaproteobacteria bacterium
CTTCGTAACAGACAAGTGTGCCACCCAGACCAAAGCGGCGTTCAACCTCATAACCCTCGGCTTCAAGCAGTTGGGCAATCACCTCCGCCAACAGCTGATTTTCAGGGAAAGACTTGCTTGCAACACGTACGGGCTCAGCTATAGCCACGCTTGAGAGCGTGCAAAGCAACACGGTCAGAACCAGCGCCTTCATGCCAGAGCCTCGGCAAAAAGACCGGACACATAATCATCCGCTGGCGCACTACGGACCTCATTTGTCGTTCCCGTCTGGACCACTCGCCCTTCCCGTAAAATAACCAGATGCTGGCCCAGTTTCACCGCCTCTGCCATATCGTGCGTCACAATTACCACCGACCGGGACTCAGCTGCCTGCAGGTTCAGGAATTCATCGTGAATTGCGCGCCGGGTGATAGGGTCGAGGGCCGAAAACGGCTCATCAAGTAACAGTAACTCAGGATTCAACATCATCGCGCGACAAAGACTGACCCGCTGCTGCTGTCCGCCAGACAGGGCGTGGGGGAAACGCGTGGTAAGCTCGGGATCCAGCGAAAGCAGCTCGCATACACGGACCAGGCGCGCGGCAACCGCATCCGGAGACCAACCCGAGAGTCGCGCGACGAGCGTGATGTTGTCAGCTGCCGTCAAATGCGGAAACAAACCGGCACCCTGCACTGCGTAGCCCATGGCGCGCCGCTTCTCCGACAGTGCCGCATAGTCGAGCGGCTCGCCAAAAATACTCACGCTGCCTGACTCCGGCCGCACGAGGCCATTTGCCAATTGCAGTAGAGTAGACTTGCCGCTGCCGCTTTCGCCCACCATGGCTACGGTCAACCTGGAAGGCAATATCAGATTAATATTATCAAGGACCGTCTTACCGACATAGGCTTTACTCACGCCGACAAACTCAAGACAGGGTGCAGTCATGTCAGCAGGCCCCGCTGGAAAGACAAACGTGCTTCAAGTTCGCTCAACTGGCCCTGATACTCCTCGCCTGACTTTGCACGCAATGCCACAATGGTCTCTTCGGCCTGGGACAGGCGCTCACCACTGTTCCAGGCATCTCTCAGGTACGCGCGCCAGCGGCGCTGCTCGTCGGTATCGAGCGAACCGGAGAAATTCCGCGCACGATAACGGAACACCATTTCGGGAATACGCGCGTCGTCGAACGCTGGCAGACCCGAACCGAGTTCAGCCGCGTCCATCGCTCGCACACGCGCACACTTAGCCCGGTCATCGTCGTTGAAAAACTCCCCTGCATAGAGCATGCGGTCAGGATCCGTTTCCGGTTGGAATTCCCGGCCGCCGTAAGCAGCCTGCACTTTCTCAACAATGCCCGGCGCTGCCGTCAATGCCGCCATGTGCTCGCGTGCCTGAATGAGGTCCAGCCCCAGACGCGCCGCGGCTGGCTCGTCCAGCGTTTTCAGCGGCGCGACCGCCGGGCATCGGTTGACGTGCATTACCTTCAGCGGGATGTGCGTCTCGCCCTCAGCCAACTCTGATCGAGGCGTGAACGTAAGGTGCCTTACCCCTTCCGCTGTCGACGTGATTAGCGGCGCGGGATCTACATCCAGGTCGTAGCAGATGATCCCGTTAGGATTCTCCGGATGCTGGCACAGCGGCAATACAATAGCCGCGCAGCTGCGCGCGTTTGGATACATGTTCGAAACATGCACTACGGCAGCCTTACCCAACGGATAGACCTGGTCGGCGACAGCATTTTTGTTCCGTAGCCGATAAAGATAGTCATAAAGGCGCGGCTGGGCTGCACGCAGTTTGCGCGTTATTGCCACGGTCGCTAGGACATCCGAGATCGCATCATGTGCATCGGCATGAGCCACGCCGTTGGCAGCCGTCAGGGCCTCCAATCTGAAGGTCGGGTTGCCCTCTTCAGATTCGGGCCAGTTGATGCCATCCGGGCGCAACGCCCGCGCTATTCGAAAGAGATCGATCACGTCCCACCGCGAGTTGCCGTTCGCCCACTCGCGCACATAGGGGTCGTGAAAGTTACGGTAAAACAGATAGCGGACAAACTCGTCATCGAATCGGATGCTGTTGTAGCCAACGGCACAGGTATCGGGTTGGCCGAGTTCACTCATGACCTTCTCGGTAAACTCCCGCTCACACAGGCCTTCAACCTGCAGGCGCTCGAGGCGAATGCCGGTTACCAGCATGGCCTCAGCCGATGGGATGACATCGTCACTCAGCTGACAGAACCAGTTCACAGGCTCAGCCACGGGGTTCAACTCAAGATCCGTACGTACACCCGCGAACTGCACAACTCTGTCAGCCGCGGGCCAGGTGCCCGTGGTTTCAAGGTCATACCAGAACAGCGTTTCCTGCACGGTCAATCCGATCGTTCTGAAGCCTCGTAGTATACTCGCGCGCTGCGTTCCNCACGCGGCATCCAAACAATGTCAGAAATTTCCGGCAAATTGCTGTTCCTGATCCTGGGGCCTGTCCTGGGTACTGTGGCATTTGCTGCACTGCACCTCACCGGATGGGATACAACAGCCTGCTGGACCGGCGCCATCGCCGCGACAACGGTGGTCTGGTGGATTACCGAACCCATCCCGATACCGGCTGCATCGCTCCTGCCGCTGGGCGCCTTCCCCATCACGGGCGTCCTGACAGCTGGCCAGGTCGCAGCCGCGTACGGCAGTCAGCTGGTCCTATTGTTATTGGGTGGCTTCATACTTTCAACCGCCATGGAAGCCAGCGGAGCGCACCGCAGGGTCGCACTTACAATGGTCAACCTAGTAGGCGGAAACAGCAGCAAGANGATTGTGTTCGGTTTTATGGNGGCCGCGGCTTTGCTCTCAATGTGGATCTCGAACACAGCTACAACGCTNATGCTGTTGCCTGTCGCGCTGGCCGTGATCGAGCGCTCGGAGGATCCCGACCTGCCGATTCCGCTACTGCTTGGCGTCGCCTACGCCGCAAGTGTAGGCGGGATTGGCACGCCAATCGGCACACCGCCCAATGTTGTTTTCATGCAGGTCTACCGGGACACAACCGGGACCGAAATCGATTTCCTGACGTGGATGACCTGGGCTATTCCCGTGGTCCTTGTTTTGATTCCGATAGTCTGGCTCTGGATGACCCGTCGTCTTACCTTTAGCGGCAAGGTCGACATGCCGCAGGTTGGCAAGTGGGATCCCTACGAGACCCGCGTACTCATCGTTTTCGGCCTGACCGCCCTCACCTGGGTCACGCGCAAACAGCCCTTCGGAGGCTGGTCCGGGCTGTTCGACGCGCCGCTTGCCAACGATGCCAGTGTGGCGCTCCTCGCGGTTGTCGTGATGTTCCTTGTACCCAACGGCCGCGGTGGCAAACTCCTCGACTGGGAACGCGCGCAGACCATCCCCTGGGGCATGCTTATCCTGTTTGGCGGCGGCATTGCCATCGCGACCGCGTTTGTTGCGTCTGGGCTCTCTGCCGCACTGGGTGAGGCGCTCTCATCGCTTGCCGGTCTGCACGCGCTGGTCATGATCGCCTTAATCTGCCTGACGATCACGTTCCTGACCGAAGTCACGAGCAATACCGCCACAACCACGCTGCTGATGCCCATTCTCGCGGCAGCTGCGGTGGCCGCAATGATCGACCCACGCCTGCTCATGGTGCCTGCGGCCATGAGTGCCAGTTGTGCGTTCATGCTGCCCGTCGCAACCGCGCCCAATACCATCATGTTCAGTACAGGGCGGTTTCCAACAAGCGTCATGGCCCGCGAGGGTTTTGCACTCAACCTGATTGGAGCCATCATTATCTCGGTGCTCTGCTACCTCCTGGTCACCTGAGCCTCCGCAAGCAGCGCCAGCAAGCGCGAACGGCGACTCTCTGCATCCAGACCGGCAAGCACCTCAACACGTTCGAAATAGCCTTGCAGAGAGCCAGCCTCGGCGTACAGCATGCGGAATGCAGGCACGTACTCGTTATAGGTGGCCATGGTTGCAAGCCGTGCGTTATTGATAGGCGCCGCCATCCAGCCACCATATGGATCGGTGCTCCAGGCAGCCGCCAGATCACGGTATTTTGACCGCAAGTCCGCAATGATCAGCGCCTTGCCGCGGCGAAGCTCCGCGGTTGGGCCACCGCTAGCATAGAGGTCAACCAGACGGGAGCGTTCATCGAACACAAGTTTGATGAACGCCTCATGCAGCGCGTTTGACGCAAGATAACTCTCAAAGGCCGGCTGCTCACCGCGCGACGCGAGCCACTCCCGCAGCAGGATGCGTTCAACCGCGGTCGCAAACCCCTCGTTAAAGGCGGTGTCTCCTTTGACAAATACCACCTTGTGCGCCAGTTCGTGAAAAAGCAATGCCGCAAGCCTCGCATCCGTTCGCCCTACAAACGACGACAGCACCGGATCGTCAAACCACCCAAGCGTTGAATAGGCCGCCACACCGCCAACCCATGTATCGAGGCCCTCCGCCTCAAGCCCAGCCGCAAGCTCGCGCGCTGCTGCCTCGGTAAAGAAGCCTTTATATGCCATACAGCCAACCACCAGGTAACAGAAGGTCCGGGGTTGCAGCGAAAACTCGGGAGCCGCATAGACATTCCAGACCACGTGCGTGCGACCAAGGTCGACGTAGTCACCNTAGCTGCCCTCAACCGGCAACCCTGCATCGTCCGCGTATTGCAGCACTGACTGTACGTAGCGCAGCTTTGCCTTGACGGCCGGCGGGACAGCCGGGTCGGCGAGGACTTCCAGGATCGGCTCGCGCTGCATTAGCAAAGCCATCTGCCCTGACACCGCCTGCTGATAGTAGGCAACCGAAGTGCAGCCGTTCACACCCCCCAAAAAGAGAAACAGAAGGCACAGCGCTATCCGGGCGTTTATTTCACGCAACCTTAAGGTTACGGTGCACACTGGCTGCACACATCGAGAGACGCCCATGTTTGCCACCCTGCGGGGACTGTTTGCTCTCAGCTTGATGACGCTCAACACCCTCATCTTTTGCCCCATCCTTTACCTTGCGGCCCTGCTCCGGCTGGGCGGCGGGCCGGAGCACCGCCGCCGGGTCACCCGGCTGATGAACACCCTCGCTGAATGCTGGATAGACAACAATAACCTCTTGCTTGACCTTACCCGCCGTGTCGAGATCGACGCCAGTATTACTCTCGGACTGGACCGAAACAAATGGTATCTCGTCTTCTGTAACCATCAGTCGTGGACAGACATTCTGATCCTGCAACGGGTTCTGCGGGGGCATATCCCCATGCTCAAATTCTTTATCAAGCACCAGTTGTTGTACGTTCCTGTGCTCGGCTTCGCCTGGTGGCTGCTCGACTTCCCAGTGATGCGACGTTACTCCAAAGAAGTACTTGCGCGCCGGCCCGAACTTGCCGGCAAGGACCTTGAGGCCACCGCGCGTTCCAGTCAGAAGTTTGCCATGACACCCGTTGCGGTACTGAACTTCCTCGAAGGGACGCGTTTCACCCCCGCCAAACATACCTCTCAGGCCTCGCCATTTACTCACCTGCTCCGCCCAAAATCGGGCGGGGCAGCGCTAGTAGTCAATACCTTGGGCGAGCGTATCGAGTGTGTGGTTGACGTGACCATTCGCTATTCGGGACCGTTTGGCTTCTGGGATTTCCTCTGTGGCCGTACCGGGCCGATCCGAGTGACGGCTAGAACCCGCCCGGTACCACAAGAGTTTATTGGCCGCAGCTATGAACATGATCCCGCTCACAAAGCAGCGTTTCAGCAGTGGGTCTCCAGAATCTGGGAGGAGAAAGACGCACAACTCGCCGATGGGGGTTGAACCTCCGGGCGCCGCAAGCTTCAAAGTCCACTAGAATCGCCTTCACCCGGCCGGTCCAAAACGACAATGTATCTCGAACACTTCGGGTTCAGCGAGAAACCGTTCTCAATTGCCCCGAATCCACAGTTTCTCTACATGAGCCCGCGCCATCAGGAGGCGCTGGCCCATCTGATCTACGGGCTTTCCGGGGAGGGCGGATTTGTGATCCTGACAGGCGAGGTTGGGACGGGCAAAACCACGCTGTGCCGGTGCATGATCGATCAACTGCCGGAGCACGTGGACACCGCATTCTTGCTGAATCCCACGCTCACCGCGCCTGAACTCCTGGCGACAATTTGTGACGATTTCGGGATCGAGTATCCGGAGGGTGCGTCGCTCAAGGTGCTGGGCGACAGGATTAACACGTTTTTGTTGTCCTCGGTGCCGCGCGACCGCAAAGCGGTACTCATCATTGATGAAGCGCAGAATCTTTCGGTAAACGTTCTGGAACAACTGCGCTTGCTCACCAACCTTGAAACCAACGAAGAGAAGCTGCTGCAGATCATCCTGCTCGGGCAGGAAGAGCTGATCGACCTCCTGGGCAAGGAAGAATTACGCCAGCTCGAGCAGCGGGTTACGGCCCGGTTTCATCTGACCGCTCTGTCCGCTGACGAATCAGCAGCCTATATCGGCCACCGCCTACAGACCGCAGGGGGTGATCCTGAACTCTTCAAAGATAGTCACAAACGCCACATCCACCGCAGCACCCGTGGGGTGCCGCGCCTCATCAACGTCGTATGCGACCGTGCGCTGCTCGGTGCCTACGCCGAAGGCGTCCGGCACATGTCGATGGCGATCGTACGCAAGGCGGTCAGGGAAACCCTTGCCGACCCAAGACGCAAATCGCTGCGTATGTTGCCCTGGGCGATGGCTGCGGCCGCTGTGGCTGGCGCACTTGCAATGGCCGTAGTTATGCAATCAGCTCTGCCAGGCATGACGCCACCCGACCCAGTGTCCGTTGCGCAGGTNTCAGTCNCAACCCNGCAAGAACCCGCCGCTCTTGAGCACGCGCCGGCTCCNGCGTCAAACCCTACCNCGCCACAACCNGAACCCGCGCCGGTTCAGNTANGGTCAGAGCCTCTGGCGGTTGGATTTACAACGCCTACCGTAATCGTGACACCCGAGCCGATCGTGGAGCCGGAGCTCCTGATATTTGCCGATGGCGACGTAAGTCTTCCAGGGCTCGACGGGTTTACGCGCCGCGCCGACGCATTTGTTGCAATCTTTGGTGTGTGGGGAACCAACTTCGACCCGGCCCGGGCCGAACCCTGCGCCAAGGCTGTTTCCGTAGGCCTGCGCTGTTTTTTTCACAGCGGCAAACTCGAAGACATCCTCCAGCTCGACCGACCCACCATCCTGACACTGTCCGGCGATCGCGGGCACGTCGCGTTGATGTTCGTGAGCGGCAACACGGCCTTTGTGACCGATCGCAGCGGCGAGCGGCAAATTGCGCTGGATTCACTGAAGGCTGTCTGGGAAGGGCCGTTCACGCTGCTCTGGAGGATGCCGCCCGGGTACACCGCGCCTATGGATCGGGGCGACTCAGGCACTGCAGTCGACTGGCTGAATTATCAGCTGGATCTGATGAACGGGAAATCAGCGAGGCTTAAAGCAAACACCCGTTTTGATGCGGATCTTGAAGCCCGGGTCGAGAGCCTACAGGCGGCACACGGAATCGACGTTGACGGCATTGCCGGCGCTGAGACCTGGATCACCGTCAACGCGTTTGAAGGCCTGGGCATTCCCTTTCTTACAGATCGCGCGCCCTGATGTCCTACATTCTCGACGCGCTCAATCGCTCTAACGCAGAGTCGGTACAGGACCCGAAGGCATTGCTTGTTCAGGCGCAATCCGTCTCGCATTCGCGACTGTTGCCGGTGCTGTTTGCGATGCTGATAGCAGTCAATGCGGGTCTTGGGGGCTGGTGGCTTTGGCAGCGGCAGGCAATTGCGCCGCCTGACCTAGCGATCATCCCGCCACCACGTACCGTGCCCGAGGCACCGGTTGTAGCAGCGACGCTGAGGCGGCAGGTTGAGCGACCGCCGGCGCCCAGCCCGTTGATGCCCGTCGCAGACCCCGCACCCGAACCTTCATCCCCGATTCAGCTCGCACGAACGCCCACTCCGTCGCTTGCACCCGGCGAGGAGTTGATCACTCCCGCAGATACCCCGCGCCCCACCCCGATTGGTGCCCTGCCCCGTGGCATCCAGGAGCAGATCCCGGCCCTGGCGTTTTCATCGCACATATATGCTGAAGACCCAGCGGTACGCATGGTAAATATCAACGGCACACTCTATCGGGAAGGCGATACCATAGCTCGCGGAGTCAAATTGTTGGAGATCACCGAGGCCGGTGCGGTGCTCTCCTATCTGCACTACATCTTTGCCATCGGCATCCTCGAAGACTGGGCGCTCTGACCGGGCGCTTGAGGCCTAGAGCCTGCCTCGCTGCTGTCNGGCCTCTCCCAGTCGATTCACCGCCGCGATTGAGCTCGACCTGGCCGACANATGAGCNATCCNCCACGCGCCCGAGCTTAAGAACATTGACCGGCCATGGATGCGGGCAATCCAATCACATGCTAACAACACCTGGCAGCTTGAGGTCGCATTTAACGCCGACAATTTTGTCGCAGAGACCGCTGAGGTAAGCCTCAGAAACCTGAACGAGGTCAGCCGAATGCGACGCCGTCAGTTTACGGCGACACAAAGCCCGCGCGATGACTGACGAGCCGGAATCAAGCGCCCATCCCGACTTCACGCGAACCAGGCGTTGCTCCAGGGAAAATTGGGTAGAGNAGCCCTCAGCCNCGCGACTTCGCGGATCGTCACATNNGTTCANGCGCTTCAGCAGTCTACGGCCACGCCCCACAGATCAGGGCGANCTTANCTCCGAAGCANGACACCCAAGCGNAACCAAGGCCGNGCGCGCCCACTCCGGTACCGTCTACTGNGATGCAGCAGGCGCTGGAGCAGAAGTCTCACCGCCCACGTCCTGTAATACTCGGCGCAGCTCGAGTAGCTGCTTGTTGACCTGCAGGCGATATTCATCAAAAGCAGCGATATCTTCTTCAGTCGCGGCAAGCTTTTTCTGTAGGGCCGCGATGTTGCGCTTATTGCCGCCCACTTCGACNGCNGCGTCCTGCACCTGGCCACGAACCAGCGCCACCTGGGTTGTCATCTCTTCGCTGTCGTCCTGCAAAAGCTGCTGCATGGCAGCGACGTCAGTAGTCAGCTGGGCAAAGCCGGTCTCTATAGTCGTGACACTGGTGCTCATCCGGGTGTTGGCGTCACCCACTACCTTCAACTGGCTCTGGACAGCTTTGAGATTATTCTCGTTATTCTTGATCTGGCCTTTGTTGCGCTTGTTCGAGACCTGCCAAAGCTTGTCGATCTCACTGAAGTTGGTCGCAATCTTGCCCTCGTGAATTTTGAGTTCGGTATANACACCCATGTCTGTCTTCGCGAGACCCTCAAGCAAATCTTTGTTCTGCCGCTGTGCGTCAAGAAGTGCAAGCTCAGACTCCTTCAGCTGCTTCTGAAACTCATACAGNAGGAAGCCGCCTACCCCCATCACAATCGCCATCAACACGATGACAAACACGAGGATACCGTTGAAGTTGCTTTGCCTGGGCGCTTCCGATCGCCGACTGTTCTGGAACGCGGCAACCTCGTCTTGATCNGGCTTGATGCTCGGGATCANAGGTGTTTCGTTTTGGCGGTCGTTCATAAGATTATTGGACCATAAATGGCTGTCTAGCAGCCCAACGAAGACGCAGGCAGGGAGACCTGCCATACCCTTCCCGAAACCCGATCAACTGCCCAACTACGTGCCAAACACGACAGGATGGCGAACGGTTGCCAGCACTCAAGGCTTTCACACACACTGTGGAAAATGTGCCGTAGGCACATGATTAACTTAGCCGTTTGGCCTACTCGAGGGCGTCCAACTTACGCGCATAATACTCTTCAGCGACGTTTCCGGGTAGTATGCCGCCCGCAGATTTTCTGCGCTTTAAACCTGTCTGTACCGACAATAGGCTTAGTATGAGATCCCTGCTTGCCGCATGCCTACTGTCATGCGCTGCGCTCTCTTCAGCATCCGACGAAGAGCGTCCCCAGTGGCGCTTCTATTCTGACATCGATCTGTTCGCGTACAGCGAGCCGGTCTCGATCGAATCATTCGCGGACAAATTTGACGATAAGCTGGAAAGCGGTGATACCGCCTTTACCCAGAATGTTATTGAGATTGGCGCGGAATATCGCAGGATCACCGTGGCGCTGGTGCAGCGCTTTGACTACCTCACGGAGTTTTCCGAGGAAACCGCTCTGTTCCATCACTCGAGCAAGAACGGCATCCCCATTGATGCAAGCCGGGTCTTCGACCTGCATCTGGACGTCGAACGCATCACCGCCACCGGACTCAAAACAGGCTATGCCTGGGACGCTTTGCCCAACCTGCAGCTTTACGGCGCGTTTACCTGGTACTTCGATGCCAGCCGCCTGCAGTCGGGTTCGGCGAGCGTTGTTGCAACTGAAGACCTGGTAGACCCGCAACTGCTGGAGGATATTCAGGCCGTGTTTGATGCGCAGGCCGGTTCCACAAGCCCTGACCTGTCGGCGATCTACAGCCTCATCACCAATGTGCGCGGCGGATTCAACATTGACTATGCTTATAATTCGCCACGTTTTCGCGAAGACACCTACCGCCAGCCTGCGCTTGTTGGCTCACAGAATCCGGTTATCAGCGGCGTGGATTTCCAGGCTCCAGACGGCTCAGGTTACTCGGTAGACCTTGCCGCATTCTGGCAGGCACGCGAAGACCTCGGTCTTTCATTGCAGATCTGGGACGCCATCAACGAGTTCGAATGGAGCGGAGCCCCGCAGACGTCCGCCACCTTCGACATCAAGCCGTTTCTGAACGACTTTGTAGGCGTTGCGCAGGACCTGCTCGACGGGCTGANCGTCTTCCCCAATGAATTGCTCGACCNCAACTGGAGCACCCACATCCGTAATCAGACGTTCCGCCAAGAGTTGCCGGCACGAGCGGAACTGGCCGCGCGCTGGGACCAGGCCTGGAAACCCGACTTATTCGGCTGGAAGCCGCAGGTAGCGCTGCTCGGCTACTGGTATCACACCACTTCACAGGACTTCCCCCGGATTGGCCTGGCGCTCGACGGCTTCCAGTTCGAGTACGACACCGCAGCGGAGTCATTTGGCTTCGGCTGGCGCGGACGCTANGGCCATGTGCGCCTTGTCACCGACGACTTTGATCTTGGCAAGGCGCGGACGTTTGGGCTGGCGGTTGGTTTCAACCTTATGCTCTGACGTGCCGCGTTGNGGCGGTAGAGACCCATGAACAAACCCACTCGCACGCGGCGCGCGGTCCGCGCGCTGCTCTGGTCAGATAAGTCTCAGCTACTGCTGGTCTGCGCTACCACACCTGACACTCGTATCGACATCTGGCTGCCGCCCGGCGGCGGGGTTAAACAGGGCGAGACTGATCATGCAGNGCTTGAACGNGAAATNTGGGAAGAAACCGGCCATCACGTCACGGNTGCCGGGCCACCGGTCTGGACTCGNGAACACACCTACNGGATGGCCGGTGAGTCCATACGACAGACCGATCTTTTCTGGTTTTTGCCGGTGCGCCAGTTTGAGCCCNCGATGGCAAACAATCCCGAGCGCCGTGAGACAGACGACTTCAACGCTTTTCGATGGTGGCGNCTTCCNGCATTGCNAAGTGATCCAGGCGTGTTTGTACCGGANCGGATCGCTGAGTTCCTAGAACCGTTAACCCAGGGAGTTATTCCGGATGCTCCCGTGGACGTGGGAAGCTAGTCGAGAGCAGATTCTGCAACACCGGCACCCGCCCCAGTCGAGACGTCTACTGGGCGTTCACCATGCCCACAATGAACCGCCCGGCACGGCGTCCAAAAGAAACGCAGCCTGAGGAAGCACCACGGCGCCAGAACCAAGCTGCCGCGAAACGGATGGTCCGAAAAAGAAAAGGCCCGCCAAAGCGGGCCTTTTCGATAGCACGATCGAGGTCAAAGACCACGACGGAGGCGATTTACATCATGCCGCCCATGCCACCCATTCCGTCCATACCAGGCGGCATTGCCGGTGCGGCTGCATTCTCTTCAACCACTTCTGTGACCATGCACTCCGTGGTGATCATGAGACCTGCAACAGAGGCAGCAGCCTGCAGCGCNGTNCGCGTTACCTTNGTCGGATCCGGCAGACCCATCTTGATCATGTCGCCGAATTCGCCGGTAGCCGCATTGTAGCCTTCNGCACCGCTCATGCNACGAATCTTGTCAAGGACAACCGACGCTTCACCGCCCGCATTGCTGACAATTTGACGCAGCGGATATTCCATCGCACGTTGACAGAGGACTACCCCTACGTCCTGATCAGGATTATCGCCCGACACACCCTCAATGGCCTGCAGGGCGCGCACGAGCGCAACACCGCCACCCGGGACGATGCCTTCCTCTACCGCAGCACGGGTCGAGTGCAGAGCGTCTTCAACACGGGCTTTTTTCTCTTTCATCTCGACTTCGGTTGGTGCGCCAACCTTGATCACAGCCACACCGCCAGCGAGCTTCGCAACACGCTCCTGGAGTTTCTCTCGGTCGTAGTCCGAAGAGGTCTCTTCAATCTGGGTGCGAATCTGGTTCACACGCGACTCGATTTCATCAGACTGGCCAGCGCCGTCCACAATCGTCGTGTTTTCCTTGGTCATGCTGATGCGTTTGGCCTGACCAAGGTCTTCCAGAGTTGCGCCTTCGAGCGACAAGCCAACCTCTTCGGAGATCACCGTGCCACCGGTAAGGGTTGCAATGTCCTGCAGCATTTCTTTGCGGCGGTCACCAAAACCAGGGGCCTTGGCAGCAGCCACTTTAACGATGCCGCGCATATTGTTTACAACCAGAGTTGCGAGCGCTTCGCCTTCGACGTCCTCAGCAATGACGACCAGGGGCTTGCCGGCTTTCGCAACAGCTTCGAGGATCGGGAGCATCTCGCGGATGTTCGAGACCTTCTTGTCATGGAGCAGCACAAACGGGTCTTCGATTTCCGCGCTCATGTTGTCCTGGTTGTTGATGAAGTAAGGCGAGAGGTAGCCACGATCGAACTGCATACCTTCGACCACGTCGAGTTCGTTCTCGAGGCCGCTGCCTTCCTCAACTGTGATGACGCCTTCTTTACCCACCTTGTCCATCGCCTCAGCGATGATGTCGCCGACTGCAGTGTCGCTGTTGGCAGAAACGCTTCCGACCTGAGCGATAGTGGTGTTGTCGTTGCAGGGCTGCGAGAGCGCTTCGAGTTCAACCACTGCCGCAGCAACGGCTTTGTCGATACCGCGCTTCAAATCCATCGGATTCATGCCCGCGGCAACTGACTTTAAGCCCTCGTTCAAGATGGACTGAGCCAGTACAGTAGCGGTGGTCGTCCCGTCGCCAGCGACGTCAGAGGTTTGCGAAGCAACCTCCTTGACCATCTGTGCGCCCATGTTCTCGAACTTGTCTTGGAGTTCGACTTCTTTAGCTACGGACACGCCGTCTTTCGTGACGGTCGGCGCGCCAAACGACTTGTCGAGCACCACGTTACGTCCTTTGGGGCCCAGCGTGACCTTGACGGCGTCAGCCAGGGTGTTAACACCAGCCAGCATGCGCTGACGGGCGGAATCACCAAATTTTACATCTTTAGCTGTCATGATTTATCTGATCCTCTGATCCTTTAACTCTGATCCTTGGGTATGTTTCTGTTCGTGCGTCTTACTCTATGACGCCGAAGACTTCACTCTCGTTCATGATGAGGAGTTCCTCACCGTCGAGCTTCACAGTGCTGCCCGCGTACTGACCGAACAGGATCTTGTCGCCAGCCTTGAGGTCGACAGGGGTNACGTCACCGGACTCGGACTTNTTACCGGGACCAACGGCCACTACCTCACCCTGTGAGGGCTTTTCAGTAGCGGAATCAGGGATCACGATGCCGCCAGCGGACTTCGTTTCCTCTTCCGTGCGGCGAACCACCACACGATCTTGCAATGGACGGATCATTCTTCTCTCCATTGACAGGCCTTTCTCGGCCTGTGCTGATTGAACCACGCTAGAATCGGCTTCTTTTGGTGACCAAGCCGCTAAGGGGCGTGGCCTGCGGCCGAATTAGCACTCTCTTCAAGAGAGTGCCAATCATATGAACCGTTTTCTTGGTGTCAACCGCCATGAGCAAAAAAAGTGGCAAGAAAAGACCGCAACCCGACGTATTACGCCTGCAGCTTTGGCAATGGATCAATGCAATTCCACCCGGGCAGGTCGCAACCTACGGTCAACTGGCGAAACTCGCNGGCGCACCAGCGATGAGNCGGTTTGTCGGTCGCGTGCTCAGCGAACTGCCNATNGGTTCCACGCTGCCCTGGCACCGGGTCATTTCCAGCTCTGGCGCTATCACGAACCCCAATCGTTCAGAGCAGGCCCGCCGCCTGCGTAANGAAGGGGTGCTGGTGAATAGCGGGCGGCGAGTCTCGCTGGCCCGCTACGGCTGGGCGCCCTGAGTTGCCCGCCGCATCAACATCCAGACAAGGCAGATTGCCGGCAGCCCCAGCAGGGCTGCCACAACAAAGAAGATGGCATAGCCATAGCCATCGACCACAATCCCGGAAAAACCGCTTATGAACTTTCCTGGGAGCGTCATCAGCGAGGAAAAGAGAGCGTACTGGGTTGCGGTGTATGCGCGGTTCGTGAGTGAAGATAAATACGCAATAAAGGCAGCGCNGGCAAACCCGCCGGAGAGATTGTCCGCACTGATCACCACCGCAAGACCCTCGACCGTGGGATTGAGCGTAGCCAGCAGNGCAAACAAAAGATTGGTCGCGGCTACAGCGACGGCACCCGCCATAAGCGAACGGACCATGCCAAAGCGCATGACAGCCAGGCCCCCAAGGGCGGCGCCAGCGATCGCCATGAAAAAGCCAAAGACCTTGGCCACGCTCGCGATCTCACTCTTGGTGTAGCCCATGTCCAGATAAAATGGGTTTGCCATGATGCCCATGGCAATGTCCGACAGCCGGTAAACAGCGATGAACACCAGCACGACAATGGCAAACCGCCCATTGCGGACGACGAAGTCCACGAAAGGGTTCACCACAGCCTGGGCAAACCAGGCCGCAAGCCTGCGCATTGCGGGTCCGCGCGACAACGNCAGCGACCGATGTTCTGGCTCAGCAACTGCCAGAACGGTGAACATGCCAACCAACATCAGACCAGCCATGCAGAGATAAGCCAGCTGCCAGTTCAGGGCCTCAGCCAGGTACAGCGCACCCGCACCGGCAGCCAGCAGGGCCACNCGATAGCCTAGTATGTAGGTTGCAGACATCGCACCCTGCACGTCCTCTGCCTCTGCCTCAATACGCCAGGCGTCAATCGCAATGTCCTGCGTGGCCGACGCAAACGCAACCATCANGGCTGCAAGCGCNAACAGCGTCAGAGCNNCANCACCNGGNCCGATCAGCGCCATNAGCAGCAGCCCCAAAGCAATTCCAGCCTGCCCTATCAACATCCAGCCCCGTCGNCGGCCCAANGTGGTCGTGATGCCGGGNACCGCAAGACGATCGATNACNGGCGCCCAGGCGAATTTGATTGAGTANGTAAGGCCCACCCAGGCAAAAAAGCCGATCGCACTGCGACTCAGGCCCTCGTCCCGAAGCCAGGCAGACAGCGTGGAAAATACCAGCAGGAATGGCAGCCNGGCAGAAAAGCCTAAAAAGGCCATCGCGATCACGCGCGGCCTGCTGTAAACGAGCAGGNCCTCGCGCCACGANCGACCCTCNTTCAGCTCAGAANNGCGCGACATTGANATGNGTGACAGCGGGTTATGGCAACCNCCAGNTCAGTCGCGGAANTTATCGTACTGCAGAGGAAGATCCAGTTCAGCTTCCTTCAACATAGCGATNACCTTTTGGAGGTCGTCACGCTTTTTNCCGGTNACCCTGACCTTCTCCCCCTGGATCGCGGCCTGCACCTTCATCTTCTTATCTTTGATCAGTTTGACGATCCTTCGGGCAAGCTCACTGTCGATACCCTGACGGATGTTTACAGTCTGGAGGATTCGCTTACCGGTCGGCGCGTGGTCGCCCACCTCCAGCACGCCGGTATCGATAGAACGCCTGACCAGTTTGCCCTTAAGCATGTCGAGCATCTGATCAAGNTGAATGTCGGCCTCAGCAGCCATCGATACGACGTCTTCGTTGCGCTCGAAGCTCGCCTCCACCCCACGAAAGTCGAACCGCGTGGCCAGCTCGCGATTGGCCTGGTCAACCGCGTTGTTAACCTCCTGCAGATCGACCTCTGATACAACGTCAAATGAGGGCATATATCTCTCCTGGATCAGTCCTATAGCAGTTGGTGCGGCCGCTGAAGGGCAATTTTGGATACGTCTGGCCCAATTTGTGTACCTGCTGTCGCTCCGTCGGGATTTGGCTGTCCATGGAACGCAACCCACCGCCGTTCCGCCGACCGCACTANCGTCGGCGAGCATATCAAACCCCCCAGACATTCATCGTGCAAGCGGCGATGCTCATCGTGACCGCTGACGCCAACGAAGGCCGAACTATGGCTTTNCTGCTCGGCAGCCTTGGCAACCCGTNGGTATATGTGGGCGCCGTCGAGGCGCTTCATATGCTTGAAGGGTCCGTAGCCAATCTCATTGTCACGCAACAGGACATGGTTGACATGTCCTGCATCGAATTTACCGCGTTGGTACNGGAGCTAGCGGCCGAGACGGGCAATTTCAGCGATGTTCTTGTAAGCAGCAGCTGCCGCCCGCGCCAAGGAGCGGAGAGCTGTTTGGCGGTGCCGCAAACCAATTGATCCTCGCCACGGAGGCAGACCCATGCTGCCAAGTTCTGTGTGCGTGGCACGGCACATGTCCCACACCGTGCAGGAACTACAGGCCAAAAATGCGGAGCTAAGCATGCGCAAGACGGAGCTGGAACAGGGTCAACTCCAGGACACAACGACATACCTCGACCACCGGCGTTCCGCCATTCAGAGCTTCGGTGACGCCATTCGCTAGATTAAAACGCGGACGCTGCGCGGTGTGTTTCCCGATGATCGAGATGATGAACGTAGATCAGGTGAGTCAGCAGTACGAAGAGACGCTAGCCAGCGAACTGATCAACGCCGTTTCCGCTCGACTACAGAACCTGGTTTAGCCACTCGATGTGGTTACCTTTCTGGAGCCTGCCAAATTTGCCGTGATCCTGAATGAGCCTTCCATGGCCCAGTACACAGCCAAGTGTCATGAACGCATTGACGACCGGGCACACCTGACAAGCCACACGACATCTGTAAGGTTCCTCGACGTCCCGGCGATCATGAGCCTCTTTACGAGCGTAGACGAAATCGGCGCCCCTGATACTAGCCCTATCGTCTCGGTTGCTGAAGGTAATCTCGACGAGGCACACCAGAGTTGCTCGACTGCAGTCGAGCAACTGACGCCGGCGGCCTNACGCAGTACCGCCCCCTCGGAGTCTCGACGCGAAGTCGTTACACTAGNCGCATGGGCAAACGACTTTCGAAAATCTACACGCGTACCGGCGACGACGGCACAACCGGCATCGGCGACGGCTCCCGTGTGCCAAAAACAGACGCCCGGGTCGAGGCTATGGGGGCGGTTGATGAACTCAACAGTGCACAGGGCCTGCTGATCGCCGCACTTACACGCGACGACAACCGGTTTGGCGANGTGCTCTCGTTCCTCTCCTGGCTGCANCACAGAACGTTTGATCTTGGCGGCGAACTGTCGATCCCTAACTTTGTCCTGATCACGGACGAACATGTCACGCGGGTCGAAGCTGAACTTGATCGCCTAAACAATGAGCTGGCGCCACTGGAGAATTTCATCCTGCCCGCAGGTTCTGGGTCGATTGCCNAGGCCCACATGGCACGAAGCATTTGCCGACGCGCCGAGCGTCGGCTGGTAGCTCTGGCCAGCGAGGNGCCGGTCAATGAACCTGGCAGACAGCTGTTGAATCGCCTGTCGGACTATTTTTTTGTGCTTGCGCGCCACATTGCCCGCATCGACGGCGTTCCGGAAGTTCTCTGGCAGAAGGACGTGTGAACAATCCGCGCAAGGACGCTACCAGCNCCGGTCCACAATGGCTGAGGGTCGCGACAGGCGGGTTCGCCGACGGGTTGCAAAGGGCAAAGATCACCCGTAAGCCCATTTTTACAGCACGTCGCAAACTAGGCCNTGCTGCGCACCCAGTGGCAAGGCAGATTGTCTGAAGTTGCATNAGGTTGCTGACGCGCGCCGCCGACCCACCANATNGCCACTCTCAACGCCCTGCNGCCGGAGCNCCCNATAACTGCNCCAAGGGCTAAAACCCAGAGGGGCATGGGTTGGCCGCAATGAACGACAAGACGGCGCGCCGCAAACGTGATGATGCGCCTCAGCGTAAAACGTTCAGCGGTCGGACGTCGTGCAGTTTCAGAAGCCCGGCCGGGATCAAAAGGCTGGCTAGTTATCGCCACGCTCGGGTGGCTGCTGCATGACGCCTAGTCGCTCACAGGTGGCCGCCGGTANNGCCTCGCCCCACGCCGTGCGTCTACAAAGCTCACGCAGACGCGTGATGACCTCGTTATCCTCCATAGCAGATGGCTGTGGCACATCAGAGCTCCCCGCACGGACGGTTGCTTCGAGTTGCCGAATCCGGACTTCCTGCATGGCTACCGTGGTCTTGAGTTCACGCAACTGCTGTTCCAACAGCCAGTCCGCGTTGCTGGCGCGACGCTGTTGCAATTGATTACGAAGATCCGCAACCTGCTCGCGCAGGGTCGACACCTCATCAGCNAGCGCGGGGGGCGCGGTACATGCGATAAGTGCAATCACAAGTATCACAATCAGNCTCCGCAGGCAGCCAAAGCTGTACATTGTCCTGTCCCCTATATGCAACCCGTTGATTACTCGGCTGAGGCCGCAAAGACCATCAATACCGGCACGGTCAGCGACAGCACGCGCGCTCCACTTACAGCAGCATTGTGCGAATGTCCGTCAAAACCTCCGCCAGGTAAGCGGTGAATCGAGCGGCTTCTGCGCCATCGATGGCGCGATGATCATAGGAAAGTGACAACGGCAGGATCGTCCTCGGCTCGAACTCGCTTCCATTCCAAACCGGTTTGACCGACGTACGAGATGCGCCGAGTATGGCCACCTCCGGCGCGTTCACGATNGGTGTAAAGGCCGTGCCACCAATACCGCCGAGGCTGGATATCGTAAAGCCCGCGCCCGACATATCATCCATCCCAAGCTTGCCGTCGCGGGCCTTCGCCGCAAGTTCAGCAGTTTCCTCCGCTATCTGGGCAATACCCTTAATATCGGCGTCCTTGAGCACCGGGACGACCAACCCATTGGCCGTCTCTACGGCAATACCTATGTGATAGTACTGCTTGAGGATTAAACTCTTGCCCTCTGCATCAAGGCTCGAGTTGAACTTCGGGTAAGCCTGTAGTGCAGAAACACAGGCGCGCAAAAGAAATGCCAGCGGCGTGAGCTTAGGCCCTCGCTTTGAGTTGCGCGCCTTCCTGAACGCCTCGAGCTCGGTAACGTCGGCTTCGTCGAACTGTGTCACATGAGGAACGTTCAACCAGCTCCGATGGAGGTTCCGNGCGGATGCGCGTCGAATTCGCGACATCGATTCGAGTGAAGTTGCCCCGAATTTTCTGAAATCAACCTCCGGCACTGGCGGTATGCCTGCACCCTCAGCTGACGCTGCAGGCGCGGCCGGTGCCGAAAGCCGCGCGCTCACGAACGCCTGCACATCATCTTTCAGAATACGGTTGCGTTTGCCACTGCCTGTTAGGGAGGAAAGGTCGACGCCAAACTCGCGCGCCAACTTCCGTACCGCTGGCCCTGCATGGACATCATTCCCAGGCGCTTGTGGGACGACCGACTCGGGTGGCGGCGCAACTGTATCGGGACCATTNGTTAGCTGGGGCGCGGCCGGCTGCACTGTGCTGGTTTCAGGCAGTGCAGCCACCGGCGCTGTAGACTTTTGCGCGCCGGCGGCTGAGGCCTCACCCGAAGCCACCGACAAGGTAAGCAGCAGATCACCTTCCTCAACCTGGGTGCCGAGTTCTACATGGATCGCCGCGACCGTGCCGGTAGCCGGACTCGGCACTTCCATGCTTGCNTTGTCAGATTCAAGTACAAGCAGAGAGGCTTCGTGCGCNACCTCGTCACCCAACGCAACAAGGATCTCAATAACCTCGATATCGCTGGCTTCACCAACGTCAGGCACTGCAACCTGCAGTGCCACAGGCGCACTCGCTACTGATTGGTCCGCTACAGCCGTGTCGGGCCGTGCGATAGTCTCTTGCTCCTCAGCAACCAGCCCCTGCCCGGATTCCACTACCTCCGTTGTCGCCTCGGTGGCCTCCGCCAGGCCCTCTGCCAACTCGAGCTCAACCAGCAGGTCGCCTTCTTCAACGGTATCGCCAAGCGCTACCGCTATGCGGGCAATCACACCGGCAGATGGCGACGGCACTTCCATACTTGCCTTGTCCGACTCTAGCACCAGAATCGACTGATCGACTTCAATAGCGTCGCCCACCGCAACCAGTAGTTCGATGACCTCAACATCCTGCGCTTCACCCACATCAGGAACGGTTATCTGCNCCATTGTCAGTACTCCGTCAGATAGTGGCCGGGTCAGGTTTCTCTGGATCGATCCCAAACGTCTCAATAGCTTCGGCAACGACTTTGCTCTCTAGTACCTGATCTTCGACAAGCGAATTCAGTGCAGCTAACGCGATGTAATGCCGATCCACTTCAAAGAAGCTGCGAAGCTTCTCGCGCGTGTCACTGCGACCAAAGCCGTCGGTACCGAGCGCCGTGAACGTACCGTCCACGAAATCTGAGATCTGTGCGGCATAGGCTTTCATATAATCCGTCGCAGCAATCACCGGACCGGGNGTGCCATCGAGACAGGCTTCAACATGCGAGATCCGCGGCTTGTCGATCGGATGCAGCATGTTCCAGCGCTGAACCGCAAGCGCCTCCCGGCGAAGTTCGTTGAAACTCGTTGCACTCCAAATGTCTGCGGTGACACCAAACTGACCTTTGAGGAGCTCTGCTGCCGCGATTACCTCACGCAGAATCGTGCCTGACCCAACCAACTGCACCACCTTGCGNGACCTAGCTGTAGAGTTTTTCTGCAGCCGATAGAGACCTTTGATGATGCCCTCTTCGCACCCCTTCGGCATCGGTGGNTGGACATAGTTCTCNTTCATGGCNGTGATGTAGTAGTACTTAGGCANCCGCCGGACGAACATCTCCTCCAGCCCGTGCTGGATAATCACCGCGAGTTCGTAGGCATAGGTCGGATCGTACGCCACGCAGTTTGGCACGGTCGCAGCGAGAAGGTGGCTATGGCCATCCTGATGCTGCAGGCCTTCACCGTTTAGCGTTGTACGCCCAGACGTGGCCCCAATAAGGAAACCCCGCGCCTGCAGGTCACCCGCCGCCCAGCANAGGTCNCCTACGCGCTGGAAGCCGAACATCGAATAGAACACATAGAANGGNATCAGCGGGCTGTCGTGAGTGCTGTAAGAGCTCGCCGCAGCCAGCCATGCCGCAAAGGCACCCCCCTCGTTGATACCCTCCTCCATCACCTGGCCATCCTGATCCTCACGGTAGTACATGATCTGGCCAGTGTCCGTAGGCTCATAAAGCTGGCCCACAGATGANTATATCCCCANCTGCCGGAACATNCCTTCCATCCCGAAGGTGCGTGCCTCGTCCGGCACGATGGGGACAATCCGCTTGCCGATTTCAGTATCCTTTACCAGCGCAGAGAGCAAGCGCACGAACGCCATGGTGGTTGAGATTTCTCGATCGCGGGTACCGGCAGTGTGCGTTTCGAGGCGCGACAGCGGCGGTATAGACAGCGGCGCAAACTGTGTCTTTCGTCTCGGGAAGCTGCCGCCCAGCGACTCACGTCGCTCGCGCAAGTAGACCATTTCAGGCGAATCGGACGGCGGGCGATAGTAAGGAATGCTTACGAGGTCCTTGTCCGCAAGCGGAATGTCAAACCGGTCGCGAAAGTCCTTCAGCGCATCGAGGTCCAGCTTCTTGACCGAATGGGTAAAATTCTGGGCCTCGCCCGCCGGACCCAGTCCATAGCCCTTAACNGTCTTGGCAAGGATGACTGTCGGCGCGCCCGTGTGACTTGTCGCGGCCGCATACGCCGCATAGACCTTATACGGATCGTGCCCGCCACGGTTCAGACGGTAAATGTCCTCGTCTGAAAGGTGCTCCACCATCTTCAGCAGTTCNGGGTATTTNCCGAAGAAGTGCTCGCGCGTATAGCCACCCTCATGCGCCTTGTAGTTCTGGTACTCGCCATCAACAGCCTCATCCATGCGCTGCTGCATGANGCCGTGTTTATCTTTCTCAAAGAGCTGGTCCCACATCCGGCCCCAGACNACCTTGATGACATTCCAGCCAGCGCCTCGAAAAGTGCCTTCAAGCTCCTGGATGATCTTCCCGTTGCCTCTGACCGGCCCATCGAGGCGTTGCAGGTTGCAGTTCACGACGAAAATAAGGTTATCCAGCTTCTCCCGCCCAGCAAGCGCAATGGCACCCTGTGACTCGGGCTCGTCCATTTCGCCGTCCCCCGTAAAGCACCAGACCTTNCGGTCCGCGGGCTCAGCGAGCCCGCGGAAGCCAAGGTACTTCATGATGTGTGCCTGATAGATCGCCTGCAGCGGCCCAAGCCCCATTGATACGGTTGGGAATTGCCAATAGTCAGGCATCAGCCAGGGGTGCGGGTAGCTTGAGAGGCCATCCCCATCCACTTCCTGCCGAAATCGATCAAGATGCTCCTCGCTAAAGCGACCCTCCAAGAAAGAACGCGCATAGATGCCTGGCGCGCTGTGTCCCTGAATGTAGACCAGATCGCCCCCGTGCTCTTGAGTCGGTGCGCGAAAGAAATAGTTGAAGCCCACGTCGTAAAGCGTGGCAGCGGATTGGAAGCTGGANATNTGCCCACCAAGGTTGCCGTCCTTGAGATTGGCTCGCATCACCATTGCCATGGCATTCCAGCGGATCANTGAGCGGATGTTCCGCTCCATGAACAGGTCACCGGGCATACGAGCTTCATCNGCCACNGGGATCGTATTGCGATAGGGCGTGTTGATCGCGTATGGCAGTTGNGCGCCCGTCTCAGTCACCTTNGAGGACAACCGCTGCAGCAGGTACTGGGCACGTTCAACGCCCGAATTNTTGATCACCGAGTTGATGGATTTAATCCATTCCTCGGTTTCGACNGGATCTTCGTCGCGATCTGCTTCACTCATGACAGCNTCCTCCCTGGGTGACGGTCCGGATTACCGCAATACGACCGAAGTACTGAGTTNAGTTTACTCCGGCCAGAGCCAGGCCGCGCCCCGTACGCCACTCGAATCCCCATGACGCGCAGGAACCACCCTGTTTCTGACTTCATCGCTGAATACGTAGCGCGGCAGCCGCGCATTCACCTCCGCATAGAGATAATCCACATTGGACATTCCCCCGCCCAGNACTACGCAGGCTGGATCGAAGATGTTGATCACGCCGGAAAGGGCCAGCGCCAGGAGTTCGACGTATTGATCGAGNACCAGGCGGGCAGCCTCTTCCTTCCGGGACCGCTCAATAATCACCGGCGCGGCCACTTGCTCACCAGTCTGCAACTCGTACGTCCGCGCTAGGGCAGGGCCGGAAAGCCAAGTCTCGACGCAATCCGTACGGCCACAGTAACACGGCCGACCGNGTTCCAGGGTACTTTCTGCCCGTGATGCCAATGACTGCATGGCACCAAGCGCCAACGGATTGTGGCCCCACTCGCCGCAAATCGCATTCACTCCTGACAGCAATCTGCCCTCATAGACCAGCCCGCCCCCAACGCCTGTGCCCAGGATGACACCGAATACGCTGTGCGCACCCGCCGCAGCCCCATCGCTCGCCTCGGACAGCGCAAAGCAGTCGGCGTCATTAGCCACTCTGACTTCGCGCCCCAGTGCCTTCGTGAGATCATCCAGCAAGTGCTGGCCATTCAGACACGTTGAGTTGCAGTTTTTCATTAGTCCGGTGGCAAGCGAGATAGCGCCCGGCGTGCCAATGCCTACCGGCATCTGCCCACCACCCACAGCGTCTTCTAGAGTTGTAANCANCTCAATCAGCGCGCTGACGATAGCGGGATAGTCGTTCTTGGGTGTGGCAATACGATGCCGGGTGCGAACGTCATCACCATCGAGCACGATGCCCTCGATCTTTGTGCCACCTAGATCAATGCCTATTCGCACCCTGCCCTCCTTGACTGACGTCGATAACGATTTCACAGAGCCGTTCTACACCCTGAATCAGACGAGTCCCTGGGCGGGAGATGAGATCCGCCGCGATGATCCGGATGCCGTCGTTATNCACCGCCTCGACCGATCCATAGTCGAACCATTTCGTTTCCCACAGCGTCTCCTGGCCCACCGGGCGACTGATTAGAATGAGCGCGGGATCAGCGGCCACCACCGACTCAACGCCCACGGTTGGTACGGGCAACTCGGCATCGGCAAAGATGTTATGCGCTCCGCACAGGGCCAGCGCCTCACCAATAAAGTGCTGGCTACTCACGGTNTACAAATTCTGGTCNGCGATCTGGAAAAACGTCTTGGGNCCCTGTGTCGGCGCTTGGCGCTTCAGAGCCGCGAGGCGCGCGCGTGTAGCCGCTGATCGTTTAGCGCCGNTCTCCGAAGCGCCNAGGAGTACACCGAGACGTTCCTGGCTCCGCGCAATGTCCTCGAGATTCTCGGTCACGTCATAGTAGACAGGGATCCCGAGCGCCTGAATCTGCTCCACTGGGCGCACAAGCCCTCCCCCCTGCCAGGCCAGCACTAGGTCTGGCTTGAGGGCAACAATAGTCTCCACGCTGGCGGACCAGGCATCACCTACTCTGGGCACTTCTTTCGCCGCCTCAGGCCAATCTGAATAGCGAACGGTGCCAACCAGACGCGGACCGGCACCCAGGTCAAAGACAACCTCTGTGATATGGGGTGCAAGACTCACAATTCGCTGGGGCGGTGCCGACAGAGTGACTTCGTTCCCGCTACCGTCCGTTACAGAGATGGCTGCTAACACCCCGCCTGCGGAAACCCAGCCGAATGTAATCGCCGCAAACCCAACCAGCGCTCGGATACGCCAGCACCAAACCCCACTAATCCAACCTTGTACATGCGTCACCGTAACCTCGACCAATCGAAACCAATACCCGGGTCCGCCTTACGACCCGGCGCAATATCACTGTGCCCCACGATCCAGTCCGATGCGATGCCATAGTGCAACCTGCAGGCCCCAACCACCTCGCTCAGGACTCGGTACTGGGCGGCCGTGAACGGCGTGGTATCAGTGCCTTCAAGCTCAATGCCAATGGCAAAGTCGTTCCAGGCCTCTCGCCCCATGTAACTCGAGGTGCCGGCATGCCACGCACGGTCTTCGAAGCCAACAAACTGAATCGCTTCTCCATCTCGCCTGATCACAACATGGGCGGATACACGCAAACCAGTTAGATCGGCGAAATCTGGGTGCAGCCCTCCCCCATAGTCGCCTACTACCAGATCACCGCGGAAGAGGGCCTCTATCCACGGCCCGCCGAAGTGCCCGGCAGGCAAGCTCATGCAATGGATCACAATTGCATTCACCTGACCCGCAGGGCGAGCGTCGAAATGGGGGCTCGCGACCTGGCGCACCGAAGCCAACCACCCGTCTCTGATCTCCATCCCCGCCACCTGCAAACCACAAACTGCATTCTACCTTGCGTATCAGCGCGTGGCTCTGGGTAGTTCCGCCTTTATAATGTGAGCAGTATCCGTCAGGGTTATGGATAGATGGAAAGCGCTGGGCGCGGCATGATCGCCGTTGGTTTCATCATAGGCATTGTGTTGCTCACAATGTTCTTTGGTGATCAGCTCGAGGATCAACGCAACCCCAATCGGGACCCGCGCTCTCAGATCCAAGCGGGCATTACCGAGGTCATGCTCGATCAGAATCGCTGGGGTCACTACCTCACCGCAGGCACCATCAACAACCGTCCGGTTGAGTTCCTGGTGGACACCGGCGCAACCGACGTTGTGGTTCCCGCCAGTATTGCCGGCGACCTTGGACTGACGCGCGGTCGCAAGGGCCAGGCCATGACCGCCAACGGCAAAGTGACCATCTGGTCCACGCGCATCGCCCGCCTGACGGTCGGTGACATCGTGTTGCATGACGTCGACGCAAGCATCAATCCAGGCATGGGCGACATGGAAATCCTGCTCGGTATGAGCGCACTAGCCGAGGTGGAATTAGTTCAGCGCGGTGATACGCTCACGCTCCGCCAGTTCAACTGATCCACATGCGCTTACCCGAAGTTG
>PAWP01000036.1 GCA_002714125.1 Gammaproteobacteria bacterium
CAAATTTGGAATCGCTTGCTAAGAAGATGCAAGCAAGCGCCTCATTGCTGTCAAGATTGAGCCTTTTGAATTTTTCGATGACGGCGCGCCCGACTGCACGCGGTAACTACTGCAGGCTGACTAACGCGTTCGTAGGAAGTAGCTCTACTAGACCGGGTCGGTGCGCTTTGCCACTCTGGAGGATTGGTTTGTGCGCCTTACTGGGCTCGGCGCCATAGTGGACTAATAGGGTACGGTGCTTGCCGGGTCCGCCAAGTTGCTCGCCACGGTGGGCGAGGCCGTCTGGGAGGTGCGTGATGGGTGGTCTATGGAGCCTCGGAGACCGATGGGGCGATATTGATGGCCTTGCGCCCTTCGATCAGCATGGCCTGAAACCGGCCCTGTTCCACGAATTGGTAACTATAGGCGAGACTCTTGGCACCGCCACCAGCGGCCTCCTCCTTGGANTCGGAATAGCCNCCAAATAGAAGGACAACGGCANCAGTCGAGACGATCCGAGCGAACATGGTTCTTGANCCCNAACGCAACGGAAATGNGGCTTGGGTGNTAGNATGNANAATCGAGTACGCCGTTGCCGCCNAAGTTANCGAGCGGACATCGGGCAGATCAGGCGGTGTCGAAAGCTGGCTCCGTGTTTAGATCAGTTAGCCGTGCATTGCAGGGTTGAAATTCGATCGGANNGGCTCCACATCAGCCCCGCAGCGTATCGCGCTATCTCCAATCTGACACAGGTTCATTGGTTTTGACCGATTACAAACTCACTCATCTACAGGCTCTCGAGGCCGAGAGCATNCACATCATCCGGGAAGTTGCCGCGGAGTTTGACAACCCGGTCATGATGTATTCGATCGGCAAGGATTCGTCAGTGATGCTGCATCTGGCGATGAAGGCGTTTGCGCCGGCTAAGCCGCCATTCCCCCTGATGCACGTTGATACCACNTGGAAGTTNCGCGAGATGATNGAGTTTCGCGATCGGCGTACTGCTGAGCTTGGAGTTGACCTGATTGTGTATACCAATCAGGAGGGTGTGGCCGCCGGAGTAGGGCCGTTTACGCACGGAAGTGCTAAACACACTGACATTATGAAGACNGAAGCCCTCAAACAGGCACTNGACAATCATCAGTTCAACGCNGTTTTCGGTGGGGCCCGTCGTGACGAAGAGAAATCACGCGCTAAAGAGCGGGTCTACTCGTTCCGTGACCAGCACCACAAGTGGGATCCCAAGAATCAGCGTCCTGAGCTGTGGGACATCTACAATGGGGAACACAACCGTGGCGAGGAGATCCGGGTCTTTCCGCTGTCAAACTGGACCGAACTAGACATCTGGCAGTACATNCACATCGAAAAGATTCCAATTGTGCCGCTCTACTACGCCGCAGAGCGCCCGGTGGTGTTCCGCGATGGAACCTGGATCATGGTGGATGATGATCGTATGCCGCTGAACGGTGAGACGCCGAAGATGAAGAAGGTGCGTTTTCGAACNCTNGGGTGCTACCCNCTGACNGGCGCGATNGAGTCCGAGGCCGATACGCTNCAAGGCATCATTCAGGAGACTTTCACCGCGGCAACATCGGAGCGNCAAGGGCGGATGATCGATCACGACTCGTCCGCNTCTATGGAAGCGAAGAAGAAGGAAGGGTACTTCTGATGTCCGAACAGGAATTGATCGCCAACGATATCGAAGAGTACCTCGCACAAAACGAGCGGAAGGAGCTGTTGCGACTGCTGACTTGCGGATCCGTCGACGACGGCAAAAGCACGNTGATAGGGCGACTGCTGCACGACTCGAAGCAGATCTACGAGGATCAACTCGAAGCGGTTAAGTCCGATTCGCTCAGATCNGGCACCCAGGGCAATGAGATGGACCTGGCACTGCTAGTNGACGGCCTGCAGGCCGAACGCGAGCAGGGAATTACGATTGATGTGGCCTACCGCTACTTCTCGACTGCCAAGCGNAAATTCATCATCGCTGATACTCCCGGTCATGAGCAGTACACGCGTAACATGGCAACCGGTGCGTCGAACTGTGACCTCGCGATCATTCTGGTTGATGCACGCTATGGCGTGCTTGCACAGACCAAGCGCCACACGTTCATCGCCACGTTGTTGGGTATCAAGCACATTATCGTCGCGATCAACAAAATGGATCTTGTTGACTACTCGGAAGAGACATATCAGCGGATCAAGGACGACTACGCGGCATTTTCGGTCAAGCTCGACGTCCATGAGCTGCGCTACCTGCCGATGTCCGCGCTGCTCGGTGACAACGTCGTTGAACCGTCGGGCAATATGGATTGGTACCACGGTGCGCCGTTGATGAGCATGCTGGAGAATATCCAGATTGCCTCGGACCGGAACCTGAGTGATTTCCGTATGCCGGTACAATACGTGAATCGGCCCAATCTCGATTTCCGTGGATACTGTGGAACGATTGCGTCAGGGCTCGTACGGCTCGGCGATGAGGTTACTGTGTTGCCATCACGCAAGACGAGCCGAGTCGCATCCATAGTTACATACGAAGGCGAGCACCAGGAGGCTTTCCCGCCCCAGGCTGTCACGCTGACACTGGAAGATGAGATCGATATCAGCCGTGGCGACATGTTGGTCAGCTCGAATAACCCGACGTATCTGTCTGATCGGCTGGACGCACATCTTGTCTGGATGTCCGACACGCCAATGCGCCCGGGCAAGCAGTACCTGATTAAACATGCCACGCGAAAGACCACGGGATCGATCAACAACATCCGCTTCAAAGTGGACGTGAATACACTTGAACAACAGCCGGCCGAAGACTTGCAACTGAACGAGATTGCTCGCTGCGACGTGAGCCTGACGCAGCCACTCGCTTTTGATGCCTACCGGGCTAATCGTAAGATCGGAGCGTTCATCATTGTTGACCGCCTGACCAACGTCACAGTGGGCGCGGGGATGATTGTTGGCATGGGCAGCGCTTCGCCATCGAGTCTCTGGGAAGATGGTGCGACGCCGGGCCTGCGCAGCGTTGCTAGCCGGGTCACTGCGGCCGAGCGAATCACACGCTTCGGGCAAAAGCCGATGGTGTTGTTGCTGATGGGGCTCACAGGTGCCGGTAAAAGCACCATTGCTTACGCACTGGAGCGCCGGCTTTTTGATATGGGCCATGCGGCAACCGTGCTGGATGGTCAGAACATGCGGATGGGGGCGGCAAAAGACCTCGGGTTCGATCCTGAAAGCCGCTCTGAGAATCTGCGTCGCGGGGTTGAGATCTCCAAGCTGATGACGGATGCAGGACTGATCGCAATATGCGCATTTGTGGTCCCGAGTGAGGACGTCCGGCAGCGGGCACGGGATACACTTGGTGACACTCTTGTCACCGTGCACCTGAACGCTCCGCTTGATGTCTGTAGGGAAAGGGATACGAGTGGGCTTTACGCCAGCGCGGAGCAGGATGGACTCGACGCCGTCCCGGGTGTCACCCAGCCTTACGACAATCCGGTTGATCCTGATCTTGTACTNCCGACGCACGAAATCTCGGTTGATGAGAGTGTTGANCGACTGATTAGGCTGNTGCGTGAGAGAGGGGCACTCGTATAGGGGGGGTTGCCCGGGNTTGCCTGNTAGCTCGGGCNGCGCCTTTTAGNGGCAGCGCNACAGATACGGTCTGCTNTACATGCGCCTCCAGCATCAGGGTTGGTTGTATTCCAATGNAGTCCTNGTGGCGCACNGCGCNGCCTAATGTGCACCGCANCGAGNNGCTATTGTCACTGCGCCGACTGACCGATACCTNACTCTTCGCGTATGTATGTCAGTGGCGCACGCCGCGCACGATCCAAAGCGGATCTGCCGCCGTCGGGGANCGGTCAATGGCNTCGATCTGCNCGAAAACGCCGGNGCGGTCGAGGTAATTGCCCACCANCTGCATTCGCTCCTGCGGTGCCAGAACGTGAAATGCGTAAATGGCTTTGGTTGGGAAGCAGCGATGCGAAATCGCCACAATAACCTGTCCTCCAGGTGCCAGCACCCGCCCCAGTTCTGCGAAGACGGGATAAGGGNTNGCTAGATATTGGACCGACACGGCGATTAGCGCAGCTTCAAATGACCCGTCNTGCCAGGGTAACTCGGGTTTGATGTTCAGGTTCTGTACGATGCGCTCGTGCAACCTTGGATTGGCATCTAGCTCTGCCTGATTCATGCCAAGCCCGGCGACATNAGAGAGGGTCTTCGTNTCCGGCAGGTGCGAAATCCAAGATGACATGAGGTCAAGCACCCGACTATCAGTGGTCAGTACCTCATCATAGTAGGTNGTCAATGCTGCGATAGTGGCGTCGTCTATATGGGTGACAAACCGCGGCGACCGATAAAAAAGTGCGTCGTCACTGCTGTCCTGGCGGGCAAAGANCTGTTCGGGTGCATCGTTCACCGAATCACTCGTATGCCCGGAGCCACTCATTGAAGTGTGCCTCCCGGCGCTCCCGAAATGCGGCGACTCCTTCGGCCGAGTCCGGATGGTGGTCGGAAATGGCNGTCTTTGAGGCAATCTCGTCCAGCGATTGTGCCCATGAGAGTTCTGCTGCCTGGTAAACCGAGCGCTTGAGCAGGCGCTGAGACACCTGCGGTCCGTGCGCGAGCTCTAGGGCAAGGGCCTCTGTTGCGTCCCGCAGTTTGTCGCCGTCGACCACCTCGTTCACGAGGCCAAGCGCCAGTGCTTCTTCTGCGCTGACAATTCGCTTGCGCATGACGAAGTCGAGTGTTTTGGCGACCCCCATGTGCTCGACCAGCAGATATTGGCCGCCTTCATCCGGCAACAATCCGAACCGCAGCGTGGCGCTGCCGAGCTTGGCTTCCTTTGCTGCTATTTTGAAATCACACGCGAGAGCAAGGGACAGTCCTGTTTGGATAGCGTAGCCGTTGATCGCNGCTATGGATAGCTTGTCCAGATTGCGTATGGCCACGTTGAGTGCCTGTGAAATCTGGCGCAGGCCATCGTAGGTGCCTATGGCACTGTCGTGGCCCGGTGAGATTGAGGGCATAAGCGCGTTGTCGTCNCGTTCCCGTGAGGAGTANGCCTTCAGGTCATCCCCTGCGCAGAACCCCCGNCCACTGCCAATGAATACAACCACCCTCACGGCATTGTCCATCTGTGCNTGCGTCAGGATCTCGATGAGATCACGCTTCTTGCCTGAGTTCATGCCGTTCAGGCGTTCGGGTTCGTTGAACTCGATCCACGCGATACCGGGGTTTTCGACCCGGACGTTAAAGCCTGTATAGGTGCCGTTGTCCATTTTGGTGCTCACGCCACATTGTGATTCGCGCCAAGCATATCAGCCGTTAACAAAGAATGATCAGGTCNGTAACGCAGAGCTTGCNCCGCACCTCGCAGCCGGGAGCCGCGTTGCGACTCGCGCGGATGNGAGAGGCTCCGGTNTATGAAATAAAAGATCAGGAACTATCAGGGCTGATCCGCGCCGGGAGTGTGAATTGCATTCATTCATTAGAGCGGACTTGTCGCTGGCTGTGGGGCGGTGGCTGTGTAAACTGCCGGCTTCGAAACCAGCTGGACAAATTGACATGGACTCGTATCTCGCCGCGCTTGCAGAGAATGACCCTGATGTCTATTTGGCTCTGCAGGGAGAGGAGGCGCGCCAACGCTCAGGCATTGAACTTATTCCTTCGGAGAATTACACGTATCCCGAGGTCCTGGCCGCGCTGGGTTCGGTGTTTACTAACAAATACTCCGAAGGGTATCCCGGCCGGCGCTACTACGGCGGCCAGACCTATACGGATGCCATTGAGGAACTCGCACGTGAGCGCGCGAAGCAGGTGTTTCGTTGCGAGCATGCAAATGTTCAACCGCTCTCTGGCTCGGCCATGAATCAGGCGGTTTATCTCGGACTGCTGGAGCCTGGTGACACTATTCTCGCCATGGATCTGTCGCATGGTGGCCACCTGACCCACGGTGCGCCGGTTTCGCACATGGGTAAGTTGTTCAACTTTGTGCGTTATACGACCCATCCCGCCGATGGTTCTATCGACTTCGATGCAGTGCGCAAGAGTGCCAGAGAACACAAACCCAAGATGATTCTGTGCGGCTATACGTCGTATCCACGCGATATCGATTATGAGGCGTTCCGCGGCGTTGCTGAAGAAGTGGGTGCCCTGACCATGACGGATGCATCACATTTTGGTGGCCTTGTCGCGGGCGATGCGATGGTCAATCCGTTTGATCACGGTTTCGACGTCGTCACGACAACGACGCACAAGAGCCTGCGCGGCCCCAGAGGGGGGATGGTGCTGTGCCGCAAGGGCCTTGCCAAGAAAATCGACAAATCGGTCTTTCCTGGCTTGCAGGGCGGTCCGCACATGAATGCGGTTGCGGCAATCGCTATCACTTTGCAGAAGGCGCAGACCGATGAGTTTCGTCAATACGCGCGGGACGTGCTGGTCAATGCCAAGGCGCTGGCTGAGGATCTCATGGGCGTGGGTGCTGAGCTTGTCACCGGTGGTACCGACAACCACATGGTGGTGATCGACACCGTCAGAAGTTTTGGGCTCGATGGACGCAAAGCCGAAGAGACGCTTGACGCAGTCTCCATCACAACCAACAAACAAATCATCCCTGATGATCCACTACCACCATTGCGGCCGAGCGGCATCCGGGTTGGGACGCCTGCGGCAACGGCTCGGGGTATGTCGGCTGATGATATGGCGCAGTTGGGGGCATGGATGGTCGCGGCACTACGCGCGCCTGAAGATGAGTCGAAGCTGGGTCAGATCAACGCCGAGGTACAGGCGTTCTGCGAGCGCTTTCCTGTGCCAGGATTGCTTAGCTAGCGTTCGTAAACCGAACCACTCGCGCGTCGAATTACTTAGATTTCCACGAGTAGTGTGAGTAGATCAATACGGTCTACTTAAGCGTCGCGCGTTGTCCTGCCTGCGCGAACCGGTAAGCTTTATCCAAGATTTTCGACAGGTTCAGGGTTCTTGACGACAATACATTCCCCAAATCAGTTTCATGTATAGGACAACAGGCATTGCGGCGGTACTTAGCGGCTAACTGGTGTTGCTCTTTCAGGTTGCCGCAGTGGACCGATTAGACATTGTTGATACACGTTCCGCGGCAACGAGTGATGGCCATGGCGATCTCATTGGCCACGCCGNNATTACGAGCCGTACTGGTNCAGGTGAGACCTGGANCGTAGAGGTGGCTCAAATGGTCTCCTTTCAGGTGGCGGNGCTGTCGTGAGCTGGCAGGCGGTCAGCGAGGTGTCGATGGCCCATGGCTCGTCCGTGCACGTCGGTGCTTCCAAGCCAGACCTTTTTTGCGAGTCGCTTCGCCACCAGGCGGCGCCCGGCAGATGTCAAGTACCCATTGGCAGAATAGTGTTGCGCTGTCAGTTTCGCACCAGGTGCCAACTGAAGCTAGGATGGCGCTAGAGCAGACCTTGCACCATGCGTTGAGCCTGGTGGGTAAACTGTACTAAGCGAAGAATTGCTTCTCCGCCGGCTAGAACGACGATGAGCCTTGCTATGACAAGGGCAATTGCCTGGATACTGCAACCGTCTGATATGGCGGAGGATTGTAAGCGTACTGAACGCGGATGCAGATTTATTTGTACAAAGATTTTGCAAGATCCGAATTGCGCCGAGCGTTGGCATGTTTCACCATTGGGCCACCCAACGGGAGTTTCAGATGAACAAACTGCACCAGCAGCTTAAGGACATGTTTGCCGATCGGGCAGTGTTCAACGCCGACATACGCGAACAGCATGGGCACGATGAATCATTTCATGCACCGAGCCCACCCGACGTTGTGGTCTATGCCAAGAGCACTGAAGAAGTAGCCGCAGTGGTGAAAGAATGCGCGCGCAACGAAACGCCGTTGATTCCTTTCGGTGTGGGCACCTCGCTTGAAGGGCACGTTGCTGCCTTGCAGGGCGGGGTTTGCCTCGATCTCTCAATGATGAACGAAGTCGTGGAGGTCAACCCAGAGGATCTTGACTGTCGCGTGCAGGCCGGTGTGACGCGAAAGCAGCTCAATGCCGAACTCGCACGGCACGGCATCTTCTTTCCGGTCGATCCCGGTGCTGATGCAACCCTTGGGGGTATGGCCGCGACAAGCGCATCCGGCACCAATGCGGTGCGCTATGGCACGATGAAGGAGAACGTCATTGGCTTGACAGCTGTCATGCCCAATGGCGAGGTGGTCAAAACAGGGGGCAGGTCGCGCAAGTCCGCATCAGGCTACGACTTGACTCACCTGCTTGTGGGTTCAGAAGGTACTCTTGGTGTCATTACCGAGGTGCAGCTGCGGGCCTATGGCCTGCCCGCGGCCCATGCAGCCGGGGTCTGTTCCTTTGAAACACTTGAGGGCGCAGTTAACTCGGTGATCGCGATCATTCAATATGGGATACCGGTGGCGCGGATAGAACTACTGGATGACGTCCAGATGGCGGCAGTCAACCGATATAGCCAGCTGGACTACCCGGAGCAGGCAACTCTCTTCTTCGAGTTTCATGGCACAGATGCCGGAGTCGAGGAGCAGAGCGAACTGGCTGCCGAGCTGACCAGCCAGTTTGGTGGTGGAGAGTTCCGCTGGTCTACCAAACAGGAGGATCAGAACGAATTGTGGCAGGCTAGGCACGATGCCTACTACGCNGCACTTGCGATCAAGCCGGGCGCGCAGGGCTGGCCGACCGATGTCTGCGTACCGATTTCACGCCTCGCCGAGTGCATCACGGAAACCAAGCGCGACGTCGATGAGGCGGGCATTGTGACACCCATTGTGGGACACGCCGGCGACGGCAATTTCCACCTGCTGCTGCTGGTTGACCCCGAAGACCCGGCCGACATGCAGCGTGCGCATGAAGTGAACGACAGACTCATTCGGCGGGCCCTCGATATGGGGGGAACTTGTACCGGCGAGCACGGCATTGGCTACGGCAAAACCGAGTACATGGAACTCGAGCACGGCCCGGGCGCGGTACATTTGATGCGTTCGATCAAGCGGACGATTGATCCGCAGAACATCATGAATCCGGGCAAGGTGCTGCCGCCTGATGCCCCCGTAAACTGACGTCACCTGGCGCTGCCTGGAGCCGGATTCGGGTATGCTCCGCCCCAAAAGCAAACAACATTNATTAGGTCAGAACTCATGGCTGATTACGAAAACCTCCTTGTGGACCGCGTCGGGACAGACGGCCGGGTTGCACGCNTCACTCTCAACCGACCGGAAAAGCTGAACGCGCTTTCGGGCGACCTGTACCGTGAGCTGAACGACGTCTTGCATGATCTGGAGGCTGATCACAGCGCTCGGGTCATTGTTCTGCGGGGCGCGGGGCGGGCCTTTTCCGCTGGCTACGATCTGACCCCTTCGCGCAGCGACAAGAATCGTCGCTACACCACTCAGGACGAGAAGCAGCGGACCCTGATGATGGGCATCCGCACAAGCATGCAGGTCATTACAGACGTTCAGATGTACTTTTGGAACATGGCTAAGGTGACGATTGCGCAGCTGCACGGCTATGCGGCGGCGGGAGGTTGTGAGCTTGCAATGATGGCGGATCTGGTGGTCGCAGCGGACGACTGCAAGATTGGGCACCCGGGTCATCGGGGCCTTGGCGTTGCCCGCAACGGGGTGATTTGGCCGCTCGTCATTGGCATGCGCAAGGCGAAGGAGCTTTCATACACGGGCGAGTACATCTCCGGCGTCGAGGCCGAGAAGATCGGCATGATCAACTATGCCTGGCCCGAATCGGAGCTTGAAGATCGCACGATTGCCTTTGCCGACCGGCTTGGCATCATGTCTGCGGACCATCTGGCTATTCTCAAGGTCAACATGAATCGCTTTTACGAGAATATGGGGATCTACTCTTCCGTTCGTTCTTCAACCGAACATGATGCCATGGCCCAGTTCACCGAGTATTCTTTTGAATGGCGTGATCGGGTGATGGAAGACGGCCTGAAAGACGCGCTCAAGTGGCGTGATGGTGCGCACGAAGGTAAGGATAGTTACAAGAGCTAGCTCATTGGGTTGGTTGGCGAGGCCAACGACATTCGCGAGGAGTTCCAGCAATGCTGAACGAAGGTGATAAGGCGCCGGCATTCGAGCTGCCGAACCAGGATGGAGAAACCGTCCGCTTGGCTGACTTTGCGGGGAAGAATGTGATTTTCTGGTTTTACCCGCGGGCTTCAACCGGGGGATGAACTAAGGAAGGCCAGGGATTCCGTGATCGAATCCAGCATTTTGAAAAGAGCAATACCGTCGTATTGGGGATCAGCAACGATCCTCCGGCAAAGAACAAGCGCTTCCATGAGAAGCAGGCTTTCCCGTTTGATCTGCTTTGCGATGAGTCGCTTGAGGTGTCGGTGGCCTATGGTGCCGCGTCCAACGTCGATGCGGGCAAAGCCAGCCGCGTCAGTTACCTGATTGGGGCGGATGGCACCATCAGAAAGGCCTATGCGAAGGTTAAGGCGGCGGACCATCCCGAAGAGGTGCTGGGCGACCTGTGAGGCGCTCTGGTNTGGGGTCGAATCACTGCCATGGCTTGGCCCAGCCCCCCAGCACGCCGGCATAGTAACCGCCGTCTACGGTCAGCTCCACACCGTTGAGCCAGCCGCAATCACTGCCAACAAGAAACTCGACGACCTCCGCAATGTCCTCGGGCCGCCCCGCACGCCCGCTCTGATCGATAATGAAGTCATAATGTTCGTTGCCCAGCATGTTGCGGAATTGTGGTGAGAGTTTAGTTTCGACGATACCCGGATTAACTGTATTCACCCTGACCTGACGCTCTCGACCAAGGCCTGCTGCAGGGTAAGTCCAGGCAGCCGCGCATTGTTTTGAGAACTTGTAGGCCTCGTTCTCCCAGCCTGGATTGGCCTGGAGCCATTCGGCGCCGGACGTCATGCCGCTCGTTGCCAGCAGATTCGCNACCCTGGGTTCCTCACGCCAATCGCGCCCNGCGCTGGAGGCAACAATTACTACCGCGCCGGCGTCGCGTACCCGTGGCAGCGCGCCCGTTATGAACGCGCGCATTCCCAGAAAGTTGACGGCCATGATGACCGCNGGGGACGTTGATCCCGGCGCAACCCCGGCAACGCTCACTAGCCCATCAAGGCNNGGCGGAAGCTGAGTAATAGCGGCTTGAATGGACTCTTTGTCCGCCAGGTCACAGTAGATGGAGGTGATGCCGTCGCGATTATCCTGATGTACATCAAGGCTCAGAATCTCGGCGCCTTTTGCCTGCAGGCGTTCGATTGTGGCAGCACCAATACCCGAGGTCCCGCCGGTAACTGCAATAATGGGACTCATGCAGTGCAGATGTCTGTTGGCTCTCGCATAGGGTCAGCATCCGGCTCCGGGCATAGGGTGAGCATAGTGCCCGGACCCACTCTGTGGCAATGTCCGATGCGGGCGAGCGACTGCCCCGATAACAGTTGAGCTGGAGTGTGTAATGGAATTGACGGCACTGAGCGCCTGTGACGCGTTGGCCGTGATAATGCGGGGTGAGGTTTCCACTCGCGAACTGGTCAGTGCGTCGCTGGCAAGAGTTGAAGCCGTTAATACCGAACTGAACGCAGTGGTTACTCTGGCAGCGGAGCGCGCACTGACTGAAGCGGAGACGCTGGACGCGCGCCGTGCCCGCAGAGAACACATTGGTGTCTTGCAAGGCCTGCCTGTAGTGATTAAGGATAACCAGCGTACTGAGGGCATTCCGACCACACTCGGCAGCCCGCTACACGAGCACGACGTGCCCGCAGCGGATGCCGGAATCGTGGCACGTATTCGTGCCGCTGGCGGCATTGTGATCGGCAAGACCAACATCCCTGAGTTCAGTATCGGTGCCAATACTGTTAACCGTCTGTTCGGTGCAACCGGCAATCCGTTTGCTCCGGAACGCACATGTGGTGGCTCATCCGGTGGCTCTGCGGTGGCAGTTAGTGCCGGGATGGTTCCGCTCGCGACCGGCTCCGATCATGGAGGTAGCCTGCGCATCCCGGCTTCCTACTGTGGCGTGGTGGGTTATCGAGCATCACCTGGCGTGGTTCCAAACGAGGAGCGTACAACCACTCACACGCACTACAGCCTGCAGGGACCCATTGCAAGGACGGTTAGCGATGCAGCGCTGCTCCTATCTGTGATTGCCGAGCGCACAGGCACTTCGCGCGACGACCCCATGGCCTTTCCTCTAGATGCGAAGAAGTTCAGAAAGCTTGATGAGATTGACCTTGGAACACTTCGGGTTGGGGTGAGTGCTGATCTGGGGGGCGTGCTGGTATCGGAGCAGGTGAGGGGTTTGTTCGAGGACCGGATTAGGCGTATTTCCGCGCTGGTGGCAGGTTGTGACCCGGCGCCCGCCGACCTCATCGATGCACCAGAGGTTGACTGGCATCTGCGTCAGGATGTGTTTGTCAGTCAATACAGCGACCGGGTGCAGGACTGGGATGATGAGGTGAATCCAAACGTCCTTGCGACCTACAATAGTGCACTCGCCACGCCGATGGCGAGTATCGCCAGGGCAAGGCGGCGGCAGATTGAGCTGTTCCGCAACTTCGCTGCGCTGTTCGATCGGTTCGATGTTGTTCTGGTGCCTGGCGTCTCTGTGCTTCCGTTTCCCTGGAAGTACGCGAATCCCCAGGAGATCGATGGTCGACCAGTTGAAAACTACATGGCCTGGCTCGCGCTGACTGCATCATTGACGGTTGTCGGGCACCCGGTTGTCGCGTTGCCATGCGGGCTCGACTACTTGGGTACGCCATTTGGCATCCAGGTTGTAGGCCCTATGTACGGTGACCACCGTCTGCTTAGTATTGCTAATGCGCTAGAACAGGCCTTCGCCAGCGACGAGGTAATGGCGCGGCCCATCCCGGAGCTCTGAAGTCCTACTGGCCGATGGCTGACGGCCAGGGGCAGGTGGAAGAGCGCAACGGTGCCGGTCTACCGCTAGACCCGCCTACCTTGGCGCAAAGTTCCACATCACGCAGCGGTGGGCTCAGTAAAGTGGCGCCGACAGGCCAAACTCCGGCTTAGTTGGAGCAGCTGCGCGGTGGTTAGAGGCGCTCGCACTATTGCCTCCGTCAGTAGACCCTGCACGTAGCGATCTTCATCTGCAAACAGCACATCCCGCAGTATTGCGTCGATGTGCTGTTCTGCAAGAGCACCGTTTACTGCCGCTTGCAGCAGGCCGTAGGCGGCGCTTTCGCGCACTGTGGAGCGTGGCATGCCGCCGCCGTGAGTGTTGATGGGTTCAGCGCCGGGCATGACGTGCTTAAGTAGCGCGGTGACAATCGGTACCGTCGCGGGACCCGACCTGCGTACAAGATGACCTAGGGCGTAGGCTGCATTTGAGCGCGCCAGATCGTCACTGTCGTGGGCAAGGATGTTGATGAGCGCCTTGGCAGCCTCGGCGCTGGCTGCGGTCGAGGCGTTACCCAGGGCAAACGCTGCGTACCGGCGGGTACCGGCACGCTCAGCCTGACAGGCTTGAGCAAGCGCGTGGCAGGCCGGTTCACCGGCCTGGCGCAATCCGTAACCGGCGGCGCGCCGCAGGGACTCTTCTTCCTCGCCAAGCCATTCGAGCAAATCCGCGAGCGCAAGCTCGTTACCGTGACGTGCAGCAAGCCCGGCTCGATAGGCCCAGGCAATGCGGGTAGCTTCATCTGCGCTTGGGGGACACCGCTGTACGCCTTGAGCAGCGTGAGGTACTTCGCCTTTGCACCAAGACCAGATCTGCTCGGCAACCGGCTGCAGTTCCGATCGAGCGCTGCCCAGTCTTGGCTTAGGGCGTCTAGAGTCCCAGGAAGGGGCGAGTGGCTCCCGCGTACGGGCGTAGTAAAACTTGTACATGAACCGGTCTGGGTGACCAGATAGAGTCCGGCTGCCTCGGTGCACAATGTCGTAGTTGGCAAGCAGGAAGCTGCCTTTGGGTACTGTTACAAAATGGCGGCGCAAATTGGGTACACCAATCTTGTCGACTGAGCGCTGGATAGCCTCATCTCGGTCGCGGAGGTTGTCGCTGGCGAGGNTCGCGCGGTCGAGGTCACGGTCCATCGGATCGCCGGCGTACCAGGTGCCGTCCGATTTTTCGCTGTTGCGGGTCCAGTACTGCGTGCCTGGCACTACCTCTGACGGGCCAAGTTCCTGAGTTACTGCCTGTGGGTAGTAGAAGATCATCGCCCANTCGGGNCGATGGGATCGGTAATGGCCNCGCTCGTTCCAGGGCAGGTTCCCATCNTGATGAAAAGCCTGGTCTGCTGCTCCGCTTCGGTGGCAGAAACAGTGCGGGTGCAGCACATAGTCCTCCCCCAGGATGCTCGTGAGCGCTCCCATCAGCACCGGGTCCTCGAACAGTTCCGTCAACCTTGGGACGAGACCCGGCAGGTTGTCGCCCAGCAACTGTAGGTGATTGGTACCAGGCATCCGNTCAGGTCCAAGCAGTGCAGCCTTGGCGTAGAGTTGCTGGGCACTCGCGTAATAGTGGTCGTGAGTAGCCNCCGGCACCTCCGGTGTGAGGATCACAAAGCCGTCGGTTAGAAACGCCTCAAACTGATCATCGGTGAGTAAATGCACGGGGTGCTCCAGTATTGCAGAGANGTCGATCATACCGGCAGCCAGGTGCTTGCTGCAGAGCTGTGCGGCACGCACCATGCAGGGCGCTGTAGTAGGATCGGACGGGACACTGCAATGACAGGGCATCGGCTGACATGGACCTCGCATACAGCGAACAGTACGAGACGTTCCGGCAGGAGGTCCGGGACTTCATTTCCGCCAATGGGGACAAAGCACCCACTGGGGCTGCACGTGGAAAAGCTGACGAGCACGCCCGTGCCTGGCAGCAACTGCTGATCCAACATGGCTATGCCGCACGCACCATACCAAAGGAATATGGCGGCTACGGGGCAGAACCCGACGTCNTGCAGTCCCACATCATAGGCGAAGAATTCGCCAAGGCGGGTGTGCGTCCCGGCCACGACGGCGATCCGCGCTTAGTGCCAACCATTCTGGAGCTGGGCACGGAGGAGCAGAAGAAAACCTGGGTGTCGAAGACGATCCGCGGCGAGATCAGTTGGTGTCAGGGTTACTCGGAGCCGGGCTCGGGTTCGGATCTCGCGTCACTGTCCACCCGTGCGGTGGTCGACGGCGACGACTTTGTCATCAATGGGCAGAAAATNTGGACCTCNGGAGCACAGTACGCGGACATGATCTTCTGTCTCGTACGCACCGAACCGGATGCACCCAAGCACCAGGGTATTAGCTATCTCATTTTCTCGATGGATACGCCGGGGATCGAGGTTCGGCCGCTNGTCACCATGACGGGTGATGCCACGTTNAANGAGGTCTTCTTTACGGACGTGCGGGTGCCAACCGATCAAATCGTGGGGCGACGCGGCGAAGGCTGGTTCGTCGCTAATGCCACGCTCAAATACGAACGTACCAGTCTTGGTGACCCTAACCAGGCGGAAAATCGCTTCCGCNACATCGTCGAGATGATGAAACGNGAAACCGTCGACGGCGTTCCATTGATGGAGCATCCGACNTATCGAGACCGCCTGCTGCAGTTGCAAGCGCGGATGCTGTCGCTCAAGTTCAACGGCTACCGCGTNCTCTCGCACCAGCTCAAGGGTGAAGATGCAGGGCTGCCTCGNTGGATTACCAAGCTGATGGGCTGCGAGCTGAACCATCAGATGGCATCTATGGCAATTGACCTGATGGGTGAACTTGGCCTGCTGTATGACGAGAGTCCCTATCTGCGCGATGAGGGTTTCTGGCAGCAACGTTTCATGATGGACCTCGGATTGATCATTGGCGGCGGCACAGCACAGATTCAGAAGAACATGATCAGTGAGCGCGCGCTGGGCATGCCCAAGGAACCGAAGTTTGACGAGCGGGGCATCTGATGGAGTTTGCGCTGTCGGAAGAACAACGGATGCTGGCAGACAGTATTCGCCGTTTCCTCGAGGAAACCTGCCCCCTGGACCTGGTGCGTGACACCGCGGCGGACGGCAGCACTAAGCAGCCCGCAGTCTGGTCCGGGCTCGCGGAGCTTGGCGTACATGGCTTACTGATCCCGGAGACGTATGGCGGCGTTGGGCTCGGTTTTCTCGAGGCGGCCCTGACTGCTGAAGCGCTCGGTAGAGCAATCGCGCCTATTCCTTTCGTGGCTTCTGCAGTCATGGCGCCGAATGCGATTATGGCTGCGGGCAGCGACGAGCAGAAGGAACGCTGGTTGCCACAGATTGCGGCCGGCGAGGCGGTGTTTGGCGTGGGCGTGAGTGAACATGTGGGGCGTCGCGAAACCGAAGGGGTTGTCGCGGGTGGAGGCAAACTCACCGGTAAGGCCATGTTTGTGCTTGATGGACAGGATGCTGATCAGTTCCTGATTGCGGACGCAACCGGGGCGCTGCACCTCGTGGCGGCGAATGCGTCCGGGCTGACCCGAACCAGACTCAAGACTGTTGATCGGACCCGTACTGTGTCAGAGATTGTCTTGCTAAATACGCCCGCGGAGCTCCTGCCGGGTTCGTCGGCGACAGATGAAGCGCTCCGTAAGACCGTGGATGTCGGCCGGCTGATTCTTGCGGCCGATACGCTGGGCGCCGGCGAAGCGATGATCGAGCAGGCCATTGCTTATGCCCGGGATCGCAAACAGTTCAATCGCGTCATTGGCTCATTTCAGGCTGTCAAGCATATGTGCGCAGAGATGTCAGCCGAGCTTGAACCCTGCCGGGGTCTGGTTTGGTACGCCGCCCACGCGGTGGCGGATATCCCTGAAGAGTCGCGCGTCATGATTTGCCATGCCAAGGCTCACCTTGCTGAAGTAGGCAAGTTCGTCTCGCGCACGGCAACTGAGGTGCACGGTGGCATGGGTTTTACAGACCTACTGGGGCTGCATTATTGGTTCAAGCGGATTGGCTCTAATCGGCAACTGCTGGGCGCGCCGGAACTGGTCCGCGACGAAGCCGCGCGCGCTCAGGGCTGGATCTGAGCTAACTCGCCAACAACAACACCATTCAAACCAAATGAGGAAAACCAAGATGCCAGATCTCTCAATGTTCGATATGACCGGCAAAGTTGCCATTCTCACGGGCTCCAGTATCGGAATGGGGCGAGCGCTTGCTGAAGGGCTGGCGCTAGCCGGCGCAAAGGTGGTCATTTCTTCACGTAAAGAGGATGTCTGCGAGCAGACGGCCACAGAGATCAACGAGATGTGTGGCGAAGAGGTGGCCATCGCTATCGCGTGCAACATTGGCTACAAAGAACAACTCCAGAATCTTGTGGATCAAACCCATGCCAGGCTAGGCAAGGTTGATATCCTGGTTTGCAATGCCGGCGTCAACCCCTTCTACGGGCCGTCTTCCGAGATCCCAGATTCAGCGTTCGACAAGACGCTCGCAAGCAATGTCAAGTCTAACCATTGGTTGTGTCACATGGTCCTGCCGGACATGGTCGAGAAGAACGACGGCACGATCATAATTACTTCAAGCAACGGCGCGTTTAGCGCGTCCACGGTGCTGGGCGCTTACGCGATTTCGAAAGCAGCGGATCTGGCGCTCGTGCGAAATCTGGCGGCGGAATATGGCCCGCACAACGTGCGCGTGAATGCCCTGTGTCCTGGCCTGTTCAAGACCAAGTTTGCTGCCGCTCTCTGGCAGGACGCTGACGGTAATGAGGTCCCTGCCGACGGTCAGACGATGCGTCGCTTTGGCGACCCTGAGGAACTGCGTGGCGTGGCAGTGTTTCTCGCCTCGCGCGCAGCAAGCTACATGACCGGTCAGGCTTTGACGATTGATGGCGGCCAGGTGATGTGCCGTTAAGGTGAGTTTGGCACGCGATGCGGTTGTAAGCGCCTATATCTAGGCCGCGCAGCTGTAACAGCGACAGGCCGGCTCGCCCAACAGTCGAGCCAGGTGGGAGAGAGTATGAAAGTAGGAACGGGGATTGGCGGTTGGCCGGGGAAGGCCTGGGAAGGTGCGGTCAAGGCCGAGGAGGCCGGGTATGACTACGTCACCTGTGGCGAGCTGGCGCACGACTCGATGGTGACCATGGCTCTGGCCGGTGCCCATACTGCGTCGATTGGACTGCAGACCGGGGTCACGATTGCCTTCCCCCGCTCGCCAATGGTTTTGGCAATGGAGGCCTGGGATATTCAGCAGGCGTCCGGAGGCCGATTTGTGCTTGGGCTTGGCTCACAGGTCAAAGGCCATAACGAGCGGCGCTTTGGTGGAACTTGGAGTCCGCCTGCGACCCGTATGCGCGAATATATTCAGATGATTCGCGCTATTTGGGATTCTTGGCAGGACGGAACCACGCCCGAGTTCTTGGGTAAGGAATATCGCTACACGCTGATGACGCCTAACTTTAACCCTGGTCCGATCGAGTTCGAACGGCCCAAGATCTACCTTGCAGTAGTTGGGGATGCGATGGCACGCGTTGCTGGTGAGCTAGCCGACGGCATCTTGCCCCATGGCGGCATCATGACCGACCGCTATATGCGAGACGTGATGCTGCCCAACATCAAAATTGGCCTCGAACGCTCCGGGCGCACCTGGGACGATATAGACATCGCGGTGAGTGGGTACCTGGCGCTGGGTGATACGGAAGAAGACATCATGCGCGCTGTGGACAACTTCCGTGTGCCTTTGCATTTCTATGGCTCAACCCGGACCTATCACCGCGTACTGAAGATGCACGGCCTAGAGGCGTTGGGCATGAAGCTGCATGCTTTGTCGCTGGAGGGTCGCTGGAAGGAGATGCGTGAGACTATCACTACTGACGATCTCCTGAAGCTGTGCGAGACATGCAAGACCGACGATTATCCGGAGTTCCTGGCTGAACACAGGGAATACGCGAAGCTGGTTGGATGGGGAGGGCCAAGAGATACACCCGAGCAGGCTGCGAGGACGGCCGAGCGGCTGGCGCGGATCCAGGCTATCGATACCTCCGGCGTGCCCCGGGGAATGGACTTCTAATGTTTGGGGGCGCTGCTCGTGAGCCTCTGGTGCAGACTCTCCAGAGGTGTGTACAGAGGCCGCAGGATAGCCTCGAATTAACATTTATATTGATCTGTAACCTTCTGTAATTAATTGGGTATTGGTATCTCGTTCACCTTCGTGGGCACGTCATAACCGGCCTGTACCGCGGGCCTCGCGGCGATCTGTTTATACCATCGTTTGAGATTAGGATAGTTGACCCAGTCGATGCCCTGCCACTCATAGCGGGAGATCCACGGCCAGGTGGCTATGTCGGCAATCGAATAGGTGCCTGACAGGTACTCCTGGTCCGCAAGGCGCTTGTCGAGCACACGGTACAAGCGGCTGGCCTCATTCCCATAGCGCTCCTCCGCGTAGGGTGCTTTGCCCTGGTTGAAGCGCATGAAGTGATGGGCCTGCCCGAGCATTGGACCAACGCCGCCCATTTGCAGCATCAACCACTCCATCGTCACATACCAATCATCGCCCCGGAATTGCTGATGCTCATCAGCCAGCCAGACCAGAATAGCGCCAGACTCCATGATGGAGCGACCCGAGTCACGCTCCACTATTGCAGGGATCTTGTTGTTGGGGCTGATCGCTAGGAACTCAGGAGCAAACTGATCGTCTTTGCCAATGTTGATGGAGTGGACTTCATAGGCCACGCAAAACTCCTCCAACGCTATTGAGATCTTGCGCCCGTTGGGTGTTGGCCAGGTGTAGAGATCGATCAAGGAATGTCTCCGTGTTGTGGCGAGTCTGGAATGAGAGCCATCCGCCGTCGTGACAGGAGCTTGGAGTATACGCATCGCNTGGCTCCCTCAGGGCGCGTTTGCTCTGCCTTTGCNTAGATGCGTAAAGTATTCGCGCTAAAGGAGTGAATCATGCTCGACGAATTGAGACTCGATGGACGTGCCGCCGTCGTAACCGGCGCGGGACGCGGTCTGGGCAAAGCCATGGCCAAGGCACTGGCGCAGGCGGGTGCCCGGGTATTGGTAGCGGCGCGCACTGAGGCCCAGATTGACGCCACTGTTGAGGAGATTACTGCCGCTGGNGGCGAAGCTCAGCAATTCCAGTGTGACGTTACCGATTCCGCGCGAGTGGATGCGATGGTNGGTGAATGTGTCGCGGCCTACGGTCAGATCGACATCATGATCGCCAATGCTGGAGGCGGCGGCGTGAGCGGTAACTGGGAGTTCTGGGAGTATCCCGACGAAGCTTTCGAAACCGTGCTAGCGACCAATCTCAAGAGTAACTTCTACTGTGCGCGAGCCGCCGCCCGCTACATGGTTGATCGTGGCCAAGGCGGCGNCATCATNCATACTGCCTCTGGCACGGCTATGAGAGGAAACCGGAGCTTCGCCTATCCGGCGGCCAAGGGTGGCCAGCTGTCGTTGGTGAAGAGCACGGCTACTATGCTTGCGCCGCATGGGATTCGGGTCAATAGNATCGTGCCGGGCTTTGTGGCCCAGGACGAGGCCANCGATGATCGTGAACGACAAATTCGAGNTCAGCGCGGCGCGCGCATACCNGCTCGGCGCATCGGCGAATGGTGGGAACTCGGGCCGCTTGCGGTTTATCTGGCTTCGGATGCGTCACGCTACGTCACCGGCCAGTCTTTCATTATCGATGGAGGAGGACTTGCTGGGGGACTGGGGCCAGTGGAGTTCGCGCCACGCCATGATCTGGAGGACNGGNCATGAGTGATCATTTCGATCTGACTGGCCTTCGCGCAGTAGTGGTTGACAGTGAGGCACCAGCGGGCGCCGCGCTCGCACANGGAATGGAGCGCGGGGGTGCATCCTGCGCGGGCATTCTCGGGAGCGCNGACGTAAGCGCCAGGGTAATCAGCGCTGCAGAGTCCTTGGGCGGCATNGATNTNTTGGCCGTTGGCACNGACAACTTTCAGGCTGCGCGGCTGGGCGAGACTGACCCTGCCACCGCAAANGCTGTNATGGCGGCAAACTTCGGCGTTGCCTTTGCGGCATTGCGCACCGCGGCAGGGCTCATGCAACAAGCCGGCAAGGGTGGCCGGATCATCCTCACGACGAGCGTACTGGGTGAACGTGGCGTCGCTAACAGCACTGCCTACAGCGCAGCGCAGGGCGCAATTGTGAATCTGACCCGCGCCGCGGCTCAGGAGCTGGGGCCGGATGGGATAACCGTGAATGCGATCGAGCTGGGCTGGATGGACTGGATGCGTGATCGCATTGATCACACAGATGAGAACGCATCCCGCGCGGTCCGGTTTACGATGCTTAAACGCGAGGGCGGCGGCGATGATGTGGGACCACTCGCGGTATGGCTTGCGGGGTCGGGTGCGCAGTGGGTCACTGGACAGATCTTCCCGGTTGACGGCGGACTTTCGCAGCATCTATAGATCGAGGTTCCAGTAGTGCGAGTGGCCGTTTAGAATCGGTGTTGATTTGCACTCTGGCGGCGTGCCCGTATGCTTGGGTAGCGAGTTCCGGGACGGAGGCACCCATGGAGGGCCCGCAATGCAGAGCGGACGTGGCGCTTGTGGATCACATATGGAGCGAGATAGACGGTTGTGACAACTGCGGTCGCATTTGGCTCCGCTATCCCCAACTCGAGCGAGCCAGGGAGTTACTGGAGGGCGCCAGTTTGGGTCTGGCCAGCAAAAGCGTCGGCGGCTCTGACGAGATGGTCTACGTTGAAGGTACACGGCGCTTCTCAAGACTAGATCAGGAGGAGTCCGAACAGCCGGAGCTCGTCACATCCGAAGTCTGCGGGACCTGCGCTGGCTCATTCTTCGACGGCGGCGAGCTGCGCAAGATGCTTAGTGCAGGATGACTCGAGTACTCCACGGTGTTGCGGTGTATGGCCTTGATGTTGACCTGCAAACGCGCTGCAGACACTGGCACAGCCGCCTTGATGTGATTGCAGTCAGGTTTGCCTGCTGCGGCGCGTGGTATGCCTGTTTCGACTGCCATGCGGCAGTGGCCGGGCATGAACCTTCTGTTTGGCCCAGAACACGATTCGATGAACCTGCCGTGTTGTGTGGTGTTTGCGGGCATCAGCTTACTGTGGACGAGTACCTGAGCTGCAACTCAACCTGTACGGCATGTGGGGCCCCGTTCAATCCCGGCTGCGCGCTGCACTACGACCTTTACTTCGACCAGTAGCGCCCATTTGCTGGGACGCCTGTGTCAATCTTTGGAGGCAGCTTAGCGGGCTTTACGCAGACCCCAGCTCTGGACCCGCAGAGGTCAGGTGGTGCAGTGCTCACGGCTCGAGTCAGAGGCTCTCACTCTCCGCTTTTTTGGCGTTCGCTGCTTCCATGAACTCGGCCCGGCGTGTGGTTGCCATCCGACCGTCATGATCGAAGTAATCATATTGAGGGCGGATCGTTGTGCGGCCTGCGGCTGGTTCTATGTCAAACAGACTGCAGTAGTTGTCGGCGTTGCCCCTGCCGTGACCGGTGCCAGGCGGTGCCTGCAAGGCGCGGCCGTCAGCATTGCGGTCGCTCTTGCCGAACGGGAATGGACCATAAACGTCCATTAGGCCGGCAAAGCGCTGGGTGTTGCGGTCCAGTGCAGACTGGGTTGTGGTTTCGCGGTACGGCTCCTGCGGCTGGTAGCGCGGGCGCATGTACTCGTACTGCAGGGCCATGCGAACGCCTGCGGTTTTGCGTGGATAGGAGCCATGCCAAGTGTGATTGCCCCAGACGACTGCAGAGCCAGCCCTTGCATCGACGGCATGTGCCCGGTCGGCCCAGTATTTCGACTCCGACGGGCTCGCCTGATGCCGCCAGCGATGGCTTCCGGGGAGAAAGGAGATCGCACCCTCGTCCTTGTTGTAGTCGGTCAGGAAGTAATGCACGTTCGCGTTGACGTTGATACCTGGCTGCGCGTCAGGACCTGGGTCAATGTAGTCACCGTGGATGCCTGTACGGGCTTCGCCGCTGCCCTTAACCCAGCCGTTACAAAGGCTTAGGATGCAGTTTGTGCCGAGCAGGTACTGGGCAAGCCCGAGACCGGCAGGGTTATAGCTCATTTTCTCGAACACCGCGTCTTCCCAAAGGAGGAAGCGCAGATTGTCGTTGACGTCGTCCCAGCGAGCCATGTCATGGTTCAGAGAGCCGAAGCGGTCAGCAACCACCGATTCCAGCGCTTCACGGAGCTCGACGTGATAGCCGTCCGGACCGATCTTCTCAGGTGGAATGATCGTGTAGCCAAACGCCTCGAGTTCTGCGATGTTCGTTTCCAGCCCGAGCGACTGTAACTCTTTGTACAAAAGTGGCATAGCGCCGGCACATTCCCAGTCCAGTATCTCCATGGCCTGTCCTGTCGAAGTCGAAAGACGCCCGATAATACGCGATGTGCTTAGATGCGCCGCAGTGATCGCGCGAACGCCTAGAATACTGGCTGGGTGGTATGTTCAGGGCGCACCGCTTGCCCGCGTGAAGCTTGCGAGGTCGAAGTAGTCGCGCCAAACAGCGATTTTCCCGTCGCGTAGCTCGAATACGCCCGCGCAGGGCAGAACAACCGCCTTGCCATCAATTGTCATTCTGTCGACGCGTTCAGCCATGACCACATCGCCATTGCTGGTGATGTGGGTCAGGTCCCATTCGACGTCGCTCCAGTTGCGTATGGTNCCTGCGATGGTTTGGNGNAGCTTGTCCTNTCCCGCGATCGGCTCAAGTGGCATGTTGTGCCAGNCCCCATCCGAGGTGAAGAAACTGACGAGTTCGTCTACATNCAGCCGGNACCAGGCCTGCACAAAATCTCGAATCACGGTCACGTTGGCTGCACTCATGTCGCCGCTCCATTCACAAGGGATGTAAAAAAACCTCCGTCGCCAAACGCCAGTCTGGCGAATCGTTCGCCCATGCGCCGGTAACCTGCAGGATTGGGGTGCAGATCATCGGGCAGGTCACCTGCATCTGCCTGACCAAAGAGCTCAAGCCCGTCAACGTAGCAGAGGTTTGGGTCCGAAGCGCGCCGCNCTTCGACGGCTGNAGCGAGCAACGAGCGGATGCGCTGCAGGGTCAGTGCACCATCGGTCAATTCGGGCGGACGGGGTACAGTCTGGAATCGACCGTCTGCATCTGGCCGCGTAGGACCNGGTTGCGACTCGGNACTCGGGCAGNAGATAGGNGAAATTACTGCGATCCGTGTGTCAGGACAGCTCTCCCGGATGGTGTCGAGAAACCCGTGCAGTANCGGCACAAACACGCGCTCACGCATGGAGTCGAGATTTACAATGTTGATGCCGGTCTTGATGCTGATGCAGTCGGGCTTCAGGTCCCTGATGGTCCGGGCAACAAACGGGTCGAGATGGCACTGCCCTCCGAATCCCAGCGAATGCAGACGAGCCCCACCACTGAGCGCAGCCACGGCAGGCCAGGTGCCCGTTGGCTGCGCGGCTTCCATGCAGTGACTGATAGAACTGCCGTAGTGCACCCAGTGCGGTCCCGCGGGCACGGCAGGGTGCAGCTCACAACCAGCGTCGATGGTCATACCGTAGAGTTCGACAAAGGCGTTGTGCGGGAGCCAGAGTTCGCACACCGTTGCATTCCTAGTATCGGGCANACTGAANCTGACATCGTATGGTTCGCCGCGTTCCACCTCGAACTCATCTGGGCGGTCGGGGTCAAGCAGGAGCCGTGTGCCACAGTCGAAAGATTGTGAAGTCACCCGTCCTGCCACCGCAAGATCGAAGACTGCCGGACGCCTGGGCGCTCGCGGAGTAATCATCCGCGTGGTGTTCACCCGCAGACTCAACGTCGGGCTGTCCGTGGTGAAGGCAATGCGTACCCCCGACGGCATCCGCAGCATCACATCCAGCATCTGGGGCACCTGACTGCGGGTCCAGTCGGGGAGCCGGCGCGGGGCAATGGCGTCGCCCCGTTGGTCGTAGTCAAGTGCTCCCAAGACAGTTACTGGCAGCGTGTTTGGGTCTGTGAATGCGAAGAAAGGCATAGCTTAAGGGCACCAATGGCATGGGTTCGGGCGCCGAGGCCCTATGCGTAACCGGTAGGTTCATTTAAACACGTTCGTATAGTCCGCCAAGGGGAGAATACGGGGTGTCAACGACCCGGTTGGTTGACTGAATACTGCTATGTTCCTAATGCCTGCCGACAGGCCTCCANTGCCGCCACACGCGATCTCTCTAGCTAGCATCTGCAGGCGGGACATGAGCAGAAGCATACGAGAAGTTACACACNACAAGTCACGAACGATGAGATGGAAAGCGCAGTGCAGAACTTGTCTTTGATTGCCCTCGGCTATAACGGCATGCCGATATACACGTCTTTGCCTCCCGTAGCNTGGGTGTGGTGCGGGATACCTCCTGCATGAACTCGTAGCCAACAACCGCGTTGTCGGGAGAATGATGCCGCGCTTGTTTCCAGCGCGCTNCCGCGCTGTATCATTTGTTCCTGCAGTGTTTNGAGACGGATGCGCGGACAGCGGAGATGGCCGACCCGTCGGAGGTCTCGATCCGGGACGTCAACATCGCGTTTGCCAACAAACTTTCGTTTATCTGGGATAAGCTTGCNAACCATGTGTGGAAGCTGATCCGCCTGGCCAACCGACATCTGCTGGTTTCGATACTGCAATCTGGCCCCGCCGTGGGTGACCCCTGTATCGCAGTCGACCCCTTGCTCATTGTTGATTCAGTGCCCGATGAAGCACATGTGATTCGAGCGGCAAGAGACATCAATTGGGCCAAATCCAACTGGGTGATCGACAAGATCAAAACCGCCTCGCAACGGTTCAAGCACCCGGTTGCGGCCTTGCTCGGGTTTGCATCCAGAGTCTTTCATTGATGCGTGTGGCGTGCTGTTCGGGGACTGAGCCACTTTGATCGGCACTTAGACCTCGGTAAACACATCGGCGTTCGTCAGAAAGGCATTCCANGCATGAGTTGGNTCNGTTCGCGCACTGTCCTGAAACTCCCGNGCAAGTGTCCAGACTGTATGCAATGTACGTGGTACTTCCTCCACAATGCGCCCACTGAAACTCGTGATCGAAACGAGGTTTGCATCGCCGTNCCGAAAGTTTACAAAGAAAGCCGCGACTCCGCCGTTATGGACACCAACGACACTATAGTGCGTTCCTTCAGCGGCTCGGCCCTTGCGTGACAGAAAGCGCCCCGTGAGTGTCCCATCGACCGCTTCGTTCAGTTCGAGCTCAGAGCCATTCTGATTACGCCAGGTACCCGTGAGGGAACTGCTCATTGTCCCTTCCCGTCTTGTGTCAGATGCTGATTTAATCAAGGTNGGGAGCCCAATGCGAGATCGNNGGGAGTGGGCAGTGAAGAAAAGTCAGCAGGCGCGCTGGAATGCTCGTTACCATGAAGCGCCTGGCCGGTTTGGTGCCGAGCCGGCGGCTTTGCTTGTGGAACTTGTCGCTGGCCTTGAGGTTGGCTCTGCGGTTGAGTTTGGTTGTGGCGAAGGACGCAATTGTAGGTATCTCGAAGACGATGGCTGGGCAGTCCTGGGTATCGATTTCTCGACGGTTGCGATTAAACATGCGCGTGTTTGTACTCAGGNGAGCAGTTTTGTGTGCGCCGATGTCAGCAAGTTGTCCTCCGATGTGGTCGCTTCTGGATCGTTTGATCTCGCATGCGCGGTTTTCCTGCATACATGCAAGCGTGAGCGAGAAAGGTGGTTTGTTGAGATGGTGAAAGCCGTTCGACCAGGTGGGTACGTCATCTATGTCGGGCATGCACCNGGTGCTCAGCCGGAACCGGTCCGGCCGGCTGCTACTGCGCTTGCACACGACAAACTGCAGCAACTGAAAGTGCGATACACCGGCCACGATTCTGCCGCTGAGCCTGGTCATAACGCGCTGACGGACTTCGGCATTCTTTGGCGGCGCATATAAGGGATCAGATTTGGCCCCGCATCCGTCCTACTCGCTGCATGAGGTCTTGAGTTTCTGGATTCCGATGCTAGCTGATTGAGAGCCGGGCAACGANCTGAATGTTCGAGCCTGTAGGCGTGTGTAAAATTGAGGGGTCNCGCTTGGGTGCGCTCATGTCCCGGTCCCTGCTGTTAATGTTNGCCCTAGCCATCTCCGCAACGCCCGAGAGTTGGTGCAAGACNCAGACAGTCCNCGCGTTTGATTACCCTGACAGCAAACGCTGGACGCACCGTGCCAATNTGATTGCAAAGGCAAAGCAAGGCCTGAGTCGGTATCCAGGGATCGAAGTCGACGTTGTCTACTACCAGGGTGTAGACCGATTTGACGTGCGCCATCGCTTGCTTGCCCGCGCCAGNGGCCTCACGCTGGANGAACTGCTTGGCAGTCTCCCAGGCAAACCGCGTGTTTGGATNGATTTTAAGAATCTGAGCTGGTGGAACGCCCGNCCCGCGGCGAAAAGGCTGATTGTGCTGATGCAACGTTACGACCTGGACGCGCGGGTGATCGTTGAGTCAAAGAACGCTAGNGCGNTGCAACGCATCGCGGCCGAGGGCCTGGCGGTCAGCTGGTGGTTGCCGGCGTTCGATCCTGACGCTGCGGCGCCAGTACTGTCACGGCGGGCAGCCGACATTAGCGATGTGGTCAAAACANTCGATATTCATGTGGTTTCCGCGCCTCATACCTACGCAGGATTCCTTGCCGAGTACCTGCAGCCGTTACCGGCACACATCTGGACTAACGGATTGAAGCTGCCACGCGACGAGGCAGAGGTGCTGCGACTCGAGACTATGCCCAATTTGCGTGTGATTCTGGTCGATCACTGGAACGAGTGAGCCCTCGCACGGAGCCGCCGCCCGTGTCATGGGTGTACCGTGCGACACGTCAATCCTTGGCCGNTCAGCTCGAATCANGGGTAGTATTCGCCTGCCTTAAAACAACACAAACGTACGAGGGTCCAAGCGTGTCGACGTCCAATCACTACGGATTTGCCTTGCCTGAAGAACTGATCCTGATGCGGGATCAAGTCCGCCGCTTCATGCGCGAGGAAGTCAAACCTATAGAGGACAAGCTGCCGCATGATGCGACAGGTTGTGCGCCTGAAGATCGCCAACGGCTCCGTGCTATCGCCGAGGAGATGGGACTCACTCGTCTGAACGTGCCTGAGGAACATGGCGGTAACTCGGTCAGCGCACTCGCCCGAGTGATCATCGCCGAGGAGTCGGCGAAGTGTCGCCTGGGTGGCTATGCTCCAGCGCTNGGAGCATTTGGCGGCGGACCGCCCAATATTATCTGGGGCGGAACCGATAGCCAGATTGAGCGTTACGGTATTCCTTGTCTGGAGGGCAAGAAATCGGCATTTGTCGCAATTACAGAGCCTACAGGTGGATCGGACCCGCGCAACAACATCCAGACCCGAGCNGAGAAGCACGGGGATGTCTGGAAACTCAATGGCCGCAAGATGTGGATCACCGGCGCGGAGTGGGCCGATTTTGGCGTTATTTTTGCCCGTACGGACGATGGTGGCGAAGGTAAGCCGCCCGGCATTACCGCCTTTATTGTTGAGAATGACTTTAAAGGGGTTAGGTTCAACGAGATTGGCGTGATTCGCGCGTTGTCTCCTTTCGAGATTGTGCTCGAAGATTGCGAAGTACCAGAGGCGAATGTGCTCGGCCGGGTCGGGGGCGGTTTCAATGTTGCGCAGACGTGGCTAGTGGACGCGCGTATTCCTTACGCAGCCGGGTGTATCGGTATGGCCCAGGAGGCGCTTGACATGGCCTGTGGGTGGGTTAAGCAACGTCCTACCCGGGACGGTATGCTTGAAGATAAGCAGGCCATTCAATGGATGATCGCGGACTCCGAGGTTGAGCTACGCGCGGCACGTCTATTGGTATATGACGCGGCCACCAAGGTGGATGCAGGGGAACCTGCGAAAGTCGACGCTTCGGTTTGCAAGCTTTACGGAACCGANACAGCCGGTCGGGTGGTTGATCGTGCGATTCAGATGTTTGGCGGTATGGGGGTTGCTAAGGAGATGCCTCTCGAGCGCTGGTATCGTGAACTTCGCGTTAAGCGTATTGGCGAGGGTCCCAGTGAGGTGCACCGCATGGTCATTGCACGGGACAAGCTGCGTAATACCGATGGCGGCATGTACTTTGGTTAGCGTCCTGCCGCGCACTCCGGAATCCTAGTCTGTCCTCCAGTTCACTTTGGATGTCGGGCTGCCCCTTTTGTCGTTGCCTGAAGCTTGCAGTGCTCAGGCCTGAAACTCGAAGCGCCAGCCGGGCTGCCAGGCGCCCGTCAGTCCGTTGNAATNGCTTCGGCCCAGATCNTGCTATTGCGGATGACTTCGANTGCCAGTTGCGTGTATTNGTGGCCGACGACCGCAAACNGGGATACGGCTCCGTATGTCGCAAGGAATCTTCGGATGCGCANCTCCACATCCAGACAACATTCCCCCNGGATGCCGCGTCAGGATGCATGCAGGGGGAACCGTCGGTGTAGCGTGGCGTGTTCCGTAGTGCATTTCATGCAGTTCGGCAGAGGCTGTCCGAGGCAAGCCGGAGAAGGTTAGAGCCACGGTCTACCGAGCGTGGAGCGCATGGGCCTGGCCCTGCCGGTATCTGAAAGCGGTGGTTCATCAGCCCAGCGGGAAGGAGCCCTGGGCTCGTTGTGCTGAGAGGTCTGCTGCACGAGCAAAACCAGCGTCGGCATGTGACAGCACCGTTTTGTACCCCCCAACGTTCAAATATCAATCAATAGCCCGTGAACTTTGCCTCGCGTTTCTCGCGGAAGGCCGTGAACCCTTCCTGGTTATCGTTGGACAAGGTCACCAGCGGGATGGCTGTCTCCGACCACAGCATGGCGCTTTCATAATCCAGCGCAGAGGTCTTGTACGCCAGCATCTTGCCGAGTTTCTGTGCAATGGGTGGACCGGACTCAAGTTCGAGGGCCAATTCCATGGTTTTGGCCTCAAGATCCTCTGGCTCGACGAGGTAATTGCTGAAGCCAGCCTCATGTGCCTCTTCAGCGCTCATGAATCGGCCTGTCATCATCAGCTCCATGGCTTTGCGCCAGCCCAGCACCTTGGGTAGCGACCAGAAACCGCCGAGGTCCGGATATAGACCACGCTTCACGTAGGCGACCTGGAACTTCGCGGCCTTGGAAACGATCGCAAGATCACAGTGGCTGGCCATGTCGAAGCCTGCGCCCACACAGGGTCCGTTGACTGCGACGAGGACAGGTACCTCAAGACGTCGCAGGGCGATATAGGCTTCAACCTCGAACCTGAAGTTGAGACGTTCCCCTTCGATGTCGAGCTTGACCCCCTCGGGAGGATCAACCTTGTCGGGATTGGCGCCACCAGCGATGTCCATGCCGGCGCAAAAGCCGCGCCCCGCGCCTGTGATCACGACGCAGCGGACGCTGCGATCTGCGCGTGCGTCGATGAATGTCTGGCGGAGTTCGCCAAGGAGTGGAAAGGTCAGCGCGTTGAGTCGCTCGGGACGGTTCAGAGTAATCCACAGGATGCCGCCCATGTCGCCGCGGCGTTCAATGATGAGAGGGGATTCGTCTGCCATGGNGGTTCCTTGTCTGGCTNGCTTGTNAGAGTTGTTTGTTGGGTNGGGCATCGCGCAAAGACGATCGCCACTCCAATTGGATTGGCGTCAACTAGACCCTTAGCNATTTTTCTGGTCCAGGCACGTTGGGGTGATCATACTGCCCCTGGCGCTTCTGCGCAGAACCTGGATGTTGATACGAAGCGCCGGAGAACATGGCTCCTATCATGTTTCGCCCGACCGAGCAGCAAGATATGGGTCAGTTCGATTACGTGACCAGTTATCTTTTGCATATGCCAGCCGAGAAACGCAGGCTGCTCATGCTAGTGCCGGAGTAGACTCAGTGTGCATTTGACGTTGACCGCATCGTGGTCATCAGCGGCACATTTCCCTTTAGCTTTAAGGTCCATGGTGCGCGCACTATTATTAGCGGACTACCGCGATGGGTATAGATCCGGTTAATCGACGCCGCGGATTCTGCCGCATGATCACTCTGAATCATGTCAGCGCGAGGTGGTCACGGTAACGGTGTCCTCTCAAAATTCCGCCATCGGGCCTGATCTAGGCTGTGGCGCCGTGCCGGAGGACGCGTCTGCACTAGTCGGTGTAGCGGTAGAGCGTTTGATAGGAGCAGTGCGCTCAAGCTGATCGTACAGCGCGTCGTTTAGGGTAGGGTGGTTCTTACACTCCTGCGTAGCTCGATTGATGCAGATGCCAAGTGTTACCTCCGAAAGCCAGATGCCTTCTTCTTCTGCGGTGTTCTCGGAGATGGTGAAGTAGTTCCTGACCAGGTCTTTGACCCGATTAGCTATTATATTGCTCTCGAACTGGGCATCTCTGACCGTTGTGCCGCTCGTCATGCGCACGCCTTCGACTACTTCCAGTAGATTGCGCTGGGCGTCCACGAACGCAGCGCGGCGTGCGAGGAGTTTCGCCTGGATCCGATTGCGCGCCTGAGCGGTGTCGACCGCACCAAGACCGGTGGCACTAGCAATCCCGTCCGCCATCGGATCGGCAACTGCCGTTGTTGCGAGAGCCGTGCCTGATACGACCAAGACCAGCACCAAGGCCAACTGCATGCGCATACGCAAATCCCCAAAATGTCTCAAGGTCCTGGATTTGGGCCGGGCAATATTGCTGCTGGCACAGCCGCTGATGCTTCAGTAGTTTACTGAATGGCGGGCGGTTCGCCATGGATTTGCGTAGCGCGACTTTGCCATCGGTATAGCGCACTGGGCGTGGCAAGGCTCTGCCATGGACCGTGGTGGGAAATTGCGGGTACAAACCGCAAGACAGGGAGGCCGACTGCGGCAATTGCTGGATAACAACTGAGAGCTTGGATTTAGTATTTCGTGCACCCCACGATTGCCAGCTTGTCCTCAGCGCATTGTCCTGCCGTACTGAAGGACCCGGTGTTACTGCGCGATGTTGGCAAAGTATTGTTGACTGCAGAGGGAAAGCACCGCTACGCGACACGACGGAAATTGGCTGGATATGTAGGAGGTTTGACCGAAATTGGAGTGCAGCAGGGCTGCTCCTCTGTCGCACAACGGAGCGCCGGATGGGATATGCACACTAATAACGAAGCGGAAAGACAGTAGCGGTACTGNAGTGATAAATATGCGGCGACTCATTGCAACGGTTTTGGTCTGTCTACTGGCGGCNCNCGCGCAGGTGTGGTGTGCAACGCGTGGCATTNAAGTCAATATCAAGGGATCAGAAAATTAAACTTTCGTTGCCGGCACTCGCCTGCTACAGAGCCATGTAGCCGGGCATTTAAGGCCTAACGGGTTGCCTCACCCGTCTGCCAGGTCCTGCGGCCCAGCTTGTACTGAAGTGTACCCCGTCGCTCAGGCGTCACGCCCGAACNTGTAGGACGCGCTTGTCCCCAACCCGTCGAGTAAATCCTGTTCGGTCGAAGTACTCCAGCAGTTCGATAGCAAGATTGCGNCCAAGACCGGTGGCGTCGCGAAAACTTGCCGCGTCAAACCCGGCGGGGTCTGCAGCACTGAGCCGTGCGGCGACGGCTTCGAGTGCTGTAATCGAGTCCATGAGAAAGAAACGGTTTTTTGCGGGTCTTGCAAGCAGGCGCAGGTGTACGAGGCGCCCCAGCCTTTTCTCAAGATCCTTCTGGGGCAGACCAAGCTCGCTGCTGAGTTCGCTGGTAAGTGGCGGNGGCATCCTGGCCTNTCTAAGCCGAGGTTCGACCTGCTCCCAGAGGCGTGCCTCAGCTTTCGACAGGGAGGCGTCATGATCGGGGAGATGGATTAGCCCACTGGTTCTGNCAAGNGTGCCAGCGTTACACAAGACGGNAACATAGGCCTCGGTCAAGCGTCTTGGCATCGGTGCTGCGATCGCTTTGTGCAGCGCCTCTGTGGACAACCCCTGAACATGGGGTTCCCGTGCATGCGCTTCAGTCAGTGCGTCGGTCATTGAGCTGGTTAATGCCAGAACGTGCTCATTTGCGAATGCAAACGCGCGTGATCCAGCCCGAACCACCGTGCTGTTGAGCGCCGCAAGGAGTTCTTCTGTAGCGCCGGCGGATAGGTTGTAGCTCCAGCGNAGGCGGTCTACGTCTACGCCGCGCGGGCTTGCATTGAGCATGGTGGTAATCCCGCTCTTGGCGCCAACCGGTCCAAGTGCGCCCAGCATGGCGACACGCTCTTCGCGTGCTCGCCCGCGTGCAGGAGCATACGGGTCCAATACATCGCCTCCGCCCACTGTGCGGTTGCCGCTCTGATCGCGCACGATGAACCGGTCACCTATACACACATTGATTGGTGCCTGCNCGACGACCTGTACCAGGCCCTCGTTGCCAGGTTCGATAAGGCCGTGTTCAAGNACTGCGACCCGCGCCATGAAGTGGTTTGCGCCGGTGTGCAGATGTACGGGTGTCCAGTGTCTGAACGTGGCCGTTTCCTGCGTTAGTACCGTGAGGCGGGCATCAAACCGCGTTGTTGCCTGTGTATCTAGTTGCCCGGACAGCCAGTTGCCGCGGTGAATCACGCTGCGGTCTAGNTCAGGNCCTACCAGATTGATGGCGCAGCGATCCCCNGCGAATCCGGCTTCAGCGGCCGTGTCCTGGCGATGCAGGCCCCGAACGCGGGCAGCAATCCCTTGGGGCAGGAGGCACACCTCGTCCCCCACGGCGACTTTGCCGGCGAATACGGAGCCGGTGACAACAAGGCCGGCACCACGCAGGGAAAATGCACGGTCAATGGCCAGCCTAAACTCGCCGCGAAGCGGTCGAGGCGCGCAGTCAATAGCGAGCAGTTGCAGGGACTCTTTGAGGTCCTCAATGCCGTCTCCAGTCTCACCAGAGACCGCAAACACATCCACAATGGAGATTCTGGTGGCTGCTAGGTGTGTCCGGACGCTTGACTCGACCTCGATGACCCGGTTGGCCTCGACCCGGTCAATCTTGGTGACAGCGACGATGATTTCTTTGATGCCCAGTAGATCGAGTATGGCCACGTGTTCGACGGTCTGGGGCATTATCCCGTCATCGGCCGCTACAACCAGCAGGCCAATATCAACCGCGGCAACGCCGGCCAGCATATTGTTGATGAAGCGAATATGACCCGGTACGTCGACAAAGCCTAGCGCGACATCCTCATCGATCGTCTCGTACGCGAAACCCAGGTCGATGGTCAGGCCCCTCGCCTTCTCTTCAGCCCAGCGGTCCGGGTCGACGCCTGTCAGCGCGCGCACGAGCGTACTTTTGCCATGATCGACATGCCCAGCGGTGGCTATGATCACGTGGTGCTCCCGAACTGCTCTAGAAACTGCTCAGTCGTATCCAGAGTGCGCATATCAAGAAGGATTGCTCCGGATTGAATACGTCCGATGACCGGTACTGGTAGGTCGAGCAGACGCTGGCGCAGGGCCTGCAGGGCCGTCTCTCCAGGTTCGACAGGGCGCAACTCGACGCCGTGGCTCTGAAGCACGTCAACCGGCAATGAACCGCTGCCGATCTGGCTTCGACAGGGAACTGCACGGACCGCTGCCTTAGGCAACGCCTTTTTCAGCACTGCCGCAACATGATCAGCGCGGGCGGCGATCTCCGTTTCGCTCCGGGTGAGGTGGCGGTACGTAGGCAGTTCTCGCACCAGTTGTTCTGGGTTGCGATAGAGGTGAAGAATCTCTACGAGAATCGCGATGGTCATTTTGTCGACCCGCAGAGCCCGTTTCATTGGATTTGAGCGTATGGCCTGCACGAGCTTACGATCGCCAACGATAAACCCCGCCTGTGGTCCGCCCAGGAGTTTATCGCCGCTGAATGTCACCAAGTCACCGCCCGACGCGATCGCCTCGGCAACCGTGGTCTCGTGTGGTAGGCCCCACTTGCGAAGGTCTACTAGCGAGCCGCTGCCAAGGTCGTTAACAAATGGCAGGCCGGCAGCGCGTGCAATTCCGGCCACCTCTGTGTCCGGAACGCTCTTTGTGAACCCGGAGATCTCGTAGTTGCTCGGGTGGACTTTCAGGAGGAGAGCCGTCTCCGCTGTGATTGCGCGCTCATAATCCTGGGCATGGGTGCGGTTTGTCGTGCCAATCTCGCGAATCAGGCAGCCNGCNCGTGCCATGACATCCGGGATGCGGAACGAACCGCCAATTTCGACNAGTTCCCCGCGGGACACTGGTACTTCCCGATCTCCNGCCAATGTATTAAGTACCAGCATTAGCGCCGCCGCGTTGTTGTTCACAACCGTGGCGGCTTCTGCGCCNGTCAGTTCGCATATCAAGGCTTCCAGATGATCATCGCGTTCCCCCCGCGCTCCCGTCGTGAGGTCGAACTCGACATTGGAAGGTGAGAATAGGATCGTCTCCAACTGTGTCTTGATGCTTGCGGGTAACACGGCGCGGCCTAGATTGGTGTGCAGGACCGTGCCCGTCAGGTTGTAGACCGCTTGCAACGACCTTGCATCTGCGACGTTTAACGCAGCAAGCGTTGCGGCGCGCAGGCTGGTAATCGAGGGTATCGCCACTACTGAGCCNGTCTGAATGTCCGTTCGCAACTGATCGAGCAGGAAGCGCACTGTGTCGGTCACTGCTGCACGCCCGTGAGACTCGACGAGGTCGGCGCTCGCGTTCAGTACNCGGTCGACTGCGGGTACCTGACGCAATAGCGCCGAGGCAGCNGGCATATCAGTTGGCGCTGAGTGCGCGCACTGCCTGCTGCAGCGGCGCCAGGGGGCGGACCCACGGATTCACTTCAACCGTGGTGTTGGCCACAAAAGTGGCACGGGCGGCCTCTGCCGTCTCGCGATCCTTATGAATGCCAAGCAGCAATACATACAGAGTGTCGCCGGGGCCGCGGGTTTGGGCATATAGCGGTTCAGCTATGCCAAGCTCTGCTGCGTAGCTGCGCACAGTACTTTCGTTGTTCAGAGCGATCAGTTGCACGGCCCAGGCATCCGGCCGCGCGTCAAGGATTGTGTTCACGGAAGCTCGCGGCGCCGGGGTAGTGCCAGTCGGGGCGGAAGCGCCCACCGGGAGATCGTCTGCTGGCTGAGCAGGCGCTTTGAGAGTGCGACTTGAGGTGGTCTCCGAAGGCGATGCCCCAGAACCTGGGTAGGGGTCATCAACAACCGCGCCATCGCTGGTGCGAGTCGTACGGCATTCCCAGGTGCGCGTTTCGGTTTTTGCGTCGCAGATGTAGTAGAGCGGACTTCTTACGGGTTCCGGCGCCGAACGGATTGGGGTTACGGAATTTGTTACTGAGGTAACTGCGCCGCGCACGCGGTCGACCGTTGCGCAGCTGCCCAGCAACAGGGTTAGGAGTGCGATTAGGGCAAGCGTAAGTGGGCGGTTGGAAAAGATCAATAAAGGCATACAGGACTGGTGGCGCGGGTAGTATCAGCTATTGGACCGGGCCGGCAGCAAATCGTTTCGCTGCCGGCGCCGCAAACATAGCTTGTCTGTTGCTCACAGATCAAGGAATCTCGTTCCTGGGTTTTTGCGACGGAGCAAAGACAGCGGAGTTCGGGGAGGGTACGTTCATGCGGCAAAGGCTGCGTCCAGCGTTATCCCCTGGCTTCGCAAGGCCGTTCGACACCTGCGTCTCGTTGCCTCAGGCCTCTGCCGGTTGGGTGCATTTATTGATTAAATGCGAGTTCGGTAAGTGAGAATGCCCCGCCGGGGGTGGGATCCGAATGCCATCCGACGTACGGTTGTCAGTTAATCTATAGCAGCACTCGGCACCAAACCGCGTTCCGTGGCGTTAGAATTTGACCATGACTGGAAGCAAGCGCTTTAACGCGGCGACGTTGATATTGCTGGCTCTGCTGGCGAGCATCGTGTTGCCTGGGTGCAGCCCGCGCGTTGCGGAACTTGGCGGGCAGACGATGGGGACAACTTGGTCGGTCAAGGTTGTCGACAGCCCTGCGTCGTTAGCGGACTTGCAGCGGGAATTGGAAGCCGCGCTGGTAGAGGTCAATGCCAGGATGTCTACCTATGACCCGGATTCTGAACTCATGCAGTTCAACAACGCTGCAGTTGGTGAACCGTTTCCGGTCAGCGAGACGATCCTGGCCGTCGTCCGGATTTCGGATGGGGTGAGTATTAGTACGGCCGGCGCTTTTGATGTGACCGTCGGGCCCCTGGTCAATCTGTGGGGATTTGGGCCGCGTAAGCGCCCAGAACGAGTGCCATCCCAGGTTGAGATCGAGAATGCATTGGGCCGTATCGGCTACAGTCACCTGCAGATAGTAGGTAAGATGCTAGTGCGCCATGCCCCGCTGTTTGTTGATCTCTCGGCGGTAGCCAAGGGATACGCAGTGGATGTGCTAGCTGACGTATTGCGGGACAATGGAGTTGAACGTTTTCTGGTGGAGATTGGAGGGGAACTGCGTGGTCAAGGCCTGGCTGAGGCTGGGCGGCCTTGGCGGGTAGCGATCGAGGCACCGATTGTTCATGCCCGTGAAGTCTACCGGGTAGTGGAACTGCGCGGCATGGGCCTGGCGACCAGCGGGGACTACCGTAACTACTTCGAGGTCGACGGTCAGCGGTTTTCGCATATGATCGATCCGCGCACGGGACGGCCGATTAAGCACAACGTCGCCTCGGTTTCAGTTCTGCACTCCTCGGTAGCTCATGCGGATGCCTGGGCGACCGCACTCAACGTGCTCGGAGTCGATGCTGGGATGGCTGTTGCCGAGCGTGAGGGCCTGTTGGCCCTGTTTATCCTGCGGGATGATGGCGCCTTCGTCACCCGCGCCTCACCCGCGTTTGACGCTTACGTCCGCAACATCCAAACACGTTGAGTCTTGTGAGTTCGATCGGGAAGCGAGACAATACNCTTTGCGTCACGACCGGAAGCCTAGCATGATCGAGTTTGTGCTCACGTTTGCGATTTTTGTGCTCATCGTTGCGGCCATGGCGGTTGGTGTCATACGTGGTCGGAAGCCAATTGCAGGAACCTGTGGTGGACTCAATCAGCTGGATGTAGGTGGGGCCTGTGAGATATGTGGCGGGCGCCAGGAACACTGTGAAGAGCTTGAGTCCCTTGGTCCCGAAGTACCTGAAGCCAAACCCGGGCTTGCGACTCGACTGATGCGCTGAGCGTTCGGTGCAGATTGGGTTGCAAAGGGCAATTTGGGATCTGGATAGGGCACGCACCGTGCGTCCGTTGGTTAACTCGATCCCTCAGCGCTTGGTCCGCAGCATTGGAGTAAGCACCCAACGGCCTCATGCTGCCTGTGATAGAGGGTGTTGTGGACCAGATCATTCAGATGACGATGGATGAGGACGCCGCAGCGCTTGCGGGCCTTATCGGAACCGATGCCGCCCTCGCTGGACACTTCATGCAGGTTGCGAACTAGGCGATGTGCAAGGCAACAGCCCGTTTGTTTCTCTGCAGCAGGTGATTACCCACTTCGTCATGGCCACCAACAGAGCAATCGCGCTCACTAACATGCTCAATTCTGACCTTTTTTGCTGTGCCTGGTAACGTGGGTTGGGTGCCACATGCCGCAGTGGGTCGCTGTTGTGATCTACACCGACGTGAGGAGGGAGGTCTCCGGGGAGTTGGCCCCGTTGGAGTGTAAACTCCAGATTTTTCGGAGGCGTTAGTTTGGGTCTGCTCTGGCCATTGCTGGTTGCTGTACGGCTGCAGGGTCGGGGCCGAATGACGCTTGTGTCGACCTTGGCGATGTCCGGACTGGTCATCGGCGTCGCTGTGCTAGTGCTTGTCCTATCAGTCATGAATGGGTTTGAGACTGAATTGCGCGAGCGTGTTCTTGAAGTACTTCCGCATGGTTCGATCCTGGCGGGCGTAGGGGATACCGGGCCAATGCCCGCGCTGGACGAAGTGCTGGAGGAAGCCAGGACCCACCCCGAGGTCAAAAATGTAACACCCGTCAATACCGGGCGCGGATTGTTGATCGTTGGGGACGTATTGCGGGGGATCCGGTTTGACGGGGTCGAACCTGCCGGGGCCGGGGTTAAGGCGGGCATTGCCCGTTTTGTTGTTTCGGGTGCGCTCGATCAACTACAGCCAGGCGGTTTCAACATGCTAGTGGGCGCTCGCCTGGCGCGGGAGGCGGGCCTTAGTCTGGGCGACAAGGTCACAGTGGTACTGCCTGAGGCGCGGGTTGGGATCGCCGGCATACTGCCAAGAACCAAACGATTCACCGTTGTCGGCACTTTTCGTGTGGGTGCTGATATGGATGCCGAGACAGTCTTCATACATCTCGACGATGCGGCACGTCTGCTGCGTCAGCCTGGCGTGCAGCAGGTTCGACTCGCTCTGACGGACCTATTTGAAGCCCCGCGGGTTGTCCGCGAAATCCTCGCACGCGTAGGCAATCCGGCCCTATACGGTACAAGTTGGATGCACTCTCACGGAAACCTATATCAAGCTATCCGAATGCAGAAAACAACCATGTTCCTTCTACTTTTGCTGCTCATTGCCGTTGCCGCCTTCAATGTGGTCGCGAGCCTCGTGATTACGGTGAATGATCGACGTCAGGACATTGCGGTCCTCAGGACACTTGGTGCGGACCGTCAGGCGATCGGGATGGTTTTCCTGGTGCACGGCATCATCGTCGGGGCGCTGGGGATTGGGGCTGGGCTCACGCTTGGTGCCCTTTGCGCAACGGCAGCGCCCTCGGCATATGCAGCCATCGACGGCGCATTGAATCTCGGTCTGATGGATGAGTATTTCATCCACTATTTGCCGTCGGAGGTCTATCTGACCGACATCTGGAACATCGCGGTAGCGTCGCTCGGCATCACTTTACTGGCGTCGGTCTATCCTGCATTTCGCGCGGCCGGTACAGACCCAGTGGAGATCCTGCAGTATGAAGCCTGAAACGTCGTGCGAGACAGTGCTTGAAGCAAAATGTCTCGCTCGCAACTTCAAGGAAGGGGGGCGTACGCTGGAGGTGCTTCGCGACGTCAGCTTTGAATTGCGCCGGGGCGAGCGGGTCGCGGTGGTAGGGCGGTCCGGCAGTGGCAAAAGTACGTTGCTGCACCTGCTGGCAGGCCTCGACACACCTACTGCAGGTTCAGTCTGGCTGGCGGGTCAAGAACTGTCAGCACTCGAGGACCGTGCACGGTCTCGGTTGCGCAATGCGGCGCTTGGCTTTGTGTATCAGTTCCACCATCTGCTCGCCGAATTCGATGCGATTGAAAACGTGGCCATGCCGCTGTATATAGGCGGAGTTGGGCGTGCAGAGGCCAATGCCCGGGCGACTGCGCTGCTCGATGAGGTGGGCCTTATTGATCGAGCGACCCACCGCCCTGGGCAACTCTCGGGCGGCGAGCGCCAGCGCGTGGCGATAGCCCGTGCTCTGATTACGCGCCCGGACGTAGTCCTCGCAGATGAGCCTACAGGAAATCTTGATGACCTCAACGCAGGCGCGATCGCGGAGCTGATAGCGCGCATTGGCGCCGAGCACAGTGTGGCGTTTGTCATAGTCACGCATTCGCGAGCGCTTGCGGCCATGGCCGACAGAACACTGCAGCTCGTGGGTGGGACGCTGGGCGTAGTCGATGGAGGGAACTATCCCTGAGGGCCTTCGTTACACTGATTACCCTGCGCTACCTCGGCGCACACAACGGCCGGGGATTTGTGTCTTTGGTGTCGGGCGCCTCACTAGGAGGTCTCGCGCTCGGAGTCGTCGCGCTCACCGTAGTGGTGTCGGTCATGAACGGCTTCGATTCGGAACTCAAACGACGCATTCTGGGTGTGGTGCCGCATGTGACGGTCGCAGATGCATCGCGAGACGCGCTGGCGCCGTTGCTTAACGGCCACCCGGAAGTTGCCGGGTTTGCCCCGCACGGGGCGCGGGAGGGGCTGCTGGTCGCGGCGGAACGGACCCGGTTGGTGGGCGTGATGGGTATCGATCCTGATCTTGAGCATGAGGTTTCTAGTATTGGGCATCATCTGACTTCCGGATCGCTGACAGATCTAAACGAAGGGGGGATCATCATTGGCCGCCGTCTCCTTCATTCGATCGGGGCATTGCCCGGAGAGCGGGTGACGTTGGTTTTCCCGCGACTGGCGCAGGGCAGGGTGACGCCCGACGTGCTCACTCCGAAGATTGTCGGAACCTTCGAGCTTGGTTCGGAGCTTGACTATGCACTTGGCCTCATGGAGATCGGCGCTCTCGGTGCGAAGCCTGGCGTCCGCATAGCCGTGGCGGATCTATTTGCAGCGCCGGCGCTGAGCGCTGAGTTACGTGCTGCCGGGATATCCGGAGTAGCCGATTGGACGGGACGTTATGGGGATTTCTTTCGGACAGTAAAAATGGAGAAGGTCATGATGTTTGTGCTGCTCTCCATGATAGTCGCGATCGCTGCCTTCAATATTGTCTCGAGCCTTTCCATACTGGTTTATGAGAAACAGGCCGACATTGCGATCCTTATTAGCATGGGCGCGGACGACCGTGACATCCGTGCTGTTTTCCTCCTCGCAGGTACCGCCATTGGACTGGCCGGGACCACGCTTGGCATCCTGATAGGTGTGCCGTTTGCATGGTTTGTGGGGGACGTCGTGGCGTTTGTGGAGAGTTTTTCTGGGACGTCGATGCTGGCTGGCACCTATTTTTCGACCGTGCCTAGCGAGGTCAGGGTGCTTGATGTGATTGCCATTGCCATATTGGTTCTGGCCATTTCGATGGCGGCGACTTTGTACCCTGCTAGTAAGGCTGCGGCACTAAGGCCAGTCGCGGTGTTGCGGGACGATTGAAGTCGGTGCAAGAGACGCTTTTCAGGCCACACTGTGGCGCGTGCGCCAATGTCGAACGATGCGCATTCGCCAATACAAGCGGACCGCACTAAACAGTGTTAGTCCCATTGTTGCGCCGCAGACGAGGCTCCCGAGCAGCAAAGGCTGCCAGATGCGCAGTAACTGATCGCCCAGCCACAAAGCTGAGAGTTCCATTTCTAAGGGTATTTCTGGCGTTCCGAGCAGCAGTGCACCGACCCGATATGCGAAATAGAACATCACAGGCATCGTTACGGGGTTGCTGATCCAGATAATCGCAATGGCGACCGGCACGTTCGCGCGTAGGAGAAAACACAGGAGCGCTCCCGGGACCATCTGGAAAGGAATCGGCAGGAAACAGCACAAGGACCCAATCCACACTCCGTGGGAAACAGGCTTGCGGGCCGTGTGCCAAAGCCGGGGGTCAAACAGGAAGTGGCCCAGCCAGGCAATTGACTTAATCTCGCGGAGTTGTCCGGGTGTTGGCAGATAAGACTTCAGCGGTCGCATGGGCACTGGGCCGGGCAGGCCCGGATAACTTGGCGGCGCAGGCCGCAGGTCTTTAGGGGCGCAGCGGTGGGAACACCCAGCGAAAACGCCATGTTGGCAGGTATTATGCCCTGCGCCCGATGTTCAGCAAGCCATATGTGCCTGTGGAGAGGCACCTTCGGCGAACTCCCATAGTGCGTGGTAGATCTGAGNATAGCTGGCGGCGCATGGCCAGAGTGACTGCGAGGCAAGAGTATTACGACGGGCGGCGGCGCACTTCAAGCAGGTCGCCGGTGTCGGCGATTCAGCAAAAGTCCGTTCCTGGATATTGCGAGTCGAGCTGGCGGGTGGAAGCACGCTATGGCTGCCTGGGATATTGAGGCGGGCGCAGAGACCGCGCTGGTCCTTGACGGTGGGTCGGGTACGGGAGCCGAGCTCGCCACGGACATGTTGGTGGTACATAAACATGGCAGCGCTTCCAGCTAGACGCAGGGGCTTCTGAATCGCCTGTAGCTCCAGTCGGGGTTATTTCGCCGAGTCATCGCAACCGGTTTTGGCATGCCAATCCCGACGCTGTCGCTCGTTTCAGACGCCGTGGAGTGCTGATGCCGGCAACGCCAATCTTGGGCACAGTGCGGGCCCGCATGGGCGTTGCCCTGCTGGTTTCGGAAACGGCATGAGTCACGGCCGGTTGACTGTGGCGACGACCGCCGAACTACATCAGCTGGTCGGTTCCGTTTCGTTGCGAAACAGACGATTGAGTGCCGCAGTCAGCTGTGCGTTCTCTTCAGGCGTCCCGATTGTTATGCGCAGTTTGTCCAACATGCCGGGGCTGTCGAAGTACCGTACAAGGATGTGCGCCGCTTTCAGGTACTCGTAGACGTCGCTTGCGCTTGGCCCGTCTGGTGGCAGCTGGGTCAGTAGGAAATTCGTCTCGCTAGGCCAAACGAAGAAACCCAACTCTTCCAGTTGTGCTGCGAGCCTGGTCCGTTCGCTGCGAACGCGTTTCCAGGTGGATTGGGCATAGGCCTGGTCGCTCAGGGCGGCCTGGGCGATGATCTGGCTGATGGCGTCGAGGTTATAGCTGTCCCGGGTTTTGCGGAGCATCGGTTGAATGACCGATGCGTGCCCCAGCCCATAGCCGAGTCGCAGTCCGGCCAGCGAGTAGCCTTTTGACAATGTGCGCAGGATCACCACGTTGTTCAAATCGCCCAGAATGGGGAGTGCGTCATACCCGGATGCCGGGTCGACGAAGTCCACATAGGCCTCGTCGATCAGGACGAGGCCTTCGCAGGCAGCGGCCAAATCGTGAAGTTCATCTGCGCCGAACAGGCGACCGGATGGTGCGTGTGGATTCACAATGAGGTTCAGCGCGCAGCCTTGTGCATTGAAGGTTCGGGCAAGCTCCTCGGGAAGTGCGTAGTCTCGATCCAGAGCTACTTCGCAAAGCGGGGAATCGTGTATCTCCGCGAGGACGCTGTAGAGTGAGTAAGAGGGCAGTGTGGTGCCAATGGCCTGCCCCGGCTCAACAAACGTCGTGATTAACAGACGCAGGAGTTCATCACCGCCGCGGGTTGCAATGACCTGGTCGGTGTCCAGACCGTGTAGGTCCGCGATCTGGGCCCGAAGCCCTGCTGCTGTTGCCGGTGGGTAGCGGCGCAGCGCGGCAACATCAAACTGCCCAAGGGCCGTCTGAACGCACATCGCGGGCGGCCACGGATTCTCGTTGGTGTTCAGTTTGATCGTCCGTGGGTCTTCCGACTGTTCGCCGGAGACGTAGCCGGCCATCGCGCGGATATTAGGTCTCTCAAAGCTCATAGTGTGGACGAAGGGCACATGGGTTCAGCTTGCTGTTGCGGTTGGTGGGTCGTAGCTGACCGCCTCGATGAACATCGTGGTGGCGCCGCCGGGGCGGTCGAGCACCGCTTCATCGCCGAGCCGTCTGCCAAGCAACTGCCGCGCAACAGGTGAGTTGATCGAAATCCAGTTGCGTTTTGGGTCAAATTCGTCGATGCCAACGATCCGAAGTTCGAGGGTATCTCCGGCTGTATCTTCTAGTTTGACCCAGGCACCGAAGTAAATGCGTTCGAGGTCATCCGGCTTGCGGTCCACTACCTCTAGCTTGTCGAGGGTCTTGGAGAGATACCGAATGCGCTTGTCGAGTTCACGCAGTTGCTTTTTGCCGTAGGTGTAGTCCGCGTTTTCGGAGCGATCACCAAGTGCTGCAGCCGCCGATACCCGAGCTGTGATCTCCGGTCGCTGCGTCTTCCAGATGTGGTTGAGTTCCTCGCGTAAGCGCCGCGCCCCCTCCGGGGTGATATAGACGCGTTCACTCATCGGACAGACCTTCGCGGAAGTAATACGCTGTCATGTGAAACGCTCGTAGGCAACTGCTGCCCAGATTAGCCCGCAGACAACCAAGACCAGGAATACTGACGCGGAGCCAAGATCCTTGGCCCGCTCGGCTAGGTCGTGGTGTTCCATGCTGGTGTGATCGACTGCCGCTTCGATACTGCTATTCAACAGTTCCACCACCATCACCATTAGATACGCGGCAATCAGCAGGGCAATCTGGGAAGGGCCCTCGCCGAGCCACCATGCGCCGGGAATGGCGATCAGCAGTCCAGTCGTCTCTTGCCGAAACGCAGCTTCATGGCGGAACGCGGCGCGAAAGCCATGTAGGGAGAATCTCGTAGCGTTCACGAAGTGCCTGAGGCCGGAGTTCGAACTCTTGTCGAAAACGGGAGTTGTCATTGCCAGGTGGGTGTACCTCAAGCAGTGCACGCTGCCAGAGAAGTGTTGACAGCGCAAGAGCTGTTGGCTGCAGGCAGCGCCGGTTCTTGAATCACCCGGTCCTGGCCCCACTATAGTTCTATCACCATTCTCCTGAGACAGTGCACATGCAGATGGATCGTCTCACAAGCAGGCTGCAGACCACCCTGACAGAAGCTCAGTCGCTCGCGGTTGGCAGGGGTCACAACTACTTGACCCCCGTACACATGCTCAGCGTGCTGACTAACGGGCAGGACGCCACCACCCATGCTCTGGTTCTGGCGTGCGGTGCTGATCTGCAGGCGTTGGCGGGCGGAGCTCGACACCTGGTCGACGAACTTGCCGTAGTGCGAGACCATAACGGCGATCTGGGAATGGCTCCCGAACTGCTGCGTATGCTAAATCTGGCTGACAAGTTCGCCCAGCAGAGGAATGACAAGTACATTTCTACGGAACTAGCGCTACTGGCGATGACCGGCGACGACGGCCGCGTCGGTAAACTCATGCGACAGGTGGGTCTGACTACGGAGGCCCTGGCCCGGGCTATCGACGAGCAGAGGGGAGGCGAGTCTGTGAGCGATACCAATGCCGAGGACAGTCGTGAGGCGTTGTCCAGGTACACCGTCGATCTGACCGAACACGCCGAGCAGCAGAGGCTGGATCCGGTCATCGGTCGCGATGATGAGATTCGCCGTACGATTCAGGTCCTGCAGCGCCGAACGAAGAATAATCCCGTGCTGATTGGCGAACCAGGGGTTGGAAAGACCGCGATAATTGATGGCCTTGCGCAACGTATAGTTAATGGCGAGGTGCCTGATGGTCTACGCAACAAGCGCATCCTGGCACTGGATATGGGAGCACTCATTGCGGGTTCGAAATTCCGTGGTGAATTCGAAGAGCGCCTGAAAGATGTCCTGAACGAAATCTCGAAGCAGAATGGCAACGTCATTTTGTTCATCGATGAAATCCACACCATGGTTGGCGCAGGCAAGGCTGAAGGCGCACTGGACGCCGGCAATATGCTGAAACCCGCCTTGGCTCGTGGAGAACTGCACTGCGTGGGCGCGACAACCCTGGATGAGTATCGCGAATATCTGGAAAAGGACGCTGCGCTCGAGCGCCGGTTTCAGAAAGTGCTGGTGCTAGAGCCGGAGGTAGATCACACCATTGCGATCCTTCGTGGACTCAAGGAACGTTACGAGATCCATCATGGTGTTGATATCACTGACCCCGCGATCATTGCTGCAGCGCGCCTTTCGCATCGGTACATCGCTGACCGGCAGTTACCGGATAAGGCCATCGACCTCGTAGATGAAGCGGCGAGCCTAATCCGCATGGAAATGGACTCTAAGCCGGAGGAAATGGATCGACTTGAGCGACGGCTGATCCAGTTGAAGATCGAGCGCGAGGCGCTCAGAAACGAGAACGATGAAGCATCCTTGGCGCGCCTCATCATGCTCGAAGAGTCCATCGCGACTGGCGAGCGTGAGTTTGCAGATCTGGATGAGATCTTGAGTGCAGAGAAGGCCACTCTGCAAGGCTCACAGCACCTCAAGGAGCAGATAGACGCACTTCGCCAGGAACTTGAGGCGCAACGCCGGGCAGGGGACCTGAGCCGACTCTCCGAGATTCAATATGGCGAACTGCCTGCTTTGGAGAAACAATTGGAGGTAGAAGCCACGACTGACAAAGCGGGCATGCGGCTGTTGCGTAACCGCGTTACGGAAGAAGAGATAGCTGAGGTAGTCTCGCGCTGGACCGGAATTCCTATCGCGCGAATGATGGAAAGTGAGAAGGAGAAACTCCTTGCACTCGAAGCAGAACTGCATAAGCAGGTGATCGGTCAGGACGAAGCGGTGGCCGCGGTGGCGAATGCGGTGCGTCGCTCGCGGGCAGGAATCAGCGATCCTGACCGGCCTAACGGCTCATTCATGTTCCTGGGTCCAACGGGTGTCGGTAAGACCGAACTCTGTAAGGCTCTGGCACGATTCATGTTTGATACCGAGGATGCCCTGATCCGCATCGACATGTCTGAATACATGGAAAAACACTCGGTTGCGCGTCTTATTGGCGCCCCACCAGGCTATGTGGGTTACGAGCATGGTGGATTTCTTACTGAAGCGGTACGGCGCAGGCCCTATTCGGTAGTGCTCCTGGATGAGATAGAAAAGGCGCACGCCGATGTGTTCAACATCCTCTTGCAGGTGCTGGATGACGGGCGCCTGACTGACGCTCATGGCCGCACGGTCGATTTCAGAAACACAGTCTTCGTCATGACTTCGAATCTGGGCTCCAATCTGATCCAGACGATGGGCATCGCAGACGAATATGCTGCGATGAAGGACGCTGTGATGGGCATCGTGGAGCAGCATTTTAGACCGGAGTTCATCAACCGGGTGGACAATGTGGTGGTATTCCACCCATTGGATCGCGCTCAGATCGTTGCCATCGCGCGGCTGCATCTTGCTTCGCTTGCGCAAAGATTGGCGGACAACGGTGTATCCCTTACCGTGTCGGACGATGCCCTTGACCTGCTGGTGGAGCGAGGTTTCGATCCTTCGTACGGAGCCCGGCCTTTGAAGCGCGCGGTCGTTACGTGGCTTGAAAACCCGCTTGCTGAGGCGCTTTTGGCGGGGAGTGTGGGGGTAGGCCAACCCATCATGGTGCGGCGCGTTGGCGATGGATTGAGTTTTGCCTGACGTGGGTGCGAAGTACTGTACAAATGTTCAGTTCTATGGATACTGAATGTATATACAAGATTCAGTGCGGAAGCACTTTTGGGCCGATGAGGCGTCCAGGATGAAGAGTGATGATTCCAGACAATGAAGTAGACACGANTCCGGCCAACGAGCNTGGACCATCTGGCCACCAGATCAATGGTCAGCAAACACGGGACCGGCAAATGGTGGGGCGGCAAGGGCAGGGCCNGCGTAAAACCCGACTGAAGTGGCCCGAGCGGCAACTGAAGCCCCGAAGCGGCCGGCCAGCCCCGTNGGCNCCGGTCCAACTGCTGCTGAATCGCGCCATTCGGCACAGGCGCCTTGCCATGAACGCGGCTCGTGGTGTGTCGCGCGCACAGGATGAAGCTGGCCGGAACGCGGCCAGCGCTCGTGTCTGCAAGCACCTCATTGCGTTGCTTAACCCTGATACGAACCGCGCGCGCGGTGTTCAGGATGGGTGGGCTCTTGCGCGCGGTGTGGCCGCATGGCAGGACACCCCTGCACAAGCATGGGTGCGGTGTGAGCCTGAAAGTTTGGCAGCGCGCAATGGAGTGGGTGCCTGCGCTGAGCGTTGGAGNCCCGATCCCCAACTCGCCCTCCCAAATTGCNCGGAAACCGTGCCACGTCGTCGCGAACGCATATCCGTTCACGAGCAAACTCCGGTGCAAGTAAGCTTGCCCTTGTTCTAACGCGCCCATCGAGTCNATTTCTGCCAAAATCGNCGCCTTCGANATTCCCGAAGGTGCGCGGGACGATGGATGAACTGGATGTTTGCGTTGTAGGTGCGGGCGTAGTGGGACTCGCGATTGGAAAATCGCTTGCCAAGGCAGGGCGCGAGGTCGTCGTTCTCGAGTCTGAATCTCACTTTGGTGAAGGGGTCAGCTCCCGCAACAGTGAGGTCATTCATGCGGGTATCTACTACCCGAAAGACTCATTGAAGGCTCTCATGTGTGTCGAAGGCAAACACCGGCTGTATGAGTACTGCTTGACCCACAATGTGGGTCACCAACGCTGCGGCAAACTGATCGTTGCGACCAGCGCCGAAGAGGAAGGAGTACTCGAAGGCATCAAGCAGAAAGCCAACGACAATGGCGTTGCCGATCTCGAATACTGGGGACCGGAACGGCTCCGTGCGGCAGAGCCAGAACTGAAGGCAACCTTGGCGCTCTTTTCACCGTCGACCGGGATCGTCAGCAGCCATGAGCTGATGGCTGCCTATCTAGGTGACTTAGAGGCGGCGGGGAGTGGATACGTCAGCCACACCAAGATGGTTGGAGCCGAGGTCCAGGCAGATGGGTTTGTNGTACGCACGAGCTCTGGGGGAGAGGACTACANGTTCCGCTGTAGGCTCATGGTGAATGCTGCAGGCCTGGGCGCACAGTCCGTGGCCGGTGNCACGACCGGGCTCGATCCGTCAACGATCCCACCCCTTTATCTATGTAAGGGTAACTACTTTTCCATGAGCGGGGGCAATCCTTTTCGCCACCTCGTATATCCGGTACCGCATCCTTCGGGNGCGGGCCTCGGCATTCATGCAACGATTGATCTGGGTGGGCAGGTCAAGTTTGGGCCTGACGTTGAGTACATCGATGAAGCTGACTACGCGGTGAACGTTGCGCGCCTTGANGACTACTACGAGGCGGTACGGCGTTATTTTCCGAGACTACCGAATGGTGCGTTGGNGCCTGCTTATGCGGGTATTCGGCCTAAATTGCAGGGNCCGAATGATCCNGTNGCTGACTATTGCATTCAGGGTCCGGAGGACCATGGAGTCGACGGGCTTGTCAACCTTTACGGCATCGAATCACCCGGGCTGACGTCGTCGCTGGCGATTGGCGAGCGGGTTCGGACTTTATTGCTCTGACCACCATGACGGANCNGGCAACTTCGGTAAGTCGTAGGGCGGGGTTTGTGCCACCATCTGGGCACAGACCACTGTTGAGGCCGATATTCGTGCGCGACGGGCAAAGTACTGNAGATGCNTGACTACCAAACCTTCCTCGANTCNCGGCGCCGCCGAGCGAGTGAANCTCTGGCCATTGAGCCCGCTGTTGCGGTTGAGCAACTACGCACACCGACATTGTTTGTAGATGCTGACATCCTCGAGGCCAACCTTGCGCGCATGCAGGACACCTTGGCCAGCGCCGGGCTGGGCTTGCGCTGTCATACGAAGACTCATAAGTGTCCCGAGTTGGCACGCCGACAANTGGCTGCGGGCGCTGTAGGGGTTTGCTGTGCCAAGGTTGGNGAGGCGGAGGCGATGGTGGACGCCGGGGTAGAGGAAGTTCTGATCACTTCCCCCATCGCAACGTCCGATTCTGCTGCCCGCGTTGTGGCGTTGGCTNCAGCNGCTCCTGTTAGGATCGTAGTCGACTCACTCCCGGGTGCTGCGTTNCTCGAGGATGCTNCCCGGGCCGCGGCGACAACCGTAGGTGTACTCATCGACCTGGATCCCGGGATGGGGCGTACNGGAATTGNACCGGGTTCGGCGCTCGAGCTTGCACANCAGANNGCCGAGCAGTGCCCCAATCTTCGCTTTGACGGTCTGCAGNTATACGCGGGNAATTGCATGCACATCGAAGGTTGGCAGACTCGGTTCGATCAGTATAGGAGGACACTGGAAGCTGGTCATGAGGTTGTTACTGCATTTGCTGCAGCGGGTATCGCCACCCCAATCATCACTGGCGGCGGTACCGGTACTTGGGACATGGAAGCAGGGCTGGGCCTCTT
>PAWP01000037.1 GCA_002714125.1 Gammaproteobacteria bacterium
CACCAGCGGGTCCCGTGGCTATGGCGTCGCGTACCAAGTGCAGCTCTGGCTGCCCGGATACCGGCTGCATGCTGCGGTACATCTCTCGACCGGCAGCGGGTGTCATCTCGTTTAAGGGAGCGCCGCCGGCAGCGGCCATCTGCTCCAACATACCTGCAACAATGGGATTCAGCGGCATTTGATTCTCCTTGTTTGGTTCCCTGATATTAAGTGTAAGCCAGGCTTTGTGTACGACGCACGCCCGGTATTGTGCCTTGCTCAGGGGTACTGGTGCCTACCATGGCTGAACGGTTACTCTACAGGCTATTTAGCCCCCAGTATCCACCGGATGCGGTAGCAGTGATAAAAGATCCCCTCGTTCGACGATTCATAACCGGCACGGTTCTCACGATAATCTTTGTTGGCGTCGCGATACGTTTCTTCAACGTCCACCTCGACGTCGTCATGGGGTTTTTGCTGGGTTCGTTCGCCGTCGTTGGCGCAATGATCGGGCTCGCCTTTGTGGCAAGCCTCGGACTCGATTTCATTCGCCGAAAACTGCGCGGAGACGACTGACGTTCCCCGAAGTTTCCATATCATTAGTTCTACAAACCGATCCAGCCTTCGCAGATACCAGCGCTCGTAGTCCACAGAAAACGCGACGGTTTAGGCACGTCGGTTAATCCTGTCACGTTGGAACAGACCCAGATGCCTGCTCCGGACATAGTCGCACGAGTCAATTCTGCGTGGTGTCACTCAATCAAAGTGTCTCCGCCAATCGACCACAGCAGATCATCGGACAGGGGGATGTGCAGGCGCGGAAGCGTCCAATCTATCCCTTCGCGGCGGAGGGGGGCGATGCCAATCTGTACATTCCACGCCGTGCTAGGTAATCTAAGTGAAGTATCCGCTTTAAGTGTTTGAAAATAAAACAGATGTACACGCTTTGATCACGTAGGTTGCGTTATGTCTCNAAGAGGNGTTGGCGTAGCCTNTANCAGTAGTCCTCGANATNATGAAGCGCTGCGCAATGGGATCGTTCANCCATGCTTAAGATCCGATTCAAAGATGGCAGTCAGAAATCGGTTGCTCTGGGAGAGCCCGGCAAGACGATCGGTCAGGGCAGNGTTAACGACATTNTNATCGATCGCGAAGAGGTCNATGGATTTCACGCCGATCTCAGGGTGGAAGGTGGCACGGTCACACTGACCGACGTCAATACCAAGACGGGTACNNTACTCAATGGTGACCTTATCGAAGGGCCTACAGTAGTCCGCGCCGGGGATACCATTGGCGTCGGAGGTATCGAACTCGAGATTTTTGAGGAANAGGTGTCCATTGAAAGCAAGACGCTGGTTCTTTCGGGCGCTGCATTGCTTGAGATGGGCACTGGTGGCTGGTCTATCGTCGCAGACTCCGGTCCNGAAAAGGGGCAGATCATCGCCGTGAAGGAAAAAATCCTGATCGGTAGGGCTCTCGAGTGTGANCTTTCCATCCTTGNGCCCTGGCTCTCCCGNAAACACGCTGAGCTTGACCTGATCGGGGACGACATCTGGCTGAAGGACCTTGGCTCTCTGCAAGGAACTTACGTCAACGGCGAGAAGATCCAGGAGGTCAGCCTNAATGACGGTGATGTGCTGCAGTTTTTCAAAGTTCGCTTTATCGTCAGCGCGCCAAAATGAGCTGGTCGAGTAGTGTTGAATCAGCAATGCTCGACCAACTGTGCATTGCTTAGGTTGAGCCGAGTCTATTGCGCGGCTACGAGTACAGGCTTCGGCGCCAACGACAACCATAAACACTCAAACCAGTAGCGTTTCTCGACAAACCATGACCAGCTTTCGCTACTTGCTGTGCGCTGCTCAAGGCGCAGGTGATACAACCCGCGTCGAAAATCGTTGGCTANGCTTGCGGTGGATGTCCAGNCNCTCAAACTGCGGATTACCGCAGGCGGCTCGATCTCGTTATTGATCTCGTCAAAAGGCCCTCAGCGGATACACCTGGGCTGGCGGCGATCGNGNATGGGAATCCACGTCGGAGCAAGACGCTCAGTGCGTCAGCGTCAGGTACGGGCNCAGTATGCGACNGTGTTTTTGTCAAGAACCTCGCGTCGTCAACACTCGAGGCTGGTGGTAGTCGTTTGCAGCAGCGTTGGTCCTGCAGAGTTGATGTCGGTTTCTTCGTTGATCTCGCGCGCAACTGCGGCTTCGGGGCGTTCTTGAGCTTTTGCGGTCCCTGCAGGCGCAAGACCACCAGACTGTTTTCGCTGGGTGTGAACTCTGCGTTTACGAAAGTGGTGACTTTTTCTAGTGGCTCCAGTAGTAGGACATCATGATGATTGCAGTTTCAGCGGCCAAGGAGAGGAGCGCACCTGAAGCTGGGATGGCCGTTCAATTGTAATCTGGCACAATTCAGCCCAGTCAATGCGGAGAATGACATCACCATGGTCGCAGCAGACATGCCATACCCAAAGCAATGCCGCGAGGTGTTTGGCAATCAGATGACTTAATTTCTGTTGCACCTAGCCCAGCNTCAAACTAGACGGTCTGNACTTCATCAGAGAAGACTTNCCCGGTCAGATCGGTACNGNCTGCAGCATTTGTNGCCAGGCTCAGGGCTGAGCGTTAGGCGTGAATATNTCGTCCAGGCTGGAATAAGAGAGGTTTGAATGAGGCACCTATATAGGTTTGACTACGCGCTTCGAAATGAGGCTGGGNACGTTGTCGATTCTTCTGAAGGTGGCGCGCCGCTCACTTTTATCGAAGGCGACGGTCGCATGGTGCCTGGGCTTGAACGAGCCATCGCCGGCCATGAGGCATCTGATGCATTCTCTGTTGTGATCCTGCCTGAGGAAGCCTACGGCGAGCACGATCCGACATTGGTGACTCGGCTGCCTCTGGACCACCTCGACGTTGATCGGGATGTCATTGAGCCTGGTTCGGTGCTNCAGCTCGGGACCGGCNTAAGCAGCCGTGTGGTGAAGGTGATCGAACGCAAGAACAATGAATTGGTTGTCGATGGTAACCATCCGCTTGCAGGCATAACGCTACGTTTCGATGTCATAGTCCTCGAAGCTCGCGAGGCTACCCAGGATGAGTTACAGGTCGCGGAGGATTGTTCCGAGCAAGCGTCGTCCGGCCCGGACGCACTGGGTAACGTCTGATCGCAGGTCTGGTGGGGCACTGCCCAAGTTCCTCATCCGAAGCTCAACCGCAGGCTCCTATATGCCAAGAAACACATGGNGGCTGACTAGTGCACGAACCTAAGTCAAACTCCGTACGTCTGCCATTTTGCTTGTGCGAAGCTGTACGGCTTATCGGAGGTGTCGGGAGTTTTGTCTTGGCGACAGCGTATGTGGTGCTTGATCGGGCCGGCTTCCTGCGCTGGCAGGCGCGGCCGATCGAGTCAGGCNGCGATGATGATCCTGACGGCGTCGAGGCGTACCTCAGCCTGTCCTATGTGCTCCCGCAATGCAGCACGAGTNTCGACAATGTGGTTGATTTCCTCGTCGCGGATCAGCGTATTGATGCCCTTGAGGTAACGCAGACGGGCTTCTTCCTTCCCCAGGTCCTGTTCCATCGANGTGATGGCCCGTGCCACACACGCACCGAGGCGCTCGCGGGCGCTGAGCTCGGCTGCGCTCAGCATGCTTTCGATTCCTTCGCGCTGGCTGTCCACGATCCGCGCTTGCACCTCGTCCTGTACTTCGACTTCGTGCTCCGTGAAGGCGTTGAAGCCTGAACGCTCACCAAGGTCCTTGAGATCTGGTGTCATGAGTGAGCGTAAGATGTCCGGCGCGAGGAAGCGTTCAGCGCCCAATGCCGGGGGCGCGGCGCAATCGACGATGTGCAGCGTTTCGACCAGCAAGGTTCCGCGAGGTAGACGGGAATGGTTGATGACGATCACGCAGCAGTTGCCGAGCGTGTCGGACGTCACTACCTCAAAGGCCTGCTGCACAATAGGGTGTTCCCAGGTAAAGAAGTGTGTATCTTCCCGTGCCAGTGCAATCTCGCGCGAGTAGGTGCAGGTCAACCCCGATTCAGGCAGTTCCGGATAATGGTAGTGCCCCAGGGTTTCGAGACTGACGGACGCATGGCGGATCATACTTTCGGTTGGCTTGATCAACAGAACTCCAGGAGACAAGGGTTCGGATTCCAGGCCGAACGCATCGAATGATGCCTCCATGTATCGTTCCAGAGCTACAGTATCCTCCCCCTGACTGATTTCACTCACGAGCTCTGCAGAGACCTCAGGGTTGTGGGAGTTTAGTTCGAGCAGACGATCGCGCCCCTGTTGCAGCGTCGCGGTCCGCTCGACGTTCAGTGCCCGGGCATGGCTGATTGTTTCCTCGGTGGAAGGAGCACTACGGATCTCGTCGAAAATGGCCTGGGCCGCCGGGTTCGGCTCGCTGAATAGGTTCAGGGCGGTGTTGTAAAGCTTGAACAGGAAGGCCTGGCGGGTGCCGCTGAGGTAGGGTACATGCAATGTGACATCCCGAGTCTGCCCGATCCGATCGAGACGTCCAATGCGTTGTTCGATAAGGTCGGGTGATTCCGGCAGATCGAATAACACAAGCTGGTGTGCAAACTGGAAATTACGGCCCTCGCTACCAATCTCGGAACAAACCAGTATCTGGGCGCCTCGTTCGGGCTCGGCGAAATAGGCGGCGGCCCGGTCCCGCTGAACGAGGTCCATACCTTCGTGGAAAACACCGGTACGCAAACCGGTATTGGTGCCAAGCTCGCGTTCTAGCGCAACTGCGGTCTCGCTTTGGGCGCAGATGACCAACAGCTTCTCGCCGCTGACGGTAATTGCGAGCTGGCGCAGCCAGTCGATGCGAGGGTCGACGTCGGTCCAGTTCGGAACTTCGAGATGTGGCCAGGTCGTATCTGTAGCGTAGCTCTCAGGGGCGGGCAATGGGGCGGCTTCGAGGCGGCGCCGCGGGAAGCCAGCCACCGCCTGCCGCACATTGCGAAACAGCACCCTCCCGGTACCGTGTCGATCAAGCAATAGTTGCAAAAGCTCTGTGCGGGTTAGATTACCAAGTTCGGCAACGAGCTGACGTTCTGCCTCCGGGTCCCCAGCNAGAAGCGCGTCGGCCAAAGCTGCGGTCTCTTCGAAGCCTTTTTCCTCGGCTACAAACGTGTCGAAGTCGTGGTATCGAGCCGGGTCCAGCAGACGCAGGCGTGCAAAGTGACCGCTAGCACCCAACTGTTCGGGTGTTGCGGTGAGCAGCAGAAGCCCTCGGGAGCGCTCGGCTAGTTTTCGTACAGTCTCGTAGTTAGCGCTTGTGGCGTCGGGCGTCCAATGCAGATGGTGCGCCTCGTCTACTACAACCAGGTCCCAATCGGCTGCGAGCACTTGCGTCAGACGTCGCTCGGAACTGAATAGGCCAGGTGCGCAGATCATCAGCTGCTGTGCCTCAAATGGGTTAAAGCCTCCAGTCTCGTCGTCCTCAGATAGATTGTCATACTCAATGATTTCGCAGCGCTCTTCATCGAGAATTACGAACTGTAGGTTGAAGCGCCGGATCAGTTCCACGAACCACTGGAATGTCAGCGCAGTCGGTACAATGATCAGCACTCGCTCTGCGGCCCCGGTCAGCAGTTGATGGTGGATGACGAGGCCCGCTTCGATGGTCTTGCCTAGACCAACTTCATCGGCTAGCAGGACGCGCGGCGCGAAGCGGAAGGAAACCTCTGCCGCGATGAAGAGTTGGTGCGGGATCAGCGAGACCCTCGGTCCCTGCAGTCCGCGTGTGCGCATCGCAGCCAGGCGTGCTTGGTGGCTGCGCGTCGCGAAACGCAGGTTGAACCACTGATTAGCGTCGTATTGGTGAGTGAAAAGCCGTTCCTGCGGGCGCGAGAACCTGAGGTTGGGGTCAAGATCGGTCTCTATGACCGCGGTATCGGTGCCCCCATATTCACCATGGTAAATGAAGAGGCCGTCGCGCTCCGTAATACGTGCGACGACGATAGCGACACCGTCGAGTGCCTTGATGGTGTCCCCATGGGCAAACGATGCCCTGGTGAGTGGCGCGTTGCTTTGGGCATAGGTTCGTTCGGTATTGCTGACGACGAAGCGCAGTGTCACGTTGCGCAGGTCGGCGGCGACGACCTGACCTAGTCCAAGATCAGGCTCCGCGTTGCTGATCCAGCGCTGCCCGTTGCGAAACGTGTCGCTCAAAATACATGAGTCCTGGTGATCAAAACGGCGTGAGTCGGGCTACCTCGCTGTGCATCCGGCGCATCGACTTGTATGGTATGTCCTTTGTCTGCAAACGTATTATATGAGCATGGATCAGATTACCCGAACCGAAATCGAAGCCGCTACGTTTCGCCGCCTAGTGGCGCATCTCGATGAGAACAAAGATGTCCAGAACATTGACCTTATGAATCTTGCGCATTTTTGCCGGAACTGCCTGTCAAAGTGGTATCGCGCAGAGGCTGAAGGCCATGGGGTTGAAATCGACTACGAACAGGCGCGCGAGGTTGTTTACGGTGAGCCCTATCCCGACTGGAAAGCCAAATACCAGAAAGAGGCGAGCGCGGCCCAGATGGCGGTTTTTGATGAGAGTAAACCTAAGGGCTGACCCCTGACAGCGACTGGCTCAAACGGCCATCGTGGCTTTGAGCGAGGGATGGGAATCGTAGCCTTCTAGCGCAAAGTCATCCATTACAAAATCGTCGATCGACGTCTGTCCGCGATCGGCGATGCTGAGGGATGGTAGTGGCAGTGGGTCCCGGCTCAATTGCTCGTGCACCTGGTCGATCGCGTTCAGATAGATGTGCGCGTCGCCAATTGAATGTATGAAGTCGCCGGCTTCAAGACCGGTTAGGTTGGCAACCATGTGCAGCAGTAACGCATAGCTTGCGATGTTCAATGGCACGCCCAGGAACATGTCCGCCGAGCGCTGATACATTTGCAGCGACAGCCGCCCGTCTGCGACGTGAAACTGGAAAAAACTGTGGCAGGGGGGCAGTGCAACATGATCTGGCGATGCTTCGGCTGGATTCCAGGCATTGACGATGATGCGGCGTGAGTCCGGGTTGTGTCGGATGAGGTCGATGGCTTCGCTCAACTGGTCGGTCTCGGTGCCATCAAAGCCGCGCCATCGGCGCCATTGCACACCGTAGACTCGCCCCATGTCGCCGTTGTCGGTACCGTTCCTGCGGTGGACATAATCCTCGTAGTTGGCGTCCCAGAGCTTGTTGTACTTGTAGATGTCCTTCAGGTCTCGCAGGTTGTCAGAACCGGAAATGAACCAGAGTAGTTCTGACACCATGGATTTCCAAACCAGCTTTTTGGTCGTCACGGCTGGGAAGCCGTCTGCCATGTTGTAGCGGGCTTGCAGGCCAAAGTAGGAAATAGTACCGACGCCTGTGCGGTCGCCCTTAGTAACACCGTCATCAAGAATAGTCTGGAGCTGGTTCAGATAAGTCCGCAAAGCAGGACCCCCTTTTTGTTCTCGTTTTGCCGGTTACGCCTGATGGACGCTCCTGTAAGCATTGGAAAAGGCGGGCAGCGGTTGTTAGTGTGGATTAGGTGTTAACCGATTGCCACCACAGGNTGAAACACCTGAATGTGGATAGCTGCTGTGCAAGAGCCTCCTGCAAAAGCGGGTTTCTGAAGCTCTCAACAGCTGAAACAATCTATACGCCTTCACTGATCGTTGGCATGACGGTGGTCAGTAGCCTTCCGACCGCTGATTAGCCGCATTTGGAATCGCCACAGTTTAAGCAGGTCAGGCAACCATCAAGCATCACCGCCGCCTTGACGTTGCACTTCTTGCAAAGCTGAGAGCCAGGGGGNAACTCAGGCTCACTGGCGTCTGTTTCACTGCTACTCTCGGTATGGGCAGTTGCCGTGCTGTCATTGTGAGCTTCGAGTGCGGCGCGCTTCTCGTCCATTAGNGCAACTTGTTCGGGGGACAACTCGTCCGGCTGGATGAGGCCGATCTTCTTCATGTGTGTCTCCAACACGTCGCCAATNTCGGCAACGAGTGAAGGCATGAACTTGCCACCCTTTTTGAANTAACCGCCCTGTGGGTCGAAAACCTGCTTCATCTCGTCNGCCATGAACGTGATGTCGCCCCCCTTGCGGAAGACNGCCGAGATNACCCGCGTCAGCGCCAGGACCCATTGGAAGTGCTCCATATTNTTCGAGTTGATGAAAATCTCGAATGGCCACTGCTGTTCATGCACGGTGCCTAAGTTAAGCACGATGTCGTTAATCGTGATGTAGAGCGCGTGCTCTGACATTGGAGTCTTGATCTTGTAGGTGCTGCCACGGAGCTCTTCGGGTCGCGCGATTTCTTCATGCATGCCTACCCGTTCCGGGGGNGGAGCTTCCTGCTGTTCCGCTCCATCGTCCTTCTTGATGCCGTAGCCGACGATGCTTTGCTCGATTTTCATTGCCATGTGTCTCTCCTCATCCGTCGTACGGACATCCAACGCTAAATGTCGTAGCTANTNAGTACCGCCCTGGGTTGGTGTCCCGNCTGCCGCCGAAGCCGCGAAAATCTGGNGNCCGATGGCGAAATGGTAGTCGCTGCGAGGTCTNCAAATACTGTAAATTAATACAGTNCGTGTAGCCAAGTGCTANCCACAAGGTGCTCCGCATGCAGTCAGAACTTGCCGTAGTACCCTTCCTTGAGGGCGTCGAACAGGTTTGCTGCGGTGTGCATTTCTCCGTCGTACTCAATCTCTTCATTGCCTTTGACTTCTAGGGTTGAACCGTCTTCCAGTTCGAACTGGTAGGTCGTGTTCTCAAGGTCTGCCTCCTTCACCAGAACACCCTGGAACGCCTCGGGATTGAACCGGAAAGTTGTGCAACCCTTCAAGCCCTTCTCGTAGGCATAAAGATAGATGTCCTTGAAGTCATGGTAGGGATGGTCGGTAGGCACATTTGCAGTCTTGGAAATCGAAGAGTCTATCCATTTTTGGGCNGCCGCCTGAATGTCCACATGTTCGATGGGCGAGATGTCATCTGCCGTAACAAAGTAGNCCGGCAATTGCCTGGACTCATCATCACTGTAGGGCGCTGCTTCGTGATTGACCATCGCGCGGTAAGCCAGCAGTTCGAAGGAGTAGACATCCACCTTTTCCTTAGATTTCTTACCTTCCCTGATCACGTTGCGTGAGTAGTGATGGGCAAACGATGGTTCAATACCGTTGCTGGCGTTATTAGCAAGTGACAACGAAATGGTGCCGGTCGGCGCGATCGAGGAGTGGTGGGTAAACCGACAACCGGTCTCGGCCAACTCTTCCACCAGCTTTGGGTCGANCTCTGCGATGCGNTGCATGTAGCGCGAGTACTTTGCATGCAGGGTCCGGCCCTTAATCGAGTCGCCNGGTTTGTAGCCGTCCGTTTTCATCTCGGGACGNCGCCGCAGCATCTCAGCAGTTACNACGAAATCTTCGTCCATGATCGGTGCGGGGCCTTTNTCGCGCGCNAGCTCNAGACCTTCNCGCCAGCCCACAAGCGCAAGCTCGCGCGTGACTTGCTCGGTAAACTCAACCGAGGCCGCATCGCCATACTTCATACCCAGCATGGTGATGGATGAACCGAGCCCGAGATAGCCCATGCCATGCCGGCGCTTGCGCATGATCTCGTTACGCTGTTCTGGCAGGGGCAGGCCATTGATCTCGACTACGTTGTCGAGCATGCGAGTGAAAACACCGACNGCATGGCGAAACGTCTCCCAGTCGAATTCAGCTTCACCGGTAAACGGTTTCTGCACAAACCGGCATAGATTCACCGATCCTAGCAGGCAGCTGCCGTAAGGTGGGAGCGGTTGCTCGCCGCAGGGGTTGGTGGCGCGGATGTTCTCGCAGAACCAGTTGTTGTTCATCTCATTGACCTTGTCGATCAGGATGAACCCGGGCTCGGCAAAGTCGTAGGTTGAGGACATGATGACGTCCCACAGGCGCCGTGCCTTGATCACTTTGGCGATCCGACACGCAACCAGCCCCTCTGCATTGCTGATATAGCGTTCGGGCGAAGGGAAGTCGCGCCACAGTATCTGCTTAGGGTCGTCGAGATTGATCTCATCGGATTCGCGCTCGGCTTCCGTCAGCGGGAACGACAGGGGCCAGTCAGTGTCATTCTTGACGGCTTCCATGAACTCGCTCGTGATGAGCAGGGACAGGTTGAACTGGCGTAGGCGACCGTCCTCGCGTTTGGCGCGGACAAACTCGGCAACGTCGGGATGCCCCACTTCAAATGTCGCCATTTGGGCCCCGCGGCGACCACCGGCCGAAGACACCGTGAAACAGGTCTTGTCGTAGATATCCATGAAGGATAGGGGACCTGAGGTGTAGGCACCTGCCCCGGAGACATAAGCGCCCTTGGGCCGAAGGGTAGAGAATTCGTAGCCGATCCCGCAGCCTGCTTTGAGCGTCAGGCCGGCCTCGACGTTTTTGTGCAAGATGTCTTCCATCGAGTCGCCGATGGTGCCGGAGACCGTACAGTTGATGGTTGAAGTTGCCGGTTTGTGTTCGAGCGCGCCGGCGTTCGAGATGATGCGGCCGGCCGGAATGACGCCCTCGCGCAGCGCCCAGAGGAATTCCTTGCGCCAGTGTTCGCGTACGTCCGAATCTTCAACTTCAGCAAGCGCCTTTGCGACCCGCGCGAAGGTGTCGTCCATGCTTGTGTCGACCATCTCCCCACGCTTGGTCTTCAAGCAGTACTTCCCTTCCCAAATATCAACGGAAGTGTCCTGATATTTGATTTCACCGACTGAACTCGGGATGGGCTGAAGGTTGGGTTTGGACGCGCTTGAATCCATGTGAATTCCTTTAGGGTCTGGGCTGATTATGGTTATGGATGTACTGTTGTCGAAACACTTTTTTGCGGAAACTGAGTTTTGTAGGACGTTGCTTTACGGCGGGACGATCGCGGCTGTGCGGCCCCGCTCGCATGAGTAGTTGAACTCGCAGTTCGCATGAAGTTCTGGCCGCATTAAATCTAGTCTCCCGCGACTGTGCTCATGGATGCATCCGGCGTGTAGGATGTGCTACAGGCTTCTGCCTGGTATCGCCTGGCTGACTGAGGTTGCGGCATGTTTGCTGTTGTGATTGGTTTGCCTGAGAGCTACTTCTTGTACTTGTCGCTTTGCTCGCTGATCTCGTCTGACGCAGTGCCCTGGTTTCTTGCTCATACGTACTGATGGTCTCTCACCTCGAATTTAGGTCGCCTGGTACCGTTGGCCCAGTCAGGCCACCGTAGCCCGTTGGCTTCTTAGCGTAAATGCGCCCGGCTTTGGTGCAGAATGGTGCAAGGCGGGCAACTTTTTGGTGCTGTTGAACCTACGTTGGCGGGCCTACGGCTTAGGCGGGCAATCGGCAAGTACAGACTACATATTGTGCCCGCTCGTGTCACTAGGTACAAGATGTAGGCACTGAAGATTCCGGTCAACGGACACTGAAAAGGTGGCAGAGCGTGCCTCGGATAGGGTCAAGTTGTGAATTTCGTGGGGTCAGATCGTGAAAGTATGAGCCCCGANGTGCCTCCGGCAACCCCGAGGGATTGGGTGTTTTGGGGCTTTATGCGGGCTTCAGATGATGTTGCGCCGCATGTTTGGAAGCGCGTACACGGCCCGGCGGGGTGGATTGACAAGACGTGCCCGCGGCAGAAGTGCTAAAAGTGGACACCTGTGGAGTGCTGCTGTGACCGGACAAGAACTCATTAATGCGCTTGGGGCTTACCCNACGGTGATCCTAGGCTACTTCGTGGCCCTGCCCGCANTCGCCTGGATNTTGGGCGACATCGAATACGACCGACAAGGCCCGCGGCGTGCGTGGGACTACTGCTACTCTGTTCTGGTATATGGTGCGGGCATCCCGGGGATCATGAGTGCTGTGCTGATTGCCTACACCTTGTTTCTGACGCGAACCAATCTCCTCCAGGTGAACTTGCTTGTCTACTTCTTGCCTTTGCTGGGCATGGGCCTGACGTATTACCTGATCGGGCGCAATGTGAGTTTTGATCGGTTGCCAGGCTTTGATCGACTCTGGGGCCTGATGCTACTGATTGCGCTCAGCTTTTTGACCGTGCTCATCATCGCGAAGATGCGTATTCTCGTGGGCTTCTTTGCCTCATTTGAGGTGCTCCTGGGTCTTGGTGTACTGGTGTTCCTAGCCTTCCAGTTTGCTGGACGCAGACTGTTCAGGAAGTAGGCGAATCGACACTTGGGGAATTAGNGAAGGCTGCTCGCGTTGTCAGTCNCTGTGCNGGAAGGTGGGCGTTGAGCGGAGTTTGTCTTTGATCTGCAGCAGACATGAATGACCTCGGGCTCTGCAAGTGCCCTTCATCCAGACAGAAGCGCATAGTTCAGTAAAGTTGCCCGTCGGTCTGGTCCTTCACGCTCATGACTACTGCGTAGAGTTCGTGCAGTGCAACTTTGAAGACGTTGGGGTCAAGCTTGAGGCGGTGGCCTACCTTGACTTGCGGTCACTATCGAACTGCAGGCCCGATTGGGACCAGTTCAGGCGCTCGGCCTCCGGGTTCAGCGTCAGCATGCCTTTGATGCTCGGGCGTGTAACCTTGAGATCAAGGCTGTCCCTCGGATAGCACGGGTGTTGACGGCGTTCTGATTCTTGCATTGCTTTTCTTTTCTTCATTGTCCGATGCGGGTCACGTAGACCAGCAGTTCGGCACGCGTCACTTGGGCTGCTCTATTTGGGCATGAATGACCTTAGGGCCAAAAGCACGCGGGGTCTTAGTACTTGCCGCCCAGCTTGGCATGGTCCCAGGACACGATCTCGGTAGGCGTCATGCGCAGCACCAAACGCTTGGATGCGTTCTTGGCCACGTTGGCTTTGAATGCTCCCGCCTGGTCGTCGGTTACCTCGCCGCGCCCCCGCGACAGTCTGAACATAACGTTGGTGGTCTCCTCAAGGCTGTCGATGACCTCGCAGTTGGCGTAGAGCATTACGCTTCTCAGTTCGCTGTATTCCAGCCCCGATTCCACAAGCAGTGTGACCTTCGGGTCACGGCGGATATTGTTGACCTTTTGGCTTTTGCGGAAGGTGGTCATGACGATCTTGCCGTCTTGCTCGATGCCGAACCACATTGGCATCGGGTGTGGATGTCCGTTGTGACCGTTCGATACAAGAATCATCGTTTTATTGCTGCGCAGGAATGACTGAACCTCCGCATCGTCCATCGTAATCAGACCGCGACGTGACATCGGTTGCTCCGTTGGCTTTGGCTGGAGAATACCACCCGGGCTCTGCTCGGGCCTCCGGGCCAGTTGGCCTAGCGCGAATCCTGCAGCAGATTTGCCGGAGAGTACTGATCGGTGAGCGCCCGGCGAGTCGTGTCCCAGTCGGCTTCCAGGGTGAGATGTTTCACATAGCGGCTGATCTCGACCCCCATGGCCAGGACTTTGGGCTGTAGTGCATCCGCGCGCGCCTGCAGGATCTCTCGGTCCGGGTAGCCGTGCTGGGTTGCGATGATGACCCGGTTGAGAGTGCCTTGCATCCGGAAGTTGAAAAAACTCCCGAACGCTTTGACGTAGGTCTGGGACTCGTGGTCGTAGAGGCGCGAAGAAGAGAAGGTGTTGGCGACGAGCACGCCTTTGGCGGTCAGCAAGGCGGCAGTCTCGGCAAGGAACTCAACCGTCATCAGGTGCTCAGGAATGTAATCTCCCGTGAACGCGTCCAGGACAATCAGGTCGTAGCGTTTGCCCTGTAGCGCGGCTCGACGGACGTAAACGCGCGCATCGTTAATGGTGATAGTTGTGTTTGGACCTTCCTTGTAGCCGAAGTACTGTCTTGCCATGCGGTCCACGGCCGCGTCGATCTCGACCACGTCGATGCTGGCACTGGGGTATAGCTTCTCAAAGGCTGCTGGAATGGTCCCACCACCCTGACCGACTATCAGAAATCGTTCGGGTTTGGGGTGTACCAGTAGCCCAGCAAAAACCATCTTCACGTAGGGAAAGACGATCAACTCTGGGAAACGCACGTCCATGCAGCTCTGGTTGCGGTCCGCATGGCGGGAGCTGAATACCAGGCAACGGCGAAACCGGTTCTGCTTCACCACAATGTTGCGATAGAGCGACTTTTCCTCGTGCAGGGTTTCGCTTGCTGCGCTCGCGGCAGCGACTGGTATTAGTACGACCGACGCCGACAGCGCAAGCGCAATGCCGAGGAGTTTCAGTGGGCGCGGACAAACTTCCCATCCACTGCTCATTCCGACGTGTCTCCCAGTCCCATCTGGCCAGCCACAAGAGCAGTCAGTCCACCGATTATCAAAGCTGCCTGCAGGCTCATGATGATGACGTTTAGTTCGAACATCAGTACAAAATAGAACGAGGTGGCAAGCGTACCCAGCGCGCTGCCAAGTGTAGAGATGAAATAGAGCGAGCCTGCCACCTGACCCGAGGTTTCCTTATTGTCGACGAGCAGGCGCACGGAGTAGGGTGCGATCATTCCCAGCACCGCCGTGGGGATAAAGAACAACATGCTTGCCGCTACGAGGGAGCCATAACGAGGGTCTTCCAGATGCAGAAACACGAAGTCCATCATCTCGCTGCCTGCAGCGACTAGCGGTATCAGCGTAATGGCGCCAAAAAGAAAAAAGAGGCCATAACGTGACAGATGGGGATTTCTCACTGAGAGTCGTCCACCGGTTAGATAGCCGACTGAGAGTGAAACCATGAAGACAGTGATGATGCTGCCCCAGACGTAGATGCTCGAACCAAAATAAGGCGCCATGATCTTCCCGCCGAGCAATTCGACGGACATGATCACGAACCCGCTTGTGAAAGCGAGCGCAAGTACGAGGGCGGTGTACAACATGGGGACGGATTGTGCGGGTGTCGTGGTGTGGAATCCAGTGCCTGTCGCCGGTGGCCATTTGCCTGTGATCCGGAGGCGGCACATACCTCGTGTAACATAGCTCGCCTCGTTCTTACTGTCGCCGTCTTTTGTCCCTCAAGTTCACTCTGCAGCCACCACCGTCCCGCCCGGTTTGGGACCGGCGTTGTGCCAGTCGGGCGAGTGCGCCAGAGCGGAGCGCCTGAGCTTGAAAGATCTGTTGCGAGTCTGGCCGTTTGTGTTTCCCTATCGCTGGCAGATTGGATCTGGTCTCATCACCTTTTTCATAGCGCGTTTCTTTGAACTGGCCGCGTTTTATCTCGTAGCCGAGGGCATCGATGCGATCGATCTGCTATTGCGGGGCGAAGTCCCGAAGTGGTCGCTTGCGCAGATTGCCTTGGGGATTGTCGGTACCTTGTTGGGCCGGTTTGTGTTNGTNGTGCACGCCCGCCGGGCGGTGCGACGCTCCGGCATCGGTGTGGCCTACGATTTGCGGCAGTGCTTGTATCGCAGCGTACAGTTGCAGGGCACTGCNTTCTTCGGTCGCATTGGCGTGGGCGACATCATGTCCAGGGCGATTGGTGACATAGCTTTGGTGCAACGGCTCATCTCGGGGGGCACCGTCCAGTTTGTCATCATGGTGTACGCGCCTGCGTTTGCCCTGACGGCAATGATGTACAAGTCGCCTGGGCTAACCCTACTGATGCTCCCNGTCCTTCCGCTCATCTTCATCTATGCCGCGCGCAGGGCCCGNCGGGTCGCGCAGGCCTCGAAAGAGGTCCAGGAACGGCTGGCCGCGCTGTCGACTCATACACAGGAGAATCTCTCGGGTATCCGCACTGTCCAGGCCCACGCACAGGAAGAGAATGAGATCAAACGTTTCTGGAGTACAAACGATGCGTATGCCCAAGCGTTTGTGACCCAGTCGCGCATCAATTCTCTCATGAGCGCTTGGATGCCTTACTTCGCAGGTCTCGCCCAGCTTGCGATTGTTGTCTACGGGGGGGCGTTGGTGCTTGAAGGGCAGATGACGGTAGGGGATTTGGTNTTNTTCCTCGCGTGCCTGAACATGCTGCTGCAGCCTATTCGCATGGCNGGCAATTTCGTGACCCTGGTTCAGCGTGCAGCGGTAGCGACACGCAGGCTGGTCGAAGTGTTCGATGCGCCGCCGGAGATAGAAGACCAGCCTTCCGCGGGTGTGCCGGCCGTGATTCGCGGCACGTTCGAGCTTCGCGATCTTTCGTTCACCTACCCGGGCGCAGACCGACGAGCGCTCAGTGGTATCAGTCTGTCGATCGAACCCGGAGAATCGATTGCGATTGTCGGCAGAATCGGGTCGGGTAAATCGACGCTGCTCAAACAATTCACCCGAATGGTCGACACCGCGCCGGGTCAGCTGTTCATCGATGGCCACGATATTCGAGACTATCCCCTTGCACAGCTCCGTACCCAGATCGCGCAGGTGCTCCAAGACCCTTTCCTGTTTGGCGAGCCCCTGCGCGAGAACATCAGCTATGACGATCCGGATCGCGCCCTCGAGGNGATCTGGGATTCGGCAGATGCGGCAGCGCTGCGTCCCACGATCCTCGAGTTCCGAGACCAAATGGAGACGATAGTGGGCGAGCGCGGGGTCACGTTGTCGGGCGGGCAGAAGCAGCGCACGACCCTCGCCCGAGGGCTTATTCGCAACGCGCCAGTGCTGATCCTCGACGACTGCTTTTCGAGCGTCGACACAGAGACCGAGGAGCACATACTGGGGCGCCTTAAAGCGATGCGCGGTGGTGCGACCACCATTCTCGTATCGCATCGCGTTTCTACGCTNCGGCACGCGGACCGGATTGTGCTGCTCGACGAAGGTCGGGTCGCCGAGGTGGGTACCCACGACGAGCTGCTCCGCGCGGGTGGTCTTTACGCCGCGCTTGAAGCCGCGCAGAAAACTGGCGACCAGCGTCGGGAGGCAGGAGGGNTGACTTGAGCATCGTAGCGCCCCGTCGTGACCACTCGATGTTCGACGCCGAGTTGTCCGGCGCCGTTCTCAACCTGCAACTGCTGGCGCGCATTGTGCGCTGGCTTTCGCCTTATCGACTGCGGCTTGGTCTGTCAGCTGTACTTGTGCTGCTTACCAGCTTTGTCACTGTGTTGATGGAAGTTGTCATAAGCCGGGTCCTGGTCGACTACATCATCGTTGGCGGCGCGCGGGACGCTGCGGAAGGTCGGATCGACATGCCCGATCTCGGCATGATCGAACTGACCCGGTGGCTTGAAGCAACCCTTGGTTTGTCCCCGCTCTATGCCGCNGGTCTGCTCTTCTTTGTGCTGTTGACGATTGCTTCGATTGGCGGGCATTTGCACCGGATGACGCTGATTGTCTCGATTGTGCGCGCGCTGCGAGACCTGCGACAGGATCTGTTCAGGCACATGGAGACCCGGCCCAGCTCGTTCTTCGACAAGGTGCCTATCGGTCGCATCATGACCCGTGTCACCAATGACGTTGAAGCGCTCTATGAGATGTTGCGCGGTATGGGCTCGCTCGTCGGCGAGTTTGTGCCTTTCTTTGTTGCGCTAACGATCATGCTTGGGACCAGCATACGGCTGACGCTCATCCTGCTGCTACTGGTACCCATTGTTGCCGCCGTCACCATCGTATTTCGACGTCTGACGCGTGAAGTTTTTAGGCTCGTTCGAAACAGCGTCTCCTCGCTCAACCAGAACCTGCAGGAGAACCTTGCGGGTATGCAGGTGGTGCAGCTAAGCCAGCGCCAGCTGCACAACCTTGCCACCTATACCCGTATCAATAAACGCAACCGTCGCTACGAGTACAAGTCAATCAATCTGTCTACGGTCTACGGCGCGTTTAACGATTCACTGGCGTCGATCGGGTTGGGTGTGATCATCTGGTATGGAGGCGGGGAGGTGGTACAGAGCGAGATGTCGCTCGGTGGCGTGATTCTGTTCACGCGCTTCATGAACATGCTTTTCACTCCGGTAGTGTCCCTGGGTGAGCAACTCAACGTNTTGTTCCGCGCGATGGCGAGCGGCGAGCGAATTTTCCAGGCTCTCGACTGGGACGAGCAGATTCACGAGCCAGCCATTCCGGCACAGCTGTCTGCCCGGTTGAAAGGTAAGGTTGAGTTCCGCGGCGTGAAGTTCGGGTACGAGCCCAGTACCCCGATTATTGAAGACGTCTCGGTTACGGTCGAGGCAGGTGAACGGCTGGCGATAGTGGGTCCAACCGGGTCTGGAAAAAGTACGCTGATTCGCCTGTTGGGTCGGTTCTATGACTTTGAACCGGGTATGATTTTCCTCGATGACATCGATCTAAACGACCTACAATCGCGTGATGTGCGGCAACGCATTGGCGTCGTCCTACAGGATTTTCACATTTTCTCTGGGACGGTACTCGACAACATCGCGCTCGGTTCTCCGGACGTCGGGCGAGAGGAAGCCATCGCGGCCGCACAGGTAGTCAACGCGGACTCATTCATACGTGCATTGCCACTGGGATATGACACTCCGCTCGTCGAACGCGGCGCGAACCTCTCCCAGGGTCAGCGTCAGTTGCTGGCCTTTGCCCGTGTGCTCGCTGCGGATCCCGAGATTCTGGTACTGGATGAGGCAACTGCAAGCATCGACACTGAAACCGAGGCGCTGATCCAGGACGGCCTGCACAAGCTTATGGCTGGCCGGACATCCATTCTCATTGCCCACCGCCTGCAGACGATCGCCGAGGCAGACAGGATTTTGGTGTTGCATCATGGCAAGGTTGAGGAACTCGGGACTCACTCCGAACTGCTGGCCCGGGGCGGTATTTATGCGACGCTCTACGATCTTCAGTTTCAGGACGTAAGTCTGGACGAGGGTGAGCAGGAGTGACGGTTTGTAGCGTGGTGCGCCTGATCGGCGGATTCGCCGTCGTTGCCCAGGGAATAGGTCAGCGGCCAGAATGTTGTCAGCAATGCCGCATGTTTTGTGCCCTCGACTCAGTACCCACCTTGGATGGTTGCAAAACCGCACGGTAATGTTCGCAGACGAACTCCCCGGGGTAACCAGAACATCGGTCGGATTACCAACGTGGCCGAGTGTCTTGAATTGCTTGCGAAAGAGGAAACGCCAGCGAAGGTTCTTGATCAGTTAGCGCCATAATGGGGCGAGCGTACGATTACACGATAGTTACTGATATTTGCAGTCGAGCCAGGCAAACGCAGCTCGGGTGGCTGCACAGTATGGCCAGCGCGTGAGCTTTTGTGCCGCTGTAAATGTCGCTTGAGCGATCGCCTTTAGGAGGGATCAGGCGCCAGGCTTATCTGACCGCCGTGTTCGTGAGATCCAGCTGGGGCTGACTATGAAACCTCGGCTGGTCTCGTTGCCGTTCTCATCAAGCACGGCAAACTGTTCTGCAGGCTTTGCCTTAGCGGCAGCCACGCGATCACGCAGATCACTAAGATCCAGAGTAACAACCGAATCACCGGCGGCAATCGGTGCCAGCCAGAGCGACTTGGGTAGCCAAACGAAGGACTCCCCGAGTTCAAGCAGTCGCGCCAGATGTCTCTGCTCGAGCCACCAGCCGCGGCAATGGCCGGGGTTGACCGAATCCGGATAGACCCATGCCGCATCGATATAGCGCTGAAAATCGTGAAAGAGACGTCCCTTTACCATTGCGGTGACATTAGGTGCTCTGATTCCAAGGCCCGCCAGGGTTTCGATCGCTCGAGGGTGGCGCGAGAGTTGCAGTTGATGATCCCGCATGCGGGCAAATTTCAGATCGAAACGGTCCGCTGTGTTGGGCCCAAACCAACGTGTTGGATCGTCCGGGTGATCGGCAGCCAGGTAGAACTTTACGGCGAGTTCCCAGTGCTCTACCCGGCGAGATTGCTCCACGAGCAGATCGAACTCGCCAACAGTCCGTTTGCCAGCGAGAACTTGCAGATTATTGGCAACAGGTGTCAGTGAGGGGGATACCTGCATCCACGCCCCTACCAGCGCTTCGAAGTGGTGCCCAAGCCGGAAGTGATGCGGGTCGGGTGGCTTGGGCAGTGTGTTTGGGAATGGCGCTGGCTGTTCGGCCCAGACCGCATCGGTTGGACAGTTAACGCCAGGACCGGCTTCACGAATCATGGCCGGGCTGCGTATACACCATTCATAATCGGCGAATGCACGAGTCGAGACCGGTTGAGTCGGCTGCGCGCCGTTTTCCATTACCATTGGTCCTTTCCTGAGTTCGCCCGTAAACGCGGGCCGGAATCGTCATGCGTGGGTCGCGAATTGTCAAAGATCTGGTGTTATTGGGTGGCGGGCACAGCCACGTCGCGGTGTTGCGCCGGCTTGGCATGCNCCCACTTGAAGGTCTGCAGACGACTCTTATCAGTCCGTCTGTGACAACTCCCTATTCCGGGATGCTGCCCGGNGTGATTGCCGGTCACTATGCGCCGGAAGAGGCCGAGATTGATCTGGCCCGACTGTGCCGTTTTGCGGGAGCCCGACTTTTTGTCGAATCCGCCTCCGCGATCGACACAGCTGCGCGCACCGTGACTTGTGGAGTACGCCCCGAAGTGCACTATGACGTGCTCTCCATCGATATCGGTATAACGCCGGACTTGTCCGTGCCGGGCGCTGCTAAGCACGTGATCCCGGTCAAACCCATCAGCACGTTTCAAAGCCGGTTTGCCGCCTTCATCGAGGGTGTCCGCGGGGCTGGCTATCTCGCTGNTATCNGTGTGGTAGGTGCAGGCGCTGGTGGTGTGGAGCTCGCGCTTGCGCTGAATCATCGACTGAAGCTCGAGGGGGTAGCGGCCCGCTGTCACCTGTTTGCCGAAGGTGCGCATGTACTGCCAGGCCACTCTAGAGCAGTGCAACAGCAGTTTTCATCTGTTCTGCAGCAAGTCNGGATCGATGTGCATACCGACTTTCGCGTGACCCGGGTTGATGCTCACCACGTCGAAAACGCAAGCGGCACGGCCGTGCCTCTGTCGGCAGTGTTCTGGGTGACGAGNGCAGCCCCCCAGCCTTGGCTTTCCGAAACGGGGCTTGCTGTCGATGACGCAGGTTTCCTGCGTGTGCGGGACACCTTGCAGGTTGAGTCNCACCCGGATGTTTTTGCCGCGGGGGACACCGCGGTGATGATCAATCATCCCCGGCCCCGTGCGGGNGTCTTTGCTGTCCGGCAGGGTGAGCCCCTCGCAGACAACCTTGTTCGAGTGCTCAGGGGCGTCGAACCGAAGCCCTTTATACCGCAGCACAGGTTTCTTGCGCTCATATCNACCGGCCCGAAACACGCGGTAGCCTCGCACGGTCGCGCGTCATGGAGTGGTCGGTGGGTCTGGCATTGGAAAGACTGGATCGACCGTCGGTTCATGAACCGGTTCAACAGGCTGCCCAAGATGCCGATNCCCAAAGGCCGGGGGCTGCTGGCGGGGCTGGAGGATCAGATGCCCTGTGGCGGTTGCGCTGCGAAGCTGCCGTCCGCGCAACTGGGTAGTACGCTGGAAGGCCTGCAGGTCACCCAGNACGAGGATGTTCTGGTCGGGCTAGGTGCCCCCGACGACGCCGCAGTAGTCCGTGTGCCGGAAGGGCATGTGGTGNTGCACAGCGTCGATCATTTCCGTGCATTCGTTGAGGACCCTTTTTTGCTGGGTCAGATNGCGGCCAATCACGCACTTTCGGACATTTACGCGATGGGCGCGAACGCCACGAGCGCTCTAGCGATTGTGACGCTACCTCATGCAGAGCCGGACAAATCACAGCAACTCCTGAAACAGCTCATGAACGGCGCTTACCGCGTCCTNCGGCGAGAAGGGGTAGCGCTTGTAGGTGGTCATACCAGCGAGGGGGCCGAGCTTTCCATTGGCTTTGCTGTAAACGGAGCAGCGGCCCCTGAGTCACTTATGACCAAACGGGCACTTAACGAAGGTGACCGTCTGATTCTGACAAAGCCNATAGGGTCGGGCGTGATATTTGCGGCCGACATGCAGTTGAAGGCTGAAGGCGCGTGGACTGAAGCTGCTCTCGTTCAAATGTTGATTTCCAACAAGACCGCAGCAGAATGCGCGCGCGCTGAAGGTGTAAGGGCCGCGACGGACGTCACGGGATTTGGCCTCGCGGGGCATTTGTTCGAGATGCTCGAAGCCGCGGGGCNTGGTGCAAGGATCAAGCTTGGAGCGTTGCCGGTATTGCCNGGCGCTTTGGAATTGTTGGCAGCGGGTGTCCGCAGCACCCTGCACGAAGACAATGCGAAGATTGCGCAATACATTACCGGCCCGGCGGGAAATACCGACCCGTACCGGCGCGAGGTGTTGTTTGACCCACAGACCGCCGGCGGGTTGATTCTGGCCTGTGCGCCAGAAAGGGCGCAGCCTCTGCTTAAGGCGCTCGCAGGCGCTGGACTGGAGCAAGCGTGCGACATAGGCCTGGTTGAGGGANCCGGCGCACCCGTGCTGAATCTGGAATAGCGAGTGGTGGCTGCGCGGGTCGCGGGCAAAAGATCCGGATGGTGTCACCTTCCTTGATGTCGGCCGCATTGGCGTGGTTGCGCGCGAGCCCTAGAGAGTCTTCGTTGGACATGAAGGCAATTCATCCCCTTCCGGCATGTCANAATAGGCNCGGCCAAACTTCACAGTGACGTGGCGGACTATGGNATTGCGGCTGGCGGTTTTGGCGCGCGGAGTTGGCACGCCATTGCCAGNTGCCNCCACAGGTGGTCACNTGGGTCTGCAGAGACCTGTAGGCAGNGCCTGGGTCAGTCATGAAAGGGGAATTAAACGCATGAGCATCCACGTACTGGATAACCCCGCATGGCATTCGCTTAACGGCGCGCACGCAACTCTGGGACAGCGTTCCGGCGGGGCTGGTGCCTACAAGCGGCAGGTAAGCGTGTTTGGCGCGGTAGCGGAGCCCGGAGCGCTGCCTGAACTTGCCGATCTGCTCGAACCGGGTGGCATTGTCGGCCTTGCACTGCCTGAGCCGATCGCCGAACCGGACCCCAGACGCTGGAAAGAGCATCGAATCGTCCCGGTGCACCAGATGATCTGCGATCGGCTTGTCGCNGGGCCGNTTGCGGAGATGGTTCGGCTAGGCGAAGANAACGTGGAGGAGATGATGGCTCTGGTAAAACTTACGGAACCCGGNCCGTTTGCGCCTCGCACAATAGAGATGGGCAACTACTGGGGTGTGTTTGAGGGTGGCAAACTGCTGGCGATGGCCGGCGAGCGGTTGCGCCCTAAGGGTTGGGTCGAGCTCTCGGGCGTCTGCACGCACCCAGACGGCCGCGGCCGGGGCCTTGCCGCAGCTCTTTGTACGAGGGTGCTGGAGGGCATCTTCNGCAAAGGGGCAGGATCTTTCCTGCANGTGGTTGTGGGCGGACCCTCTGAACACACTGCGGTTGGTGTCTACGAGCGTCTTGGCTTTCGGCACCGGCGACGAATGGTTGTNCAGATACTTGAAAGGTTGTGATTTTCGTGTCGGGCCAAGCTGTTATGGCGTGGCCGCCCGAGCGGACCANTGGATGACCCCTTCGACACGGCGTTTGAACGTTTGCCTCCAGGTTGTGCACGTCGTCAACATAGATGTAGATTGGGCGCGCGACCTGTAGAACCCGGAGTGCCGAGACCATGAGCGACCAACAGTCTGATCTTCGCGAGCGTATGCGCGCCGGCGACGTGACCTACTCCAACAAGGAAGTGATGGAAGCATTTGCAATCGACCCCTTCCGCGACCCAGATTCGATTCCACTCGATGAGATTGACCCATCCCATCCTTCGCTCTTTGCAAACGGCACGCACTGGGGACATTTTGAGCGTCTGCGCGCTGAAGACCCGGTGCATTACACAGCCGATAGCATGTTTGGTTCGTACTGGTCTGTTACCAGGTACAAAGACATCATGGCGGTGGATTCCAACCACAAGGTGTTCTCTTCGCAGCAGAAGAAAGGTGGCATTGCACTCGGTGGCGTGCCTGACCGGGATGATGCGTACACGCTGCCCATGTTTATCCAGGAGGACCCGCCCAANCACGACGCGCAGCGCAAGGTGGTCGCGCCCATGTTTGTACCGCGCAACCTGATGGAACTNGAGCCGCTTATTCGCGACCGGGCAGGTCATATCCTTGATAATCTGCCACGCAACGAGGAGTTCAACTGGGTGCGCGAGGTCTCGGTTGAGCTTACCGGGCAAATGCTTGCAACNCTGTTTGATGTGCCGCAGGAGGATCGCCACAAGCTCATCCATTGGTCAGATACGATCCANAATTTGGCGGATCCNGACTANTACGAGACCCCGGAAGAAGGTTTCCAGGAGNTGTTCAAGTGCNTGGCGTACTTCCAAGAGGTTTATGAGCAGCGCAAGAAGGAGCCCGCGAAATTCGACCTAATTTCAATGCTTGCTCATGATGAGTCCACCAGCAACATGCCCCCCAACGAACTGTTGGGCAACGTGATGTTGTTGATCGTCGGCGGCAATGACACGACCCGGAACTCGATATCAGGAGGTGTGCTTGCACTTAATCAACACCCCGTGCAGTACGAGAAACTGATGCAGAATCCGGGGCTGATTCCGTCGATGGTNTCAGAGATCATCCGCTGGCAGACACCCGTCGCGCATATGGCGCGCACGGCGCTGGAAGACTTTGAATTAGATGGCAAGAAGATCCTAGCGGGCGAGCGNGTGGCGATGTGGTATATCTCCGGTAACCGCGACGAAGAACAGATCGAGTCTGCGAACGAATTCCGGATTGATCGCGAAAANCCGCGACAGCACGTCTCGTTCGGATTCGGTGTCCATCGCTGTGTCGGCAATCGCCTAGCAGAAATGCAGTTGAAAATTATCTGGGAGGAGATTCAGAAGCGCTTCCCAAAGGTGGAAGTGACGGGCGACCCGGTGCTGCTGCCGTCAAGTTTCATTCACGGTATCCGGGAACTACCGGTCACAATTCGGGATTGACTCTGGGCGCTAGACCCGGGTCCGCGCAGGCTAGGCTCTTCGCGCTGAAAGTGCGCTTCGCCCTNAGCGCGGGTCGTCTGTCAACTGGGGACCGCTCNGGNCCTCCAGGNTAGTGCAGGGTTTGCCTGCAATTAGNCCNGTCTTCCAATCCAGACTGCCAGAGCCCGNGCGATCCGCCTACCGGTCATGTCGAAGACTGCCGTGCCTGCATAGTGCTTCTTGCCGTCCACCCCCACGCGCCAGCCTGTGACNAGATAGTCGGCACCCGCGGGNGCGGGGCGTTCCACTTCTGCAGTCATCCGGCCGAGTATTCCTGTCCGGATGCCAGCAGCCATGAATGCAAACTGCCCTGGGCAGTCGAGTGCCGCCCACAGGAAGCGTTCGGGCAGCAGTGCCTCAACACCCCAGGCATCACGGGTTGGCCAGATGGCAGCAACCTGTTTACCGGCTAGGACCGGAGCCGCGAAAACCCCCAGGCCATTATCATGGTNGGCACCGCAGCAGAAGCAGATCGGGTGAAAGCCGGTCTCGGGGTGAAAGGTGTTGAAGCCGGAGGCAAGCGAATATGAAGTCTCAGCAGCCGCTTCGGTCTCCTGTTTCGAAGGCGGTNCTGGTACCTCGAGCTGCAGGTCTGCTGAGCGCATTTCCGCAATCAGCGAGTCGCGGTAGCGTACGTCGGCGGGAGGTCCGCGTCTTAGCTGCAGCGGCGTATCGNGAGGGATGGGTGAGCGCAGAGTTACTTCNACCACCTGCTCTGGCAGCACTTCAGCAAATGCGCCAGCGCAGTAGCCTCCGTGACCGGAATCGGGCGGACCGCGAAAGCGGTTTGGTATCACAATGTCTGCCACTTGCNCCGTGCTGCNGCNGANCATATGCAGACGCGGATCATACTGATGTTTGCCAGTCCCCAGCGTCCCCTGGGCTGTGGAGGCGACCCTGGTCTGATACGCTTGAGCGCCGTTTGTATCCGGACCGTGCCAAGTGAGACGCTGTGCTGTTTTCTCCCNAATCTCGGTGCTTATCCTCGGATGTGTCCTGAGTACGGGTAGCATGGCCAAACTCCCGCGTACCATGGCCTGGACTGCCTATAACCTCGGTACCACGGGCTACAACCAATCGGTAGCGATNGGCAAGATGCTCAAAGACACCCGGCGCGTGACCCTGCGGGTCATTCCGGGCAAGAACGACGTATCGCGCTTGCTGCCGCTTGTCGGCGGNCGGGTGCAGTTCGCCGCAAACGGTGTCGCCACCTATTTNGCTCAGGAAGGTGTTTTCCAGTTTGCTTCGCCGCGTTGGGGGCCGCTGCCTCTTCGTCTGGTCATGATGTCGAATGGCNTGACNAACCAAGCGCTGGCCGTCACTGCCNAGAGTGGGATTAGCTCCCTCGNGGAGTTACATGGTAAGCGCGTTCCCTGGGTACGGGGCGCCCCGGCGGTGAATGTCTCAACCNAGGCTCTGNTAGCCTGTTTTGGCATCGGTTGGGACGACGTCAAACGGGTTGATTTCCCTGGCTACAACGCAATGTGGAACGGGATCGTGAATGGTCAGATTGATGTGGCCTATGCAACCACAGTCTCGGGACCAACCCGAAAGCTGGAGGCCTCCCCAAAAGGTATCTTTTGGCCCCCCATCCCACACGACGATGCCGCCTGTTGGGGGCGCGTGCATGCCATCGCGCCATATTTCGCCCAACACAACGCGGTGCGAGGTACTGCGATCAGCTCCGAGCAACCACATGAAGGGGGTACTTACCCGTACCCGCTGCTCACAACGCTGGACAGCGCCGATGCAGCAATGGTGGCTGCTCTGGCCAAGGCGATTGACGAGGGTTACGAGCGCTTTCGTGACGCGGATCCCGGTGCCATAGGCTGGGCGCGTGACCGACAGATCTTTGACTGGGTGGTTCCTTGGCATGAGGGTGCTGTGGGATATTTTGTCGGCGTGGGAGCATGGACTGAAGCGCACAGNGCACACAACGAGCGCCTCCTTGAGCGCCAGCGCGCCCTGGCCNGTGCATGGGATGCTCTGGACAAGTCTGGCAGCAATCTCGATTCGCGCTGGATGAAGCTCCGTGCCGAACGCCTCGACGCTGCGGGATTCGATCCTGTCTGGCGCTGAACGGGTGAGTGGCGATGCGCGTTCGGGGCTGCTTGGCAATGCTCTGGCGTTGGTGGTGGTGCTCGTTACGTTGCTCGCACTCGACAGCATGCGCACGTTTGGCGACCCGATCCTGGGCGCGCTGGTCACACTCGAGACTCACTACTATTACGGGTTGATGGCGCTCCTGCTGCCGTTTGTGTACCTNCGTTATCCCAGCACACAGCGGTGGTTTGTGGCNGTGGACCTCTTGTTGGCACTCCTCGCCTTTGGTGTAGCCATATTCATGTTCGTTTCGGCCGAAACCATGCTTGATGAAGGTTGGGAGTTCGAGGCCCCGCGGGCCGCCACCTGGTGTGCGTATGCCTTGTGGCTTCTGGTTTTGGAAGCAGTACGCAGAGCAGGAGGTTACACGTTGTTTGCCCTCGTGCTTGTATTTTCGCTCTACCCGCTNGTCGCGGACCGGATGCCGGAAGCGATTTCAGGTATGGCAGCGACTTTTGATCAGACTGCTGCGTATCACACGATGAGCAGCGAATCACTGCTGGGACTGCCCTTCCGCGCNTTTGCGAACCTCGTGATCGGCTTTCTGGTTTTCGGCGTTGCGCTGCAGCGTACCGGTGGGGGTCAGTTTTTCATTAACCTTTCCATGGCNCTGCTGGGGAGCGTACGTGGTGGGGCAGCTAAGGTAGCGATCGTTTCCAGCGGGCTGATGGGCTCAATGAGCGGTAGTGTAATCACGAANGTCCTNACCACCGGCCAACTCACCATCCCGGCGATGCAAAGGAGTGGGATTGGCAAGGAAACCGCGGCCGGCATCGAGGCTTGTGCTTCGACNGGTGGCGTGCTGCTGCCACCTATCATGGGTTCAACCGCCTTTGTGATGGCTACCTTCCTGCAGGTGCCGTACTATGAGGTGGCGGTTGCCGCTGCAATCCCGGCGCTGCTCTATTTCGCGGCCCTTTTCCTGCAGATCGACAGCTATGCGGGTCGCAACCAGTTGTCTGGTCTGNCCGCCGNGCAGATTCCGAGCCTCGGGTCCACTTTGCGTGATGGATGGTATTACCTGGGAGCGTTTGCTGTATTAGTCATCCTGTTGCTCGTGTTGCANCGTGAAGCACTCGCACCCTGGATTGCTACTGGGGTGCTGCTCATTCTGAATCAGTTCTCAAGCGCGCACCGATGGCGCCTCTGGGATAGTGTTCGATTCTGTGAATCTGTGGGCGCGCTGCTCGTCGAACTGCTCGCCATTCTTGCCGNNGTCGGTTTGATCGTTGGTGCCTTGTCACTCACCGGGCTCTCGGGCACATTGGTCAACGAGCTGTTGTTCCTGGCGGGTGGTTCAACGCTGATTCNGCTGNTGATGGGTGCCTTGACCAGCTTTGTGCTGGGCATTGGCATGACGGTAACNGCGGCGTACATTTTTCTGGCGATCATTCTTGCGCCCGCTCTGATTGAAGGTGGGCTCGACCCACTTGCCGTGCACCTATTCATTCTCTACTGGGGCATGTCTTCGTTCATCACGCCACCNGTGGCGCTCGGTGCCTTTGCCGGGGCGGCAATCGCTGGGGCGCGACCCATGCTNACGGGGTTTACGGCCATGGGGCTTGGTGCCAGTACCTACTTCATCCCGTTTGTGTTCGTGCTGGCACCTGAGTTGACGTTGCAGGANGGGCTTGTCCCTTTGCTATTGCCGCTTGCTGAAGCACTACTCGGAGTATTGCTCATCGCGGCTGCGGTGCAGGGTTATCTGCTCGGGTTTGGGGCGCTGACGANGCTACCTCTGCTCACCCGTCCNCTNCTGGGGGCGGCCGGGGTGATGATTGCCCTTCCTGGGTTTTCCGCCGAAGGGCTCTTCTCTAACGTTGCTACAGCGAGNATTGCGTTGGTGGTCGCTGTTGGTGCGGCCNTNNTAGNGCGCGCACGGGCAAAGTAGGCCTGGCCAGCGTGNCCAGTGNTGGNCCGGCGCGCATGCTGAATCAAAAAGNGGAGNGCTGATATTNGCCCNCGCNTGCGGCGGTATCGACGAGNTTAAGGGGAATNGCCCACAGGCAGGCGACATTGNGCACCGGGANATGCGTACTCCTGCACATTGCGGTACGCGTACAGATTGGCTTCAAACCCNTTGGGTGCTCAGTTCCTGGCGCAAGCACCTGAACATGGAGCTAGGGGCNTTGGTNGCTTTCATGACAGGAGGAATGCGTTGGNGCCGACCTTGTTGGTATCNGCGGNANGGGGTTCATTATTCGCCGTGCCGTCGTAGCGCTGCGAGAAGCGTCTGCACCAGCGTCGTGNGGACACNGTATCTCGNATCCGGCGAGGTGGCACAACGACGTGNCCGTCCAGNGGAAATGCTNGCGNCTTCCGACCGNCTTGGGATTGNGGGCGAGTTCTATGTGATCCTGAACTGCGTTGGGATTTGCGGCCCAANGGTNGGCCAGATAGGAGNTGGCCCATCATTTTGCCCTGAGGGCCATCGCGGCGGCGTGTGAACATCATACCTACCCTTGTTTGCTGCACCTTGGGATGCGCACGGCCGTATTGCGGCGCTGACGACGACAGATCTCGGGTAAGTGTTTATGTGTTTGTGTCTCGACTCGGCCGNTGAACTGTAAATCGGGGANTTGCAACGCGAGTACAATCTACTGAATNCCAATTATCTGTCTGAACACCTCGACAGACCGCTAGTGCCGGTCATCANGCANACGGAATAAGTNGGAGTCTGGCTTTGGCAGTAGATCAGCGCGCCGCCCTGGCGTGTGCTCTGCCCTGGGTCGCCAGCGCANCATCTGCNCCGGCAATCACGCGCACGCCNTCATCAATCTTGTCCTTGATATCGCTGCTATCGGCAGCTTCCAGGAAGCGNACGCCGTTTGTCCTGCACGCTGCGAATACNCGATCGCGAGCGGCCTGTAACTCCGGACGTTGCCAGTTTTCGGAGGTAGGTGTGTAGCCAAATGACATCGCCATATCGCCGGGACCCCACTCTGCAAACGCGACTCCAGGAACGCTGATGGTCTCTTCAACGTTCTCTAGTGCGCGCCGGTTCTCAATCTTGAGACCGAGCAGGAGTTCACCCTCTGGGTTGAGTGGCCAGGGATCCGCGCGTTGCATGTATTCATCTGTCGTTATGCCCCACACCGCGGCAGCCGTGCCCTGACTGCCGTTGCCGCGCGAACCTCCCCGGAAACTGTAGCGGCAGGCGTCTACAAACACCTCTACGGCGCCACGGGTTTCGGCATGACACAATAGAAGACCATGGACACCGCGGCCGAGAATTTGTGTCACCTGCCAAGTATTTGCGGCCATTGCCTCGCGGGATGTGCCGGTGCCTGGCAATTCGACCAGAACAGCTGGGACGTCCGCGCCGGAGCCAAGGCCTAGCATGAACTGCTCGAGCCCGACCACATCAAACACCCCGTGCTCCATACCAATGTTGATGTAGTCCGCCCAGGAGTCCCTGGCTGCTTTGCCAGCCGCGAGATTAAGTTCTACGCCGGCATGGCCACCTGTATAGAAGATGGGTTGATCCTGTTCCAACTGGGTGATAGCTCGATTGATACGCGACATAGTGACCTCCTCTTACCGATCGCAAGGATCATACTCGATCGCTACAAGGCTGCTGCAGGTGCATAACGGCGGTTGAAGCCGGCGGTATGCGCTGGAACAATCTGCCGCTGACTTAAGTGATGGGAATCTACTGTGGCCTGGTTTGTTCGAGCCCCCGCGTGGCAACTGTTTGTTGCACTGATGGGTGCATTCATGGTGCTGCCCCCCGTCCTCATGGCGATGGGACTTTTCGATTTTGTTGTTGTGGGTTTGGTGTTGTTCTTCGCGATTTATGCGGCGTGGGTTGGCCGAATTGGTATAGAGGCTAACAAGCGATTGGGCGTCGCGTTGCGCAAGTCGCCAAACCTGATGCTGTTTGGTCTCTGTTACGGTTTGTTCTGTATGGCCGCTGTACCGTTGCTCATTCTTTCCGGCGTGGCCGGACCGAGGACTTTGCCAGCTGCCTTTATCCTGCAACTGACCGCGATGGGGCTGATGGTTTACTGCNTGTGGTACGCATCGCGTCAGCTCACCGCGCTCCGGATGGGTGCACAACCTNAAGCCAACGACATCAAGACCGTTTTGGTCTGGATGTGGTTGTTCCCGATTGGGGTGTGGTTTCTGCAGCCCATAGTGAGGGAGGCGTTGGGCCGACGNTTAGCCGATTGACGGTAGGACTGGTCTGGGCGCTGCTCAGCCAGGTCTTTGTTTGTTTTGATTGTCGTAAATGCTGACCATGATGTGGGCGTTGTCGTTTGCGACATCATGTGGCCGCGCCTTCAACTGCTCGAAACCCCANCGGGTGCGNTCGGCCGCGGCGGCGGCCCTATCCAACACNGGTTTTTGCAACGTNTCAGGGACTTCCATGCAACAGTGCCGGAGATAAGGCTGCAGGGCGATGGGCAGCGCTTCGTACTCAGCCAGTGACAGCGGCCTACAGAGCGTATCGAACCAACCGCCTGGCGCATAGTCATCGACCGCTACCCACCAGGGCACCCATCGATTGACGACTGCGACACGTTTGTGCGCTGTGTTATGCATGGCGCTGGCATGCCAGGTGCGGGAATCCTGAATGAACACCGAGCCTGCCTTTGCAGTGACCTGCAGGTCACCGGGGATCGGTGCTGTCACGTTCATGTCATCGTNTGGCCCGCGTGGATTGCGTCGATCCCGGTGTGAACCCGGCACAACCCAGGTTCCGGCGGAGTCCTCGTCTACGTCTGTCAGGTACCAGATCATGACGAGGCACATNGCCACATCCGGAAACGGCTGGCGTATNCAACCGACGTTGTACTCCGGGTTGTCGCCGCCATAGGCGGAAAGATCGTGAGGCCAGTCCGTATGCCACTCTCGGGTGTCGGCACGACCACGCAACTCAACAGCGCCGAAACCACCGGGTGTGCCGTTCGCGTTTGAGGCAGCAATGGGGCGCAAGTGCAATTGGGCGATGCGCAAATGGTCGTCCAGAACGTGCCTGGCAATGCCGGTTGTGGTTGGGTGCGCAAGGTGGTTAGCGTACTTCGGCATCCAGACGATGTCATTCGGCGGCTTGGCTTCCCGGTTCGCTTTTCGAACGGGGCGCAACTGGGGCGCAGGTAGAGGCTCGAGCGATGGGTCACGTGCGTGGCGTATTCGGCGCATGTTCTCGGCAATGGTGACCTCTGCAGCATCAACTTCGTCCCGAATGGCCGCTACTGTATCGGCGGGAATGACGTTGTCTACGACACAGAATCCGTAGCGGCTGAGCGACTGAGCGCAGTGCTCGACCGCTCCTGGGTCGGCCGCATCACAGGCATAGCTGCGGGCTTCACTCAGATGCCGTGCAAGTCCGATTGGTGTTGCAGTCGCCTGCAACTGTTTGCGCTCTGCGCGAGCGTTGGTAAGTTCGGCTTCGAGCCGAGCGATTCGCTCATCAAGGGTTTCGTTCATTGAGGCAACATAGTTGAAATGGGTATTTGGCTTCAAGCTTCGAAGGAATTTATTTGCGCGCGACAGAGAAGCAAACTCGAATGTGTGAAGTGTAATGTCCGAAGTCTAGAGCGAGCTTAAATCGATTGATCATCAGCGCATCGATGTGAAGGTACAGGCAGTGCCAGAGGGCTGTTCCGATTCCCTGGAGAACGGCCTGTATAACCTGTTTTTGCGCGGGTTGATAATGGGAGCTTCCTGTAAGGCAGGCGGTTTGACCCAATCTTTTAAGTGAAATGTCCACGCTGCCATGTTCCATGGAATCTGCCGGATACAGAAATCGTGCACCAACTATGGGGTGCGTACGCCGGCAGTGGTTTCCCTGGTGATGAGTTCCCGAGTCTGGTCTGGTTCGCCTTTCAATACGGATTATGGGGTGCTCAATACCCGAACTTTGAGACGCCCGGCCAGTTGTTTAGAACAGACGCGTTGGTTCCCAGGCGCCGTTGAACTCCTGG
>PAWP01000038.1 GCA_002714125.1 Gammaproteobacteria bacterium
TGGAAAATCGTTCTGCTAATCACGCATCACGGCAGACCCAATCTGCACAGCTCCATCGGAACACGTGCCGCAACGCGCCTGATCGTCTCAACAGATTCCTGACAAACGACATCCTGACGATTAGAACGATAAACAAACACCGACACTCACCTGGCCAAGACACGGAAGGTTGCCTACCGAAGGGTGATACTTACGACCATCGAACCAGCACACGCTTGTGCGTCCTCGTAACGAGAGCGACCGGCTACTGGTAGTGAACGGAGCGGAACAGCGGAACAATGCATTCCTACCATGCATCGGGGGATGTCTAGGGTCGCACGTCATCGCGGGCGAATATCAGTACGCAGACTCGGTCCGAAACTCTGAGAGTCTCGTTCGTTTCATGAAATAAGCGATTTTTTGGCCGCCCATAAACAACAACACCAGGACAAGCCCGGCGTTGTGTTTGAGCCTAAGCCATGTCTCCGTGGCGCGGGCTGCAAGTCAGCTCTCCAGCATCTTTTTGAGTTCCTGTTCCCGTCGTTTCTCGCTAGCTATATACCGGATGTACTGCCGACAGGACTTCTTCATACGCTGATCACTGTCCTTTAAAGCCGCACGGAAGGATCTCGTAGCTCTATCCCATTTGCCTAGCTGCATCTGGGATACGCCTTTCCAGAAGTGTACGTCTTGAACGCTCTTAGGATCTTTGTCGAGTGCTTCCTCAAAGGCATCAATCGCTTCAGCATGCCGATCCTCGTTCGCGAGTGATTGGGCAAGACGGAAATAGTGATCACCGTCTCGGCTGACCTTTGCCGTGCGTTTCCAAGCTTCAATAGCCTCATCGTAGTCCTTCGACATGGTGTAGGCCTGTGCCAGCAGCCTTAGATTCTTCTCGTCTGCAGAGAGTAGATCTTCCTCAAACGCACTATCGAGAACAATGGCTGCTTCATGCGGCACTTCTTGACTTAGCAACCGCTGCGCAAGCATGACCACCTCACTTTCACGGGTCAGCATGCCTTGAACATAGGCGGCGTAAAACGCTGATAGTGCCCGGTCTTCCGCATCTTTCTCAGAGTAGAGCCCGGCAAGATGCATCCAATACTGCTTCTTGGGGAAACGCACAACGAGGGTTTCAAGGACTCGGACGGTGTCGTCGGTGCGCTTAAGCTCACTATAAAGAACAACCTGAAGATAGAGCCAAGTCTCCTTGACTTCTTTACCCAGCTGTATCGCCTCTTGTTCACACTGGAGAGCGAACACTAGCGATTCTTCAAAATCTTTTAGTATGTAGTATGCATTGGCTTTGAGGTATGAAATCTGGGGATCTGGCTCGTCTTTAAGCGCTAAATATCTGTCCATGTAGGCTATGGACTTCTCGTATTCCTCTCCCGAGTAATAAAGCTGATAAAGCGCACGTAGAGCCGATAGCTCCAATGCTTCAGTAATTTTCTCTTGCTTGAGCAAATTCTCATAGGCGTTGATCGTATTCGGGGTATCTTCAATCGTGAAGTATCCGAACGCTAACAAGTTCCAGATTTGAGCTGCTTCATAGCTGTTAAGACCCCGTTTACTGAGCATATCAAGCAAAAGAGTGATGCCCTCTTGAGGTCTCGGGGTGGGGTCCCAATTCTTTCTTCTATCATCCTCAGGAATCGTTTCAGGGTCTATCAGTGCCGTGGCTTTGCTAAGTGCGTTGTATGTTCGCTCTGATATAGCGGGCATACGACGCGTATCTCGTTTCTTTTTTTTCTTCTCGGCTTCTTCAGCGGCTACTGTGGTGTCACCTAGCCCCAAAAGCGTTGGGGCAACAAAGATCAAACATGCCAGGAGTAGTATCCGGATCACATTCGCCTCCTATTCGTCTTGCATTTCAAACGAAATCTTGTGTAGTACGCCAGCAGTNTCAACTGGATCTCCATCAACTACTTTAGGTTTGTACTTGAACTTCAGNGCGGCTTTNATAGCGGCGCGATCAAACATCGTACTNGGTTTGTCCTCACACTCCTCATCCTCNCGCTGTCGATTTCGAACCCATGCGCAATTCTCAANCACAACCGGGGCTACAACCGCNCCCTGNGANTTAACTACAAATTCNAGAATGACCCATCCACTCATNCCNCTNGCCTGTGCNCGCCGNGGATATTGNGGNGCGACNTTTACGATTGGTAGATATTCACCNTCACTTATNCCGAANCCGCCTCCACCTANNTCNGCNTGGACGTTCATTTCGATCGAGGCCATCGNGTAGCCNGTGTTATCGACATTCACNTCNAANTTCTGNGGNGGAAGTTCGGGTGGNGGCTCATCAGGGGGTGGTGGNTTTTTGGGTTTGCGCTGTTTNCGCTCNAGATTCTGTTCCTGCTTGACTCGGACGAANTCAACTAGNGAGCCNATGTCGTCTTCAGTNAGGGCNTTCGCNCCCGTCGCGATCAACAACTGCATGATGTAGAAAAGCACGAGCGTGACCACGACGCCAACCACGATCGATACACCGAATCTCAGTATCATTTTGTTGCTGCCCTCATTTGGCTTTCAGAGTCCTGATCTGCCGCCAGGTTATCCGTTTCGATTAGTTCTGTTCGCCGGCAATTGCGACCTGTTGTATCCCAATCTGACGTGCCGCTGACATGATCTCGAGTACTTTTTCGGTTTTCGACTTCATATCGGCCTGTATAACTAGACCACCCTTTGGGTTCTCCGAATGCAACTGTTCGATAACTGGTCGTACATTGCGAATATCAACCTTCTTCTTGTCGATCCATATTGAACTATCTGGGGCAACCGCAACCAATAGTGATACGTACTTTTTCATCTCGGCAGTCTGTGTGTCGGGGCGATTCACCTCAACACCAGTCTCTTTAATAAAAGTTGCAGTGACGATGAAGAAAATCAACATGATAAACACCACGTCCAGCATGGGTGTCAAGTCTGCTACTTTTTCCTCTGAATCACCGCGACCTGTTTTACGCATCGTCTGCCTCTCTAGTGTCTTGCTCGAGCTGTACTCGAGGCTTCAGTGATGCCGATCAGTGATCGAAGCTCAGAGTGTCTTCCATGTATTCCGCCTCGGAATCCACCTTGGAGGTCAGCCACGTGTTTGCAAAAACACCCGACAAGGTCGCAACCATGCCCGACATGGTCGGGATCGTGGCTGCTGACACGCCGGATGCCATTGAACGTGCGTTACCCCCGGAAAAGGTCATGGCTTCAAACACTTGGATCATACCCGTCACCGTGCCTAACAAACCAAGGAGGGGCAGTAGGGAGATGAAAGTCTTTATCAGGATCATGTTGGACTTCAAACGCTCATTGACTTCCGAGATCAGACCTTCCCGGATACGGTGTGCATTCCAGGATGTACGTTCCGTACGTGTCTCCCACTTTGATAAGGCCGCACCCACGTCTTCACGGTGAGGCCCGTTGATATAGTAGAAACGCTCGAAAATCAGCATCCACATCGTGAAGGTGGCAACCGCGATCAGCCAAAGCACGTCGCCGCCAGCCTCCATGAACGTCCGGATGGGTATGAAGAACTGCTCTTCCACGGTCTAGGATCCGCCTGTTTCGTTCTTCTCAGCGTGGGCAGCAACCAGACCCGCGCTCTGCTCGGTGAGGATATGTAGTATCGAAAGGCTGCGGGAGTGCACAATCGAGTGCAACAACACCGTCGGGATAGCCACACAGAGACCCAATACCGTGGTCATGAGTGCTTGCGATATACCGCCAGCCATCGTCTTAGGGTCGCCGGTTCCGAACAGCGTAATCGCCTGGAACGTTACGATCATACCCGTCACAGTGCCGAGTAGCCCGAGGAGCGGTGCAACCATCGAGATGATCTTAATGAAGCTAATCCTCGCGTTGATCGCAGGCTGTTCCTTCAATATCTGTTCATCGAGCTTCAACTGCAGCGTTTCCGAATCGATGTCTGTGTTGTCGTGGTAAACCTGAAGTACTCGACCCAGCGGATTCTTAGAACTGGGTGTACCGCTTTTGATCTGTGAAGCTACCTTCGCACCTATCACGCTCAGCGTGATAAAGCGTTCAATGGCCAACAGCACCGCGACGATACCGAGTGAGATGATGACATAGCCAATCGTGCTGCCCTGATGGATCCGCTCCTCGATGGAAGGCGTCTGAATAAGCAGCGACAACAGTTGTCCACGTGAGGGATCGAGGCCAAACTGAACAAAACCACTATTGGCATCGGTGAGTTCTTCTGCAGTCGACACAAAGCGCGACTCCGGCTGGCGCGCTAGCTCCGCAAGGATCTGCTTCTCAACATCATATTTAAGGTACTTGCCTCCGGCTACGACGTTGAAGGTACCAATGCGCACCACCTCAGCTTCAACCTGCTCTCCATCGGTCATGATGACGGGGGCTCTGAACTTGCTGACTTTGGCGGACTCGGTCATCTCGCGTTGCAGCTCGTACCACAGACGTTCTATCTCTTCGATCGTTGCGAGTTTGGAGCTCTTACCCATCTCCTGGGCGAACTCGGAAAGCCACTCTTCGCGGCCAGGGTATTGCGCACTGATGATCGATGCGCTGAACACACCCTGTGTGTCGCCGCTGACCTGCTGCAACACACCAAAGAGCTCACGCAACGAGCCGAGGCGCTTGGCCAGCAGTTCCTGCAAGTTTGCGATCTCGGTCTCATTCTGTTCAAACTTGGTTTCGAGTCTATCTGAGCGCTGCTCTTCACGGCGCTGTTCGGCTTTTGCATCCGACAGAGCCTTGGCCTGCCGGTTCTTGTCAGCGGTGAACTCACGCTCACGGCGNGCATTCAGGTCGCGATTAATGACGTTGCCTTCCTTAACCATTTGCAGCAATTCGTCGAGCGACGCCGCTTTGATCTCCGCGTCCTCAGCGTCCTCGGCATTCACCGTTCCGGCTGCCAGGGCCAGCCCTAGCAGAAGCACTATTGTTTTTTTCATTATCAGTTACTCCGGGGTGCTACTACAGGAAGACGCACAAGATCTGGCGTCTTGGTCTTACGAGCCATACGGAGGCCATCGCGGACCTCCGTGCGATAGTTGTCGGGAAGGCGCTCCCAACCGCGGGTTTCGTTATTCCACACGCCGGTGATTTCACCGTCAGGTGTCTGGAAGACCAACGCGACTCGACCAAACTTGAGCATCTCAACCTGGCGCTGCTTACCTTCAAACTCGATCAAATCCGAATATGGTTCAATTGTCGTGCCGAACGTGTTCTCAACCTGATAGGCCTGTAGCACCTGATTAAATTTCTCAGAGACTGATACATCTGCACGATCCATCATGCCCTTAAGAAATTCGACACGCTCACGACGTTCGGACATGAGAAACGGGATGTCCTTTGCAATGAACGCTTCAAGGTTGGTGATCATGCGCTCAATTAGCGGCCCAATCTGGCGCTCGATGAGCGACACTTGGTCGATGGACTGGTTGAGCTCAGCCATCTCCTCTTCCTGCTTCGCGATCAGTCGTTCTTGCTGAAGGTTATAGATCTTGAGGCCATCGACAATCTTCATAACCTGTTTGTAGTCTGTAAGCAGGTCACGTGTATCTTCACTCAACTGATCCACTTTCAGTTGAGATTTCCGGCCGGCCTCGGTTGTTGACGAGCGCACACCCAGAACCTCGTCCAGCGTCTGTGCGCTGGCCAGTGGGACTGACAAGGGTACAGCGACCGACAACAGCAGGGCTGCCACCGCTGGCCCGAGTGGGAGGTTTTTCATTCTGATACCTATGAAGCTGGTTGCTTTTATTAGCGTTGCTTTTTCAGCGTCTCGTTTTGAGAGTTGNTGCACAAGGCTNTCGCTTGTTGTCCGCGCGTGCCCACNNGNANAGTCGCATGCCCGATACTGCCACCGGGCCGGCGCAAGTGCGCAAGAATGGGGAAGCACCTGGGGTTTGTCAAGTTAGCCAAACCCNCCAATTTGGCACCTCCTGCGGNCCTTCTGAAACGGCCGAAAATGCTTGATGTTTATCCCCATTTGGNAGCTCTGTTCCACTGCCGCAAGAGGCAAACGCACCAGTTTGCAAAAGGGGTTTGAANAGNACGTCCACCTGCAGGCAACCGNGGNTGCGCTCAAATCTGGAAAACCTCCCAGCGATCACTGGCTGGCGCCTGGCCAGTCACCATGCACCGNGACCTAGCCCCTCCAAGCCAGACCTCGGNAACCCTGCGCAGGTCAGACGCAGCAACCTCAAGAATGGCCTCTCTCACGTTGCGGCGCGCTGCCGCATCGCGCCCATGCAACGCGGACATGAACGCCGATCGTGCCTCGCCCGCCGGGGAAGCCGGCGCATCGATCGAGCTGACCATCTGCAGAACAGCCTCTTCCACCAGTTCTTCATTNAGGGCACCGCTCAGCACCCACTCGATGCTACGGTCGAACTCGCCAAACGTCACTTCACCTGCTGGGTCGCGATAGCTGTAGAACCTGAAAACGCCGTTCGATGCGTCATGCCCGGCACCCACCCCATAGGCACCGCCTTGCTCCCGGACGGCGCCATGCAAGTNCGCGTTGCGAAGTACACCGCCCAGAACAGCAAGCGCAGCGGCATCGGGATGGGCTTCACCAACAGTGGGATGCGCCTGCGCCGCAAAGCTGACTTGGGTATTGGTGAGCCAAATCTGATCGATGGCTTTGCCGCCGGGTGCAAGCCGCAGTTCGGGGAGAACGAAACCGCGGGTGTCTTCTGTCCAAGCTCCCGCGATCGTCTCTGCAAGCGGCGCAACGCGATCGGGCTCAGCGACCAGCAGCAGTTCCCTTGGCNCGCCGGTGATGTGCTCTAACACGGCAGNCAGACGGTCGGCCAGCGCGGCCTCGTCTGCCTCACCCTGCAGGGCACCCTCCAGAGATCGAAGGTTAAGGATCCCCTCTAGTCCGGAGAGCCGGTGGCTAAGAGCAGCTCCCGGCGCAAACGCCGCAGCGGCAGCGGTCATCGCCAACCCATGCGCGTTGCCNGTGATGCCCGAATCCCGACGCACGCGCATTTGCCGCACAAGATCTGTCAGACGGCCTGGTTCGAAGAAGTCCGGACTGCTCATCGTCGCCTNCAGCAGCTCTGCNAGCNGGNCAGTATTAGCNTGCAGCGCTCTGCTGGAAAGTACAAACANACCGCGACAGTCCGCCGGGTTCTCGCGTGACCCACGGATGTTGGCATANGCAGTGATGCCCCCGCAGATCGCGTGCTGNGCATGTTGAGTCTCGGCAAANCCGCGCCCCGCTGACCCAACCTCTGTAATGCAAGCGCCAAGGATAGANAGCAGTTCCAGGTTNGCAGGCTCGGCGGGCATGGCATGCACAACCTGCTCGTAGGCAATNCCGTTGGTNCCGGCCGCATATGTNGTGATACGACGGCCACGGTATNCGCCGGTAATACCAACCGGCACGCGCAACTCGGCNGGAATGTCGGCTCGNCCCACCTTAGGCANCAGGCCAATATTGTCATCCTGCGCCTGCCGCGCAGCGAGCGACCGGGCCTCAAGCAGCACCTGCTCTACACCCTCGGGTAGAAGCGCCGACCGGGCCGATGCAAGTGCATCAATGCTCGCCTGCTCCCGCGCTGTCGCGAGGCCTGCGTCTGGGCTCAGCGTTAAGCGGACCCTATGCGGGTTCTCGAGCAACTCGCGGGCAAGGCCCGGCACAAAGTCGGGTGCCTGCGCATCCTCAGCCAACTGTTGCAGGGTGTCATCGAGNTCGAGAAAAGGGATCGGGTCACCACCGTGTAGCAAAGCAGGCAGCGCNCTAAGCATGAGCTGTAGCCCGTAGGGATACCCATCGCCACCGATCTCACGCCGATGCAGCTCGAGCTGGTGCAGAACCGCGGCCACGCGGTCCTGCGGCAAACCGTCTCGTGCAACCTCCTCCAGCGTTGCCAGGATGAGTGCTTCGATCGCGTCAGCATCTTCCGCCCGTGTGCCCTCCAAACCGCACACGAAGCACATTTCATGGTTCGATTCCTCAAGACCGCAGAGTATCGAGGGAGCGCTGCCGAGGTCAGTCTGTTCCAGTGCAGCACGCAGCGGCGAGGCGCTGGTATCCAGCAGCAGATCTGACAGCATTTCGGCCCGCATTAGGGCACCGATATTGGTGTTGGGCCCAAGTAGCCAACCGAGGAGTACCTGACCGTCGTCGTGGCCCTCCTCACCCGTAGTGATGGTCTCCACACGTCGAATCGGCGCGGTCAGGCGCTGTTCCCGTGCGGGCTGCGACGGCATGTCGGCGTTTGGAACTGCACCGAATCTCCCGAGCGCAAGAGTATCGAACTGATCCTGCAACTCTTCGACGGGCCGGTCACCAAACGTCATGAAAATGGCGTTGGCTGGTTGATAATGACGTTTGTGGAATGCGAGCAGGTCAGCGTAGGTCAGGTTGGGGATCTCTGCCGGGTCGCCTCCACTGTTGTAGTGGTAGGTCGTCGTCGAGTAGAGGTGTTTGCAAAGCGCTTCCCATGCCACCGAAGCCGGGGCCGAAGCGTCGCCTTTCATCTCGTTGTAAACAACACCGCGATGGACCAGGGGTGTCGTGCTGTCTTCGGGGTCTTCAAACTCGAGACGGTGTCCTTCTTGCGCAAAGTCGAGGGGGTCAAGGCGCGGAAAAAACACCGCGTCAAGATAGATCCCGAGGAGGTTGTCGAAGTCTCTNTTGTTTTGACTCGCAAAAGGGTAAGCAGTGTAGTCGCTACCCGTGAACGCATTCATAAACGTATTGAGCGACCGGCGAATCATCAGGAAGAACGGGTCGCGAACGGGGTAACGCTCACTGCCGCATAGCACCGTGTGCTCGAGCACATGCGCAACCCCTGTCGAGTCTTCGGGGAGCGTCTGGAACGCAACCATGAAAACGCACTCAGAGTGCGGAGCCGCAAAGTGAAAGTGCTTGGCACCAGTACTGCGATGCCGATATTCATCGATGCCTATGTCCAGCGCCTCAAGGCGATGNCCACGGACCTGATCAAATGCGGCACTCAATTCAGGAACGCCCCGCCGTCAAGGATGACGTGCTCACCCGATATGATCGAGTGACCNGCCACAAACCCAAGGATCGACTNCGCCACCGACTCTGGGNTACATACTCGCTGCAATGGCGTGCGATCGATGATGCGCTGGCGATTGCGTACGTACAACTCGTCCCCCATACCCTCGCGTAGCCAGTCGCCCTCAATAAATCCAGGGCAGACTGTGTTCACCCGGACTTCCGGCCCCATCATGCGCGCCAGCGACTTGGTCATCGTAATCAGCGCGCCTTTAGAAGCGGCATAGGCGATCGAACTACCGACACCGCGCACGCCCGCGATTGAAGAAACATTGACGATAGCGGCGTCTCCGACGGCGCGCAGCGCTGCCTCNGCGGCACGGGCCATCTGATAGGGGCCAACCACATTGACGCCATANATATGGAAGAAATCGTCCTTATCNAGACCGTCCAGGTCTGCGTGGTTCACGAATTTGGTTGTCCCCGCATTGTTGACAAGAATGTCGAGGCGACCAAATTNACTGACGNCGGCCTCCACCATGGCTCGGCATGCCGTATCGTCGGCAACATCACCCTGCAAACAGAGGACCCGTGCGCCNAATGCCCGACANTCTGCCGCNACAGCCTCCGCCGCCTCCGCGCTGCGCGCGTAGTTGACCACCACNTTTNCGCCCCGTTCAGCCAGCATGCGGGCGGTGGCAGCACCAACCCCGGATGATGACCCTGTGACAATGGCGGCTGCGCCTTCGAGATACATACTGCTTCCTTTTGCTTGGCCTTGGATTTCAGTTGACCATTTCTTATTCGGCCACCGATGGTTCCTGCGACTTCTGCTCAACGGAAAAGTCCGCCCAGTATTCGGCAACCGACTGCTTCATCTCAGTCGCAAGCATGAGAATCGCCATCAAATTGGGCAGTGTCATGAGTACCAGCGTGATCGCCGAGATCAGCCAAACCAGGCTAGTGTCAATAACAGCGGCCGCGAAAAAACCGGCCACATAAGCAACTCGGTAATAAACCACGGAGCCAACACCAAACAGGTAGGTCATCGCGCGATCACCATAATACGACCACGCTACGGCGGTCGAGAAGGCAAACAGAACCAGCCCTATTGAGACAATGTAACGACCGGCCTCGCCAAATACGCCCCGGCTAAACGCCTCCGCTGTCAGGTCCACCGAGTGAATCAACGAGCGGCCCTCTACCTCGATTCCGGAAGGCACCGTGATCTTCCCGTCTGCCACGGTGATCGTGCCCGTATAGGGCTCACCTGCCTGCGTATATCTAACGTCTTCAGCAATCGAGCGATTGTGCAGCATCGTGTAGTCGAGACTCAGCTCAGGCGACCCAGCGACGACGACCACCGGGCCGGAATAGCGTGCCACTCTGTTACCACCCGACAGATGTGCGAGTAGCGCGTTGGCCTCTTCCGTTTGCGTCTCATCGTAGCGTCCTGCGACAAACTCAGTATCAAACGACTCGAACGTTGTTTCATGTTTTTCCGTCCAGACGCCCGAAGACAGGATCACCAGTCCCGTGAGTGTGCAAATGACGATCGTGTCCAGGAAAGGCTCGAGGATCGAGACAATCCCTTCCGAAACCGGCTGATCCGTCCGAGCGGCAGCGTGGGCAATCGGTGCCGAGCCCTGCCCCGCTTCGTTGGAAAAAAGACCGCGGTTTACGCCGCGGTTGAATGCATAGGCAAACGAGGCGCCAAGGAAACCTCCGGCGGCAGCGGAGCCTGTAAACGCGTCCGTAAAGACCGCAACGAACGAAGGTGCTATCTGATCGAGATTGACCGCAATCACTGCCAATGCCCCTATCATGTAAATGACGGCCATGAACGGCACCAGGTATTCCGCAACCTTCACAATCCTGCGGATACCGCCAATGATCACCGCGCCAAGCAGACCGGCAAGGATCAGGCCAGTAGCCCAGGCGGGAATCCCGAATGCACCTTGAACACCTGCCGCAATGTTATTGCTCTGAGGCATGTTGCCTGACCCAAATGAACTGACCACGGTCGCGATGGCGAAGAACACCGCGAGCCATTTCATATTGAGGCGCTTCTCCATAACAAACATGGGGCCACCGACGATGTGGCCGTTTGAATCAATTTCACGATATTTGTGCGAAAGGGTCACTTCGACAAACTTAGTGGTCATGCCAAGGAAAGCCGTCATCCACATCCAGAACAGGGCGGCTGGCCCGCCCAGGTAGATGGCCAGCGCAACACCACCAATATTCCCGGTACCTACAGTCCCGGAGATCGCGGTCGTCAGCGCCTGGAAGTGACTGGCATCCCCCGCCTGCCCGGCCTTATCGTATTTACCGCGAACAATACGCCAGGCGTGGTTGAAGTAACGGATCTGCGGAAAACCAAGATAGAGCGTGAATATGACCCCTGTTCCAAGCAGCAGGTAGGGAAAGACAGGATGCGAGCCAAGAAAGCTGTCGAGCGTGTTGAGTATGCTAGTGACGCGATCCAAAAGAGCCGCCTAGTACCGGGTGAAGCCAGTTAGCAGAGTAGCAAATATCAGCAGCGCCTTGGACACGCCCGTGCAGACCAACCCCGCACCTTCGTATTATCGTTAGCTAGCCAGGCATTAGCAAGGCATCAACTGCCGCTCAGTAGCCCCAACTGATAGCGGGTAACGCGTATAGCCATTTGTCCACCGCGAGCAT
>PAWP01000039.1 GCA_002714125.1 Gammaproteobacteria bacterium
CGCACTAAGGGTTCTGGTGGATAGCCACCTACTCGTCTGAGCACGTACTCATCCCGGCCGCGCTCCGTTCGGGCTGGAGCTAACCGTTGGTACTTTGGCCAGGATCGGATGGGCTGCATCATACCCGTATCCCGGGTGAGCCGATCCGGAGCGCGGGGGAGGGCTACGGTGCTAGAGTGGTTAAGTGCGGTCCACTGGACCCGACGCTACATTATCCATTGTGCGGTAACAGACCTAAGTTGAGGCTGGAAATAGATTTCAAAAGCGTGTTCCAGCGGGTTGGTCTTGAGCTGATCAATGCAGTCGGGAGTGCGGGCGTTGGCCGCCCCCGTCATTTGCGCCATGGTGCCCATCACCGTCACGCCTTGAGCTACTGGGGTGAGGACGGATCAGATCGGCCATTGGTTGTCTTTTTCTTTGGTGGGGGTTGGATGAGTGGCAGCCGCCGTGACTATCGGTTTGTGGCCGATACCCTTCGTGAGCTTGGTTGTGACGTGGCTCTGGCGGACTATCGCCTGTACCCAGAGGTTCACTTCGAACAGATGGCTGCGGATGCCGTCGCGTCAGTCCGTGAAGTGCTGCNCTCGGTTGCCGGTANGCGGCAGATCATCCTGGCCGGGCACAGCGCGGGGGCTCAGCTCGCGATGTTATTGACGCTTGACGAACGTTTGCTTGGCCCAGATGTCACCCGGATTGGTGCGGTCGTAGGCCTGGCTGGACCCTATGACTTCATTCCATTCAAAGACGCCCATCACGAGGACCTGTTTGGCCCGGACCCGGTCCGGTGGCCTGATTCTCAGCCGNTCCGGTTTGTTCGGCCCGGTGCACCGCACACCCTACTGCTGCATGGCATGGAAGACCAGCGAGTCAGGCCTAGGCAATCCCGCAATCTTGCGGAGCGACTGCAGGAGGCAGGGGTTCCTGCAACCTGGCATGTGTATCCGGGAATGGGACATGTTGATATTATTCTCGCGTTTGCTGCCTTCATGCGTCGGCGATCTCCGGTGATCGCGGAATTGAGGGCGTTCCTGAAAACCGTTGGTCCTAGCCTCCGGGTGCATCAGTGATGCACAACCCGGTGTCGAGAGTGGAGAAACCCGATGACCCTGACCCCCAGCACTACCGAAGAACTGCTCGTTGAGCAACGCGGCCGCATTGCAATTATCACCCTGAACCGGCCCGAACGCCTGAACGCTATCAGCCGCGACATGCTGAATGAGTTGTCAGCGAAGATGGTGGAGGCCAACAAAGATCCTGAGATTCGTTGCATCATTCTGACGGGCGCCGGCCGGGGATTCTGNGCGGGCCTGGATCTGGTTGCCGTCGGTGAGGGCGGAATNGGTGGTAAGGCGAAATCAGGTGAGAACAGGCCGCCNCGGCAGCTGTTCGATCTTCGCGATGCGCCCATCAATGTCATGTGGAGCATTGATACGCCCGTGGTTTGTGCGATCAACGGTGCAGCGGCGGGTTACGGCATGGACATTACGCTGCTATGTGATATCAGGATTATGGCGCAGTCCGGGAAGATGGCTGCTGTGACCGCGAAACGTAATGTTGTTCCGGAGAGCGGCGGTACTTGGCTGCTGCCGCGGCTGATTGGCTGGGCAAAGGCCGCTGAACTTTACTACCGTGGCCGAACAATCGATGCGGAAGAGTCCCTTGAGATGGGCGTGGTGAATGCTGTGGTACCGGATGATCAATTACTGGATACCGCACTCGAGTGGGCCGAGGAGATCGCCGACAACGCNCCGCTCGCCGTGCAAACCACCAAGCGTATGATGCGGATGGGCTTGGAAGAGTCCTACGACACGGCCGTTGACCACTTGATGGTTCACCTTTCCGGGCTCTTTGCGAGCGAGGATTTTGAGGAAGGTGTTAAAGCCTTTTTGGAGCGNCGCAAACCAGAATTTACCGGGCGGTAAATGCCCCGGGCTCGACTCGCCCATGCCCNGCCAGGGCTNCGCGCCACTTTTATAATTCGCCTGGTACTAGTGAGAAGCAATAGGCGTCGTGAGCTTTGCCATGGAGAAACAGGCGGTTGCGCAGCGTGCCTTCGAGGCGCCCGCCGGCTTTCTCCGCAACCCTACGGCTGGCAGTGTTTCGTACCGACATGATGATTTCGATGCGCTGCAGACCGAGGTGCGCGAAGCCAAACCTCGCGAGTCCGATGGTGGCCTCGGTGGCTACGCCGCGGCGGGTGGCATCGCTGCGTATCCAGTAACCGAGATTCGCGCTTGGATGCTCGTCAATAGGGCTCAATCCGATGCCCCCGAGGAATCTGCCACCTGTCTTTTCGAAGATTGCCAGCGACAAGGTGCCAACCTGCCAGGCCGGTTTTACCTGTGCTAACCATGCATGGGTGTCGCGCATTGAATAGTCCGGGTGGCACCATGGCAGGAAAGGATAGATCTCCGCGCTTGATGCGCGCGCAGCGTTGTANAGCATTTCATCGTCGTCGAGCCGGTAGCGTCGAATCAACAAATGCTCAGTCTCGAAATGTGTGGGAAATGCGGCTGATGCGAGGTTTGTCATGAGTTGGTTGAGCNCTCCATTTNCCAGGCTCGGCAGNCAGCGATTGTTGCTCAACTGAACTCGAACGTCGTGTAGCGTTGNGCGGTCGTTGCCGGACTTGATACCTNGGNGAGCAGCCCTGCCTTGCGGCGCAATTTGGAAATAAATNGTANCGGCTNGGNTAGCTGCTCCCAGCGGATGACNGATAGGTTACACGTCTGTCGCCTTTGGCAAGGATCAGCCAGTCGATCCCGGGGTGGAGCGGGGCCAGGAGCGACTCGTGGCAATCAACCTGCAAGGGTTCCGGCGCCGACAGCACCGAGATGTGCAGGTCTACCCGTTCGAGCTCGGATATCGTGAGTGGTGTGAAGTTGAGGCCGCGGAAGGTCGCAGATTGCGTATTGTGTGCGATGTCAGCGGCCATTTCGTGTTGCGTAGTAAGAGAGCCAATGCAGCCCCGAAAGCGCTCGTCGAGTGTGTTAGCTCTAACGTCGAGGTGTACGAGATTCGTGAAGGCGACCACAGGCGCGGCGCGAAAAAGGCCAAATCCTTGCTCGGTACAACNTCGGTGGAATCCTTCTGGACAAGGCTGAATTCCGNAAGCTGATGTCCGAGCTCGCGNGGAAGGAGCTGGCGATCCNAGTTAGCGCGCAGTCGGNAACGCTGCTCGTTGGTTAGTACCTGGACACAAGAGGCAGAGAGTGCGAGTTGGTCTTTTGGAAGGGGCGCCCTGGTAGGCTTCCCGGGGATANTTTCGAGCTCGGAGAGAAGAGGNAGAGATGTTTCGCGAGGTGGTGATAAATCTTGGGGTTGTCTCGCACGTCCTTAGATTGATGCGTGAATCTGCCTGAAACCTGCGCTTCCGATGCCCTGAATTTCGCTTAGTTCGCGCGTACAAACGTGCTAAGATCGCGCGCCCCGGAGGCAAGCCTCCGGACATTCATCTGCAGGCTGGGTCTGACAGGTCTGCTCCACGAAATCAGCGACGGGGCAGCAGGCCTTGGGTAAAAACCTCTTTCAGAAAGTTTGGGACGCACACCAGGTACGCAAGCTGGACAGCGGCCAGTACCAAATTTTCATGGCATTACATCTCATCCACGAGGTCACGTCACCGCAAGCTTTCGGCATGTTGAAGGACAAGGGTCTAGACGTCGCTTACCCTGAGCGCACGTTTGCGACGGTCGATCACATCATCCCGACGACGAAACAGGCGCGGCCTCTGGCTGATGACATGGCCGAACAGATGATTNCTGTGTTGTCAGATGCGACNAGTGCGCACAACATCGAGTTCTTCGCCCCTGAGTCCGGCGCGCAGGGAATAGTGCACGTCGTGGGACCGGAGCTNGGATTGACGCAACCGGGCATGACNATCTGCTGCGGCGATTCCCACACGGCGACGCATGGCGCGTTCGGCACAATTGCCCTTGGTATCGGCACGAGCCAGGTACGGGATGTGCTCGCAAGCCAGACCTTAGCCATGGACCCGCTCAAGGTCCGTAGGATCCTCATAGAGGGGGAACTTGGGACTGGCGTCACTGCAAAAGACGTNATTCTTCACATCATACGAACGCTGGGCGTCAATGGTGGCGTTGGCTATGCGTACGAGTATGCAGGTGGAGTCATCGACGCGATGTCGATGGAAGAGCGTATGACCCTCTGCAATATGAGTATCGAAGGTGGCGCTCGCTGTGGTTACATCAACCCGGATGAAACAACGTTCGAGTATCTGCGTGGTCGAGAACGTGTCCCGGCAGGCGCTGAATTTGAAGCTGCCGTTACGCGTTGGCGTGCCTTTGCGAGCGANGAGGATGCAATCTGGGATGACGAGGTTGTGATCAACGGCGCCGAAATAGCGCCTACGGTGACATGGGGTATTACGCCCGCGCAGGCGATTGGTATTGATGAGTCGGTACCGGATCCCGAGAGTGCCGTTGACCCAGACTTGACGCGTGACGCGCTCGCCTACATGCAGCTTGATGCGGGAGCGCCGATCAAAGGGACCCCGGTCAACGTCGCGTTCATTGGAAGTTGTACCAATGGTCGGCTGTCGGACTTTCAGGCGGTTGCGGATGTCATTGAGGGGTACCAGGTAGCCAGCTCGGTACGGGCGATTGTGGTTCCGGGATCTGAGAAGGTAGATGCGGAAGCACGGATGCTGGGTTTGCACGAGGTATTTGAGCGGGCTGGCTTCGAATGGCGTCTGCCGGGTTGTTCAATGTGCCTTGCCATGAATCCTGACAAGTTAGTGGGTGACGAGTTGTGCGCGTCCAGTTCTAANCGCAACTTTGTCGGTCGGCAGGGCTCGCCTACCGGCCGCACTGTGTTGATGAGCCCGGTGATGGTTGCAGCATCGGCGATCAGTGGGCATGTGGCAGACGCGCGTGAGGTGTTTGGTCTTCAGGGTTGAGCCTGAATGCAGGACAGGCATCAAAGAGAAACCTGCAGGAGGAAAGCTGCCGGTAGGGAGAGAGAAGATGGCGGGCAAAACGATTAACCGAATTGCGGGCAGGGGTGTGTATGTCGGAGGCAATGACATCGATACGGACCGGATCATTCCTGCGCGCTTTCTGAAGTGCGTCACGTTTGATGAACTTGGCCCTAACCTGATGTTTGACGAGCGCTTCGACACTGACGGTAACTCGAAGGGCCATGTACTGGATGAGCCGGTCCATCAGGGTGTCAGCATNCTGNTCTCGGACGCCAACTTTGGGTGCGGTTCCAGTCGAGAGCATGCACCCCAGGCGATCCAGAAGTTTGGCTTTGAGGCTGTGATTGCNGGCTCTTTTGCAGAGATCTTTCATGGCAACTCCACCACCCTAGGGATCCCTTGCATAGTCATGGAGGATGTCGATCGCGCGCGTCTTGCTGAATTGATCACCGGTGACCCTGAAGCAGACGTAGTCATTGACCTCGACGCCATGCAGGTTATATGTGCAAACAACGTGTTTTCGGTCACGATGAAAGAGAGTGCGCGAGAGGCTTTTCTCGCCGCAGCCTATGATCCCCTGGATGAACTTTTGGCAGGTATGGATGACGTCGCCGGAGTCGCGGCGGGGCTCTGAGCTACAGGTTTTCCATGTCTGCTCCCGCACCCGCGCTGCAACCGGCATACCGTGNACAACCGGGTCGTCCCACACATGACCCNGGAGTTTTAGCCGACACGCAGGGGCAAGAGGTCTGACATGCGTAAGAAGATCGAGATTTATGACACAACGCTGCGGGACGGAAATCAGGGCGAAGGTGTCAATCTGTCGCTCGCTGACAAACTTGACATTACCCGCGCGCTCGATGCGATGGGGGTCGACTTCATCGAGGGTGGCTGGCCAGGCTCCAACCCAAAAGATATCGAGTACTTTTCCGCGGTGCAGGACNTCGAACGCACGACCTCCCGCGTAAGCGCGTTTGGCTCAACGCATCGTGCCAACATTGCGCCGGCTGATGATTTTTTCCTGAATAAGCTGGTTGAGGCCAGTGCGGACGTCACCTGTATTTTTGGCAAAGCCTGGGATCTACATGTGGACGAGGCGCTGCGCGTATCCGGTGACACTAATCTCGACATGATCGCAGGTTCTGTGCGCTATTTGGCCGAAGCGACAGGCAAGCCGGTGTTTTTTGACGCCGAGCANTTTTTCGACGGATTTAAGAGTGACCCCGGCTACGCGCTTGCAGNGCTCCAGGTAGCGNCGGAAGCCGGNGCGNAGCGAATNATNCTNTGTGACACCAACGGCGGTGTTNTGCCACATGAGCTCGCGCATGCCATCCGCGAAGCGCGGCGCGAGATCCCGGGCATTAAGCTGGGTATCCATGTCCACAACGATGGTGGGCTCGCGGTGGCCAATACGCTGCGCGCGATTGAAGAGGGCGCCATTCAGGTTCAGGGCACTATCAACGGCGTGGGTGAGCGTTGTGGCAATGTTGATCTTACANCGATATTAGCCAACCTTGAGCTGAAGATGGGATACCAGTGCTTACCAGAAGGGCGAATGGAGGGTCTGACCGCTTTGAGCCGCACGGTTTGGGAGCATGTGGGTATGCAGGGCCCGCTGGGTCAACCATTTGTTGGTCCTGCTGCTTTTGCTCACAAAGGCGGGGTGCACGTCTCTGCAGTGCAGCGTAATCCTATGACCTATGAACACATTCGCCCTGAGCAGGTAGGGAACTCTCGTAAAGTACTGATCAGCGAACTCTCCGGNGGATCAAACCTGCGTGCTAAGNTGGCAAACCGNTATCCGGAACTCGAAGANAATAATNTGGTAAGGGCGATTCTCGAAGACGTNCAGGATCGGGAGCATGCCGGGTATTCGTTCGAGAACGCCGACGGTAGCTTTGATCTGCTAGTGCGTCAGCACCTTGGCCGCTTTCGGCCAGCGTTTGAATCGGAGTCCTATACCTTTGTTTCAATGCGTAATCACAGCAGTGCCGAGCAGGAAGGTAATGATCCAATCACCGCGGTGGTCGAGGTCAGGGTCGAGGACACGCAGGAGATGCAGGCTGCACGCGGTAATGGCCCGGTCGACGCGCTCAACAATGCCCTGGCTCGTGCCNTGCGACCTCATTTTGAGGTGCTCGCAGANCTTCATCTAACCGACTACAACGTACGTGTGGTCAACTCCACGCATGAGGCGTCGGCAAAGGTCAGGGTGTATATCGAACATTCTTTTCAGGGCCACGCGTTCGCGACCATGGGTGTNGATGTGGATGTCATAAAGGCCAGCTGGAATGCGCTTGTCGAGGGCTATCAGTATGCCCTCATGGAGAGTGCTGACTTCGGCGCTGAACTGGGGNATGGCATTTAGGAAGGGTGCGTAGGCCGTCCAGAATCTCGCGGACCTTATGTTAAGGTGCCCGCGCGAAATTCAAGAGAGACCGCGTTCTGTTGCCCGCGCTGTCGAANTTTAGCCNAGGAGAATCATATGAAAGTAGACGGCCATCTAACAGCGGACTGGGCCGGCATTCCGGACCACATTAAGCTGCTCGAGAGNGAAGGTTTTGATGGCGTCGGAACNGCGGAGATGAATCATGATCCGTTTTTNCCATTGCTCATTGCTGCCGAGCACAGTGAGAACATCNAACTACAAACCGGCATTGCGGTGGCTTTTGCGCGTTCACCCATGACACTTGCCAACCAGGGCCACGATCTGAACGCGTATTCAAAAGGGCGATTCACCCTGGGCCTGGGCTCACAGATCCGTGCCCACATAACGAAACGCTTCTCCATGCCCTGGGGTGCGCCCGCCCTACAGATGCGTGAACTCATCCTTGCAATGCGTGCGATCTGGGCGAATTGGTACGAAGGCGAACCNCTGCGCTTTGAAGGAAAGTACTACAACCACACGTTGATGACGCCGGCATTCACGCCGGATAACAAGGAGTTTGGGGCACCCAAGGTCACTCTTGCAGCCGTTGGGCCGATCATGACCGAGGTTGCGGGTGAGGTTGCGGACGGTCTTATCATCCACCCGTTCTCCAACGAGAAGTACATCCGCGAGGTTACGTTACCCGCCGTGGAGCGGGGCCTGGCAAAATCGGACCGCAGTCGGCACGATTTCGAGATCAGCTACACACCTTTCATCATTTCCGGCAATGATGAGAAGACCTTTGAAGCGCAGAGAGCCGCAGCAAAACAGCGGATTTCCTTCTACGGTTCAACGCCTGCCTATAAGAATGTGCTTGGTGTCCACGGTTGGGGGGATTTGCAGCCGGAGCTGAACAAGATGTCTAAGCAGGGCCAGTGGATGGAAATGGGCGATCTTATTACTGACGAGATGCTCAACACTTTTGGCGTGATGGGTGAACCGGCGTCGGTCGTGCCGGAGATCATCGCCCGCTATGGNGATTTCACTGACCGCACGAACGGNGGCTACGGTTTNGTAGGCGGCGAAGAGCGNGTTTCCATGATTCAGGCGCTGCGGGCCTGAGATCCTAGCTGGGCATCGCTGCGGTGCCCTTCATCGGCCGGATCTACTAGATGCCACTGCCCCCAGCGGTTGCGATCGAGGATGGNGTTCTGATCCTGCTGGATCAGACTCGATTACCGCACCAGACTGTACTGGAGCGCTATGAGCGNGCCGAGGACGTCGTGCAAGCCATACGTGAGCTGCGCGTTCGGGGGGCGCCAGCGATAGGCATTGCGGCGGCCTGGGGAGTGACCTTGGGCCTTGCAGTAAATGCTGATCCTCGTGCCCAGTTCGAACATAACGCACGTATTCTCCGTTTGGCGCGACCGACGGCGGTAAACCTCACTTGGGCTGTAGACCGTATGCGCACGTGCGCCGAGTCCAGCAATGATCGTGAATTGATTGCAGCGCTGGTTGGTGAGGCGCAGTCCATTCACGATGAAGACCGCATGGCATGCCGTGCCATTGGTGAACACGGGTGCGAGCTGGTGCAGACGCACCCTAATGTACTGACGCACTGCAATGCAGGAGCCCTTGCCGTTTCCGAGCGAGGTACTGCGCTTGCGCCCATATATGCTGCCCATGACGCAGGTGCCTTTGTGCATGTTTTTGTGGGCGAGACCCGTCCACTGCTGCAGGGCGCCCGCCTGACAGCCCTCGAGCTCAGTGATGCGGGGATCGCGACCACTCTGATCACAGACAATATGGCGGCACATGTTATTGCTCAGGGCCGGGTTGATATGGCGATCGTGGGGGCCGATCGGGTGGCGGCCAATGGTGATGTCGCTAATAAGATCGGCACTCTTGGGATTGCGGTGGCGTGTCGTTATTTTGGCATTCCACTGTATGTCGCCTGTCCATTCTCAACTATTGACGCCGCTACGCCGTCGGGTGACGAGATTCCGATCGAAGAGCGTGCCCCTGCGGAAGTTCTCGGGTTTGGCAAGGTTCAGGTTGCCGCGAATGTGCCCGTCTACAACCCTGCCTTTGATGTGACTCCCGCTGCGCTGGTAGCCGGTTTCGTTACGGAAAGGGGGGTTGTCGGTCCGCCTTATCGGTTTTGATGTTGCTCTTGTCGAAAAAGGGCGGACTTAGGGCAGACGCTGAAAGAGCTTGGGAACCTGCGCTTGGTGGAACTCGTTGCATACCGGCGCTATTGTCCTGTCAGCGCAATCGTCTGAGAATAATCCTGTTTATAGAGTCCGGAAGCTGTAAATGCCTGAAAATCGACCTGTTCTAATCGCCCTGGGCATCGTTGTTCTTTTGCTTGTCGGCGCCGTTGTCTGGTTTGCGACGATGCGAGAGCCCGAGCCGGTTGTGAGTCAGCCGGTAGCGGTGCCAGCACCGCCTGTACCGACTGTGTTGGAACCAGAGCCGCCCTTGCCTGACCCCGAGCCGGAAGAACCACCATTGCCTTTCGTAGAGGCCGTGTCCACCGAGCCAGAGCCACAGCTCGAACCCGTAGAGCCGGCCTTTGTCCTGCCAAGGTTGGATAACAGCGACCAACTGATAAAGGATGGCGTCGCCAGTCTCAGTCAACACGATCGTATCAGCGACTGGCTGCACCGGGGCGAACTGGTGCGGAGATTCGTAGTGACCATTGACAACGTCTCGCGTGGGCTCGTGCCGCGAGATCAGATCGCGATGCTTGGACCCGATGAACCGTTCCCAGTGCAGCCGGCTGGGGAGGAAGGCGTATATCTCTTGGATGTGCGTGGTTACGCGCGCTACGACCTCCTGACGGAGGTCTTTACCTCGGTTGATGCGAGGCGTGCCGCAGAGTTCTTCGACCTGGTGCGACCGCTCNTGCAGGGGGCATATACCGAATTGGGCTATGGGTCGGCACCTTTCGAAGAGGTAGTCTTTCGCGCGATCGGATGGCTGTTGGAGACCCCGGCCCTGACCGGTCCGATCCGCCTTACACGCCCTGTGGTGATGTACGAGTTCGAAGATCCAAAGCTGGAGCGCCTTTCGGCAGTCCAGAAACAAATGGTTCGGATGGGCCCGAGAAACACCCGGGCGATTCAGGCCAAGATCTCTGCCTTCGCGCTGGAGCTGCGGTCGTTGCGGCGTTAGTCTCCCCTTGCAGGGCTGTGCTGAGAGCGCTTGCGGAATTCCGTCTACAATCGACTGTCCCCTAACTCTGAGGCAGACATATGGGCCCACTCGAGAAGTACACGGTACTTGACCTAACTATCGCACGGGCAGGACCCACGGCCTGTCGGCTCATGGCTGACTGGGGTGCAAACGTTATCCGCATCGAGCCGCCAGTGGCCCCCGGGTCGTCTTCACGGGAGGTTTCAGGGGGGCGACATAATCCAGACTCCCAGAACCTTCACCGCAATAAGCGTGGCATCACGATCAACCTCAAGAGTGCTGAGGGGCACGCGCTCTTCATGAAACTCGCTGCAAGGGCCGACGTGATCATTGAGAACTTTCGTAAGGACGTCAAACATCGGCTGAAGGTCGATTATGATTCCGTGCGAGCCGTCAATCCGGCGATCATCTATGCAAGCATCTCGGGCTTTGGTCAGGAAGGTCCCTACAGTGAACGACCCGGCGTCGATCAGATAACCCAGGGTACCAGTGGACTCATGTCTATTACTGGCGAGCCAGGCCGAGGCCCAATGCGGGTCGGAGTTGCGATCAGCGATACTTCAGCGGGTATGTTTCTGGGGCAGGGGATTCTGCTAGCGCTGCTTCACCGGGAGGCCACAGGCGAAGGGCAGTGGGTACATACCTCGCTGCTTGAAGCGATGTTGTGCAAGATCGATTTCCAGGGGGCTCGCTACACAATGCAGGGTGATGTGCCTGGGCAGGAAGGCAACAATCACCCAACGGCCTCTCCTATGGGGGTCTTTGATGCAGCCGATGGCAAGATCAATCTCGCGGCTTCCTCGGACAAGATGTTCATCAGCTTCTGCAAGAAAATGGGAGCCACGCACATCGCTCAGGACGAGCGGTTTGCTTCACCGGGGAAACGAGCAAAGTACCGGCAAGAATTGTGGGCGCTGATGAACGAGGTAACGTCCCGAGTGCCTACGCAGGAATTGGTTGAACAACTGAACGATGCAGGCTGCCCCTGTGGGCCTATCTACGACATTGGCCAGGCGTTTGAAGATCCGCAGGCGCAGTTTCTTGGCATGGCCCGCCCCGTAAGGCACGACACCTTGGGTGAATACAAGCTCATACGCTCTCCCATTAATCTCTCAAGTTTTCCTCACGCCGAGCGCTTCAGGCGGGCAGGGCCGGAGTTGGGTGAGCACACGGATGAAGTCCTTGCTGAGGCAGGGTTGTCNGATGCCGAAATTATGCAACTGCGTGAAGCTGGAGCCGTTTGAATGCAGACCGGTACTGAGAAGATCCTTGCAGAGGTGAAGGACGGTATTGGTTGGGTTACGTTCAACAACCCTGCCCGCCGTAACGCGATGTCGCTCGAAATGTGGCGTGGACTCGGCACAATACTCGAGGCGTTTGAGCAGGAACCGGCGGTGCGGGTTGTAGTGATGCGGGGAGCTGGAGGCAAGGCTTTCGTTTCGGGCGCCGACATTAGCGAGTTTGATTCCGCGCGTGCGAATGCNGAGCAGCGGGAATCCTATTCAGCCCANACTGAGCAGGGCCGCCAGTGGATAGACAGGCTTAGCAAACCGCTGATCGCTCTGATAGAAGGGTTCTGCATCGGCGGTGGGCTCGCGATGGCCATGGCTGCCGATATACGTTTNGCCACGCCGGATTCGCAGTTTGCGATACCTGCTGCGAAGCTTGGGCTGGGNTATGAGTTTGCGGGCCTCAAGTTGCTTGCCTCCCTGGTGGGACCGGCGCGAGCGCGGGATATGATGTTCAGTGCGCGAAGGCTGGACGCTGACGAGGCGCTGCAGATTGGTCTGATCAACTTCATCCAGCCACGCGAGGCAATTGAAGGAGAGGTTGCGAACTATGCCGCGATCGTTGCAGCCAATGCCCCACTCACNGTGCGGGCCGCAAAAGCCGCCCTTAATCAGCTTGCCCTAGACACTGACGCGCGTCGATTGGGCGAAATCAGCACGATGGTAGCCGCCTGTTTCGACAGCGCGGACTACAAAGAGGGGCGTTTGGCGTTCGCTGAGAAACGACANCCGAAGTTNACTGGTAGCTAGGCTCANCGTTCGGAAAGCGCATTTGCCTGGGCGCGCTTGAGCGGCTTCAGTAGGTAGTCGAGTACAGTCTTTTCCCCTGTCATGATGTTTACGGTTGCGATCATGCCTGGGATGATCGGCAGAGGGTTGTTCTCCGTCCCGAGATAGTTGCGCTGGGTCCGTACCTGAATCTTGAAGAAGTATTCGCCGCGCTCGTCGTTGATGGTATCCGCGCTGATGAGTTCGAGTTCAGAATCGAGGCCGCCATAGATCGAGAAATCGTAAGCAGTCAGCTTTACCGTTGCNTGTTGCCCAGGTCGCAGAAATGCAATATCGGCAGGACGAACCTTGGCTTCGATCAGCAGGGTGTCGTTGGCAGGGACTATCTCTACCAGGTCCATCCCCGGCTGAATGACTGCGCCAACAGTATTCACTAAGATCTGTTTAACGGTGCCGTCCACCGGCGACTGTATGTCTGTGCGTCGTACCCGGTCTTGCAGTGCGACGCTGGAGATGGCGAGTTTCGAGTGCTGGGTGCGTGCCTCGTTCAACTCCGTCTGTGCTTCGCGCAGGAACTGTTCACCCCGTTCGCGAATCTTGCGCTCTGCTTCGGCGATGAGTGCCNCCGCTTTTGGGATGGCNAGGCGCGTCACNTCCAGTCGGCCTTCGGACTCATTCACTGCNCCTTGCAGGCGCAACAACTCGACCTGGGACACTGCGCCGGTTTCCACCAGAGGTTCGGTAATACGGAACTCCTCTTGCGCCAACCGGGCCGATACCTCCAGCTTGGCCGTCTCCGCGCGCAACTCTGCCAGNCCCTGTTGCTGTTGTGTAAGCTGCTGGCTGAGTATGTCGATAGCTGACCCCATTTCCTCGGCCCGCCGGTGAAACAGTTCGCTCTCATCGTCAATCAGGCTTGAATGTTCAATCGGAAAGCCCTCGGGTACCGTGAACGGGATTCCGGCTATCTCCGCTTCAAGGCGGGCGATGCTTGCTTCCACGGCCAGGTAGGAGAGTCGGGTTTCATTGAACGAAGAAGCAAAACGAGTATCGTCGAGCCGCATCAGGCTTTGTCCGGCTTTGATTGAGTCGCCCTCTCTAGCCATAACTTCGGCGAGAATTCCGCCTTCGAGGTTCTGCACAATCTGAATCTGGCTTGAGGGAATGACGCGTCCTTCCGCGCGAGCAACTTCGTCCAGCGTTGCATTGGCCGCCCACACCAACGCGGCGACAAGGAAGGCTGCGGACAGCCATATCACGAGGTGTAGTGAGACAGGCACGGATTCAATCTCCGCAGCGTGGGTTTCCGGCATGAAATCCAGTTCTTCCGGGCGTGCATTCACTTCTCGGCACCGCCACCAGCAAGTGCCTTAAGAATCTCGTCCCGTGGCCCATCGGCAACNAGTTGCCCATNGTTTAGCACTATGAGCCGGTCAACCAGACTGAGCATGGATGACTTGTGGGTGACGAGGATTAGTGTCTTGCCTTCTAGGTACTGGATCAACTGCTGTTTGAAGTGATTCTCGGTGGTGTTGTCCATCGCGTTGGTTGGCTCGTCGAGTAGGACAATTGTCGGGTCCGCGAGGAGAGCACGCGAAATTGCCACCGCTTGGCGCTGGCCACCTGAAAGATTGGTGCCGCGCTCACCGACGTCGAAATCGAAGCCCTCCGGGTGTTCGTTGAGGAATGGCAGGATGCCGGATAGGGCGGCGGCAGCTATGACATCCGAATCTGCGGCGCGTGTCTGGCTGAGTGCAATGTTCTCGCGGATAGTGCCGCGTAGCAGCATAACATCCTGTGGTACATAGCCGATTCTGGCGCGTAGGTCGTTCGGGTCAATCTGCTGAATGTCGGTGCCATTGACAAGAATGCTGCCTTCATTCGGGTCGTAGAACTTCATGATCAGCCGGTGCACAGTGGATTTTCCGGAGCCCATGCGACCAATGATGGCGACGCGTTCGCCTGGCGCTATGTCGAAGTTTAGGCCGCGCACTGCTGGCACCTGCGCACCGGGATAAGCAAACAACACATCCTTGAATTGAATCCGACCGGCAAGTTGTGGTCGGTGTAGGAACTTATGCCCTGGTGGTCGCTCAACAGGCAGCTCCATCAACCTGTTGATGGCCCCGAATGCGGCGACGCTATGGTGATAGCGCGTAAAAATGCTTGCCACCTGGGCCATTGGAGCCAAAGCCCGACCGGCCAGAATAGTGCAGGCAATCAACCCGCCAACCGAAAGGTTGCCGTCGATGATCTGATAGACGCCAAGAATTACCACCGCAACCGTGCCAAGCTGTTGAACGAGCTGCGCTACGTTTACCGCGGACAGCGACAGAAAACGCGAGCGCAGCGCGAGTCGGGCGATCCGGGCATTGAATTCTTCCCAGCGCCGCTGCATAGCACCCTCTGCACGTGCACCTTTGATGGCATCGAGTGCGGTCAGGGACTCGATCAACATGGCGTGTTTGCGCGCGCTTTCCGTAAACGTCTTGTTTACGACATCGCGAAGCGGGCGCTGGAGCAGCAGTCCGCTGATGACAACAACTGGAATGGCTATCAGCGGTACTGCTGACAGTACCCCGCCAATGCCGTAGATCAACATCACAAACAACAACACGAAGGGTAGGTCGATGACCGCGATTAGTGTTGTGCTGGTAAAAAATTCGCGGAAGGAGTCGAATTCCTGCAGATTGTTGGCAAACGAACCCACCTGAGCCGGTCGCGCCTTCATCTGTATATCGAGGACGCGTGAGTAGGTTCTGGAGCTCAGGATAATATCGGCTCGCTTGCCGGCAACGTCAACGAAGTACCCTCGGAGGGATTTCATGGCGATATCGAAAACTAATACGATGCAAACGCCGCTTGCAAGCACCCACAATGTATCAAGAGCGTGGTTCGGTACCACCCGGTCGTATACGTTCATGATGAACAGCGGCGACACCAGGGCGAAGACGTTGATCAGCAGAGAGGCGATAAGGACCTCGCTGTAGATGCCACGGGAACGCGCGACGGTGCTCCAGAACCAGTGCTCCTCTGTGGAGTCATCATCCTGTGGAGCAAAGTCGTAGGCTGGCTTGATGTACAGGCAGTTGCCACTATAGAGGGCTTCGAGGTCCGCAAGGGGCATGCCGACTTCTAGGTCATCCTCGCCTGGGAATACCACTACGGCCTGCTCGTCGCTGCGCCGAAGTAACAGACAGGCACCCTCTTTCTTGAGTAGCAGGGTTACGGGCAAAACGAGTTCAGGAATCGCAGCAAGTTCCCGAGTTANGTAGCGGGCATTGAACCCCGCCTGCTCGGCGGCTCTGACAAACAATTCCGGAGTGAGGTGTCCGTCTACGAGCGGCAAACCGGCGGTTAGGGCCCCTGCGGAATGAGGGTTGCCATGGATCTTGGTCATCAGGACGAGCGCGGCCAGCAGATCCTCCACAGCAGTGGGAACTGACGGGTCGGGATTCCCTGCGGATGCCTTGGCGAGAGATTGCTGTGTTTGGTTCGTCGCCATCAAACGGCGCCGGATACGGTCAATCGTGACCTGCTTCCAGATTATACCTGATGGTTCGCGGTGGCCATTGAGACTTCGTCCCCCGCGGGGGTGAATTCATTGCATAGGCTGGTGGACTTGCGTGGTATGCCCTGTGTCGTCGCCGACGCGCGTTGCACTGCGCCCAGATAGCAGACCTGCTGGCAGCCAGAACACAAGCCAGGCCAGGTTGATGTCGCCGACGATTCGACTCCCGTCTAGCAGCAAGATGACCAGTCCGTAAAGAAAAGGCAGTCGAACTTCGGGTTTGCGGCGAAATGCTGTGCGGACAAGCATGGCTGCCAGTAACGTCAACAGTCCCAGCCCAATTAGTCCGCCGTGCAAGAACGTGGCCACGAAACCACTGTGAGCGTGACCGTAGCGGACGNCGTNAATCACCACCTGAAAGGGACTGCCCAGGCCGTGTCCGACGANCCAGGCCGCATCTCCGGCCNGTTGGAAGNCAGCGACCCAGATCGCCAGACGGGTAAAGTCGCGTCCTTCAAGTGCTGTGTTCGGAATGTTGGCGAGCCATGGCAGAGCGAGCGCGCTGGCAAACAACAGGGCCGGAAACAGTCGCCAAAATCCCTGCGTGCCGAAAAAGGCTGCTACGCAAAGGGCAATTAGCGGAGCACGGCTGCCGGTTGCGAGCGTCGCGAGAAACAGGAGCGTGGCGGCAATCCACCATAACTTGTGCTGCCTTGCGAGCATCACTGCGATTAGGGTGAAGAAACCAAAAGCGGCGCCGGCCACAACCGGATTGCGTAGCTGGCCGTAGCCAAGTAGGCGACCAAAGTGCTCTCGAGGTTCATGTGTTTCTGTGTAGATAAACCATGCCATTGCCACGGCCGATAGCCCAATAACGACCAGTCCCCGGTATAGGGGGCCGGGAGCGGGGCCCTGGCGTGCTGCGAGCGTTAGTAGCATCATCAACGAGAGCCCAGTTGCCGCCAGCTTTATGAATTCAAGGCCCGTGGCCGTGCTGCTCCAGAGGTGACTTAGGGTAAGCCAGCATATGAGTAACACCGCCCACCAGAAAACGCTGGAGAGAGCCAGAGGGCGCTCGGTACGACCTAGNCAGAGGCCTAGTCCGCAGCCGAGTGCAGCGACATAGAANAGGGACTTTGTGANGCCAGGTCCGGTAANAAGAACAAAACCCGCCGGGGCCACAAGCAGNCCTGCAAGGTNTAAATCGGGTCGTTCNTTCACGCCCAATCTGCTATGTTTANTGGTCCTGAGACCGGCCGGGGTATCACGACTTTGCGCACTGCAATCCGTTTTCCTTTTNGTCGCCAGTTGTGCTTTTTGTTGGCAATATTGAGTGTCAGCGCCGGTTAGCGCCGCCGCTGCTGACGACTTTTCTGGTGCGCAGTGCGCGTCGAGCGAAGGTCGATATGCGGATGTCCTTTCGATACTAACAAAGGCGCCTAAAGACAGTGAACTGGTCAAAGTCGCGTTGGCAGTGGCGTATTCCGACCGAACGATTGGTTATCGCCTAACGAAGCAGTACCGGCTGGCCCTACAGGATCTGGAATGTGCAATCGAACTCAATGCTAATCACGCCTTGGGCCGCGCTTNTANAGCAGCGAGCAGTCTCATCGCCTCACAGATTGACTAAGATCCCACGAATCGGGCCTGACCCGGCTATGAGCGATGTATTCTCTTCTTAATAGTTTGCGTGAGCACAGCGTGCCGGTCTCGGTGCGTGAATGGCTCGACTTTCATGCAACTCTTCGCAACTTCTCTCACCCGGGTGATCTTCATCGCCTCCACATTCTCGCCCGCCTGACGCTGGTGAAGGACGAGCGCCACTACGATCGGTTCGATCTTGCTTTTGCTGCGTTTATCGACTCGATCACACCCTACACAGAGGATGCAGCCATCGCTGAAGAGGATGTTGGTTTAGGCGTTGCCGAAGCGTTTGCCAGAGGGCGAGAACAGCATGAGCAGGATCGACATCAGGCGGATGAACGGGAATGTCTGGTGAGTACCGATGGTGATCCCATCGCAGGCCTGGAGCCTGAAACTTCTGAGAAAAAGGAAGAAGGCAGCGAGGAAAAAGGCGAGGNTGAGGGTCAAGGGGGTGACCCCGGGGAGTCCGGCGAGCAAGTTGANGAAGGCGAAAAGAGCGAAGGCGACGATGGCGAGGAAGGCCCTGGCGCCTCCGAAATAGGTGAATCGGGTGAACGCAAGGGTGAGGTAGAGGCTCCTAGGCAGCGCGCAGAGGCCCTCTGGCTTGACCGTCAATTTGAAGACTATGATGAAAGCGTTGAACTCGGCACCCGGACATTCCGGATGGCCTTACGGCGCTTGCGCCAGTTTGCGCGAGAGTCCGCAGACTTAGAACTCGATCTAAATGGCACCATTGCCCAAACGGCTCGCCAAGGCTGGCTGGATATCCGCATGGTGCCGGAGCGGCGTAATGCCATCCGGGTACTTCTGTTGCTGGACGTNGGCGGTTCAATGGATGCCTACGTCGAGGAGACGCGGCAGTTGTTTGTCGCCGCGGCTTCCGAGTTTCGCCATCTAGAGACCTTTTACTTTCACAACTGCCTTTACAACGCGGTGTGGCGTTCCAACGCGAGGGGTAATGAAGAGCGTACCTCATTGACTGAATTGCTCCGGCGATATGGGCCTCACTACAAGGTTGTGATGGTGGGCGATGCCAANATGAGTTNGAGGGAACTGACGGAAATTGGTGGCAGCGTTGAGCGGTATAACCCGGAACCGGGCGAGGTTTATCTGACGCGTCTCGNCAGCCACTTCCGCAGGGTCGTCTGGCTCAACCCTGAGCCACAAAAATACTGGCTCGATATCCCGAGTTGCCGGCACATGTCGGAATTGCTCGATGGTGAGATGTTTCCGATGTCGACCGAGGGCATAACGGCCGCGATGCGAAGTCTGCTGCGCTGAATGGCAATTGCGGCGGGTTGGCCGGTCAGAAAATTCCACCCGCAATGCGCTTTGCCGCTGGTCGGATCAAGCGGGTGGATGGCGTGCAACGGACTAAGCTTACGGTGAACCAATACAATAATCCCTCATTCGCCAAGACTATTGGTTTACGCCCAACCAGGTTGCGGAGATGTTGCTGGTTTCTTCGGTCAGCGTGCGTCGTCAGTAACAGAGAAGGACCAGCTCGCATACTGGACAACTGCCGAGACGGCATCGCCGTTTTACCGTTAATGCCGTCCGGAGGTTCGCGAAGCAATCAGGGATTAGCACCCGTATCGACGGCAGTGGAGGTGGATGGCGTTATGGACGCACCTGAGCCAGGTTGCCGATTGGAGGNAATCCGATCGGATGTGTTTGTGTTTGGTCCCATGTTAAATGGGCTTGCCGCCTTCTCGCTCTGCCGACTGAGAGCAAAGCGGATGTGATCCTTCTCGTAGCAATGCCCGGAGCGTTTCCCGGGGAGAACGGCCAGCAATTGGTCGAAGCAGGGGCAGGCTCCTTAATTTCAGAGCCGTTTATCTATCGCAAGCGTTTGGGTTGCGGAGTGGCGAGACTTGGAACTGATCCAGCCCATTAACGCAACCCCGCATCGGACTGTTTTCAGTCGAGGGCTGCGTTCCATTCGAGGACGCGATCTGACATCTGCTCAAGCAGCGCATCAACGTCACCCTCAACTGAGATGCTGTTGATTGCATCACCCTGGGTAATTGCATCAACCACGTCCTGGTCTGCAGAGTCCTGCACGGCGCCAAACACGCTGTGCGCACCATCGAGATGGGGCGTTGGAACGTGGGTAATGAAGAACTGGCTGCCGTTCGTTCCTGGGCCCGCGTTGGCCATAGACAGGACGCCGGGGGACTCGTGTCGCAGGTCGTCGTCAAACTCGTCTTCAAAACGATAGCCCGGTCCGCCTGTTCCTGTCCCCAGAGGGCAGCCGCCCTGAATCATGAAATCACCGATTACGCGGTGAAAGCTGAGTCCGTTGTAGAAGCCGCGCTGCACCAGGTTCACAAAGCTGGCGACTGTCACGGGGGTTTTGTCCGCGTGCAGGTCAATCTTGATCGGACCTTTGCTCGTATCGATGACCGCGGTGATATTCATGGTTTACTCCGTTGGCCAGGTGAATCTGGCCGGGTGAACGGGCACATTTAAGCTGTTCCCGTGAGGGTGTAGTCGTGCTGGCGTTTAGCCAATCAGTGTTGGAGTTGGTTTGCCCTGCAATCAGCGCCCGCCGATGGGGGCATAATCTCGGGCGTTTGGCCCGAGGTAAAGTTGCCGGGGCCGGCCAATTTTATAGGGCGTGCTGACCATCTCGTTCCAATGGGTAATCCAACCGGGAGTGCGGCCTGCAGCAAAGATCACCGTGAACATGCTGGTCGGGATTCCAATGGCCTTCAGAATGATGCCCGAATAGAAGTCGACGTTCGGATAGAGCTTGCGTTCAATAAAGAATTCGTCCTCGCGCGCGATGCGTTCGAGTTCCTGTGCAATCTGCAGCATCGGGTCGCTCTGGCCAAGTTCCGCCAGCACTGCATGGCAGGACTCACGGATCACCGTCGCGCGGGGGTCGAAGTTCTTGTAGACCCGATGGCCAAAGCCCATCAGCTTGAATGGGTCGTTCTTATCTTTAGCTTTGTCTACAAACTCACTGATCCGTGATGCGTCGCCGATTTCTTCGAGCATCTCCAGCACGGCCTCATTGGCACCGCCGTGGGACGGTCCCCACAACGCGGCAATACCTGCCGCTATGCAGGCATAAGGGTTGGCGCCGGTCGAGCCGGCCAGGCGGACGGTTGATGTCGAGGCATTCTGTTCATGGTCCGCGTGCAGCAGGAAGATCCGGTCCATGGCTGCCGCCACGGTTGGCGAGATGTCGGGTACCTGGCCGGCTTTGCCAAAGCACATATTTAGGAAGTTCTCGGCATATGAGAGTTCAGGATCGGGTGGTACAAACTCCTCACCCTGAGTGACCTTATAGGTCATCGCCGCGAGCGTCGGCATTTTTGCAATCAGGTTGTGGCAGGCCTCCATGCGTCGTTCAGCATCAGTCTCGTAGTCGTGATCGTTGTGGTAAAGCGACGCTAGCGCGGCGGTAGCGGCACATAAAACGGACATTGGATGTGAGTTCTGGTTGAACGCCGAGAAGATGTTGCAGAGTTCAGCGTCAATATCTTGATTGGCTTTAATGGATGCTTCGAACGCAGCGAGTTCGTCAGCGTCTGGTAGCTCGCCATTGAGCAGCAGTGAACAGGCCTCCATGTGATTGGAGTTCGCGGCGAGTTGTTCAATGGGATAGCCCCGGTAAAGCAAGATGCCTTTGTCGCCGTCGATATAGGTTACACGGGAGTCACATGCCGCAGTGGACAAGAACCCAGGGTCGTAGGTGTAGATACCTTCGGCTATCAGGCTGCGCACGTCGACGACGTTGGCGCCTTCGCTCGCCTCGTGCACGGGCAGGTCCACCGTCTTGCCGTCGATGGTGATTTGCACGTTTTGCGTCATGTCTGGTTCCTTNTCGAGAGCGTGTTCGCTACTGTTCGGCTTGTTGTTGGATTGGCTGCGCCGGGCCGCGCTGGCACCTGGCTACTGCACCTCGTTTTGCATTCGGTAATTGCTGCGCTGCCCACACAGGCCGCGGTGCCGTCGTACCGGTTCGTCACTGGCGCAGCCGCAGTGTACACGGCCACGCGTTTCGCGGCAGAGGATCGGGACTCGGGAATTCGGCAATGAGCGGCTGTTTCAGATCGTCGCCCGNCGGCGGGCCTCGAATAANANCAAAAACCTGACATGCTTGTAAAGCCTGGCAAAACTGGNGTTTGGGCGTGCTCCGGCGTTTGTCACGAATCGGCAAAATCATCTATGATNANTNGGNCTTCGGGAGGAGTGCAGAAGCATGGGCCNAGCGTCAGTTGTNGCCAGTGCGTGTCTGCATCTNTTCCCGTTTCACCTACTTCGGAATCTCTGCGCCGTGANCAAGGATAATCGACCAGTNAATCTGGATCTNGANATTACCAGTCTGCCGATAACNGCACTGGCGTCGATCANNCATAGGGTTGCGGGCGTTGCTTTGTTCATCGCCACCGCCTTACTGCTTTGGGCACTTGATGTGTCACTGTCTTCCGAAGAAGGATTCGAGACGCTCAAAGGGCTTATTCTGTCGCCAATTGGGCGCTTTGTTGCATGGGGGCTGCTGGCGGCGGTTGCCTATCATTTTGTGGCTGGGCTCAAGCATCTGCTGCTTGACCTCGAGATTGCTGACACTGCCGAGGGCGGTTTTGTTGCGTCAATCATTGTGCTGATCTGCAGTGGTGTGCTGATTGCGCTTGCAGGGCTCTGGATTTTCACACTCTAGATTGCCATATAGCGCGCCTCAGTTGAGCGTGGCGAATCCCGCTTACTGAAAACGGGCGGGCGTCAGAACAACAGGAGATACAGATGGTTACCCAGGTCGTTGGCCTTTCCCGAAATGGTGTATCAGATTGGCTAATTCAGCGCATCAGTGCATACATTCTTGCCGCGTATACGGTCGTGATAGTGGGCTATCTGGTGTTTGGGGGAAAAATTAACTACAGCGCCTGGAAGGGCCTGTTCGACACCACCTGGATGCAGGTTTTCACCATGCTGGCGCTGCTCTCGCTTATTGCTCACGCCTGGATCGGGATGTGGACGATTGGTACTGACTACCTGCGCGAACTCCAGCTGGGGCAAGCCGCCGACAGGACGCGGCTGGTTTACCTGATCGGCTGTGTGATCGTATTGCTTATATATCTCGTTTGGGGAGTGAAAATCCTCTGGGGTATCTAAGAGGCTAGCCTGGGGGCAGAACCAAACGGCGGCGGTAGACCAGCAATAGGATCATGCAAGATCTGACACGCACGCGCGCTGCGCGGACGGGAGCTAAATGGCAGACATCAGAACACTGGAATTCGACGCAATCATCGTAGGTGGGGGAGGTGCCGGGATGCGCGCGGCGCTCCAATTGGCGGAGTCTGGGCGCAAGACCGCGGTTATCTCGAAGGTGTTTCCAACCCGTTCGCACACGGTCAGCGCCCAGGGTGGTATCACCTGTGCTATTGCAAGCGAGGATCCCAACGACGATTGGCGTTGGCATATGTATGACACTGTGAAGGGGTCCGACTACATTGGTGATCAGGACGCCATAGAGTACATGTGCAGTGTCGGTCCGCAGGCCGTGTTCGAACTCGAACACATGGGGTTGCCGTTCTCCCGTTTCGAAAACGGCCGGATTTACCAGCGACCGTTTGGGGGCCAGTCCAAAGACTATGGACAGGGTGGCCAGGCGGCGCGGACCTGCGCGGCTGCGGACAGAACCGGCCATGCACTGCTGCACACCCTCTATCAGGGCAATCTCAAGGCGGAGGCACACTTCCTGCCAGAGTGGTTTGCCGTTGATCTTGTGCACAATGCGCGGGGTGCCGTGGTGGGGTGCACCGCGATCTGTATGGAAACCGGGGAGGTTTGTTTTATCCGGGCGCTGGCGACGGTTTTTGCTACGGGTGGCGCGGGACGGATCTACCAGTCCACGACAAATGCGCTGACGAATACCGCGGATGGTGTGGGTATGGCTCTGCGTGCAGGCTATCCAGTACAGGATATTGAAATGTGGCAGTTCCACCCGACCGGCATCGCCGGTGCGGGCGTGCTGGTGACCGAAGGCTGTCGCGGTGAGGGTGGTTATCTGATCAACAAAGATGGCGAGCGTTTCATGGAGCGCTATGCGCCCAACGCCAAAGACCTGGCCGGCCGAGACGTTGTTGCCCGCAGCATGGTGCTTGAGATTCTTTAAGGTCGTGGTGCTGGCCCTGAGGCGGATCACGTATTCCTCAAGCTGGATCATCTCGGAGAGGAGATCCTCCACTCGCGCCTGCCAGGCATTGTGGAACTGTCTAAAACGTTTGCACACGTTGATCCCGTTGTTGAGCCTATTCCGGTAGTGCCCACTTGCCATTACATGATGGGCGGAATTCCAACAGACGTGAACGGACAGGCTCTAACTGTCAACGAGCAGGGAGAGGACGTGCCAATAGAAGGGCTGTATGCGGTTGGGGAGGTTGCGTGCGTGTCTGTGCATGGTGCCAACCGATTGGGTGGCAACTCGTTGCTGGACCTGGTCGTGTTTGGCCGCGCGGCTGGAATTCACATTACCGAGGCGCTCAATCAGGGTATAGATGCGACGCGGCCGACCACGGATGAAGTTGATGAAGGCCTCAAGCGCCTGCGCCGCTGGGATGAAAGCACGAGCGGCGAGTCGATGTTCGATCTCAAGAAAGAACTTCAATCGACNATGCAGCTGAACTTCGGCGTGTTCCGGACGGAGGAACACATGCGGGCTGGTATCAAAAAGCTCGAAGAACTGCGCGAGCGTATCGACAANGCGCATCTACAAGACAAGAGTCTTACGTTCAANACTTCGCGGTTNGAGGCGCTGGAACTAGANAACCTGCTTGANGTGGCTGACGCAACCGCCTTTGCGGCTGAAGGTCGTAAGGAGAGTCGCGGTGCTCACGCGCGTGATGACTACCAGGAGCGGGACGATAATAATTGGCTCGCCCACTCGTTNTATAGCCCGGCCACTCGATCACTTGGCAAACGGGCGGTGAATTTTGCGCCCNGGACCGTACCAATGTTTGAACCCAAGGAACGCAAGTACTAGCCCTGCGCGGAGCAAGGCGAGTTTTAGAGGATTTAACCCCAACATCGATCCGCAACCGTGAAGCAACCAGTGCGTTGCAAGTCCGCAAATACGAAACACGTTGTGCACTACATATAGGTCCCGTCATGCAGGTTTCTGTCTATCGCTACGATCCTGAGCAAGATGCCGCACCGCGGCAGCAGGAATACACTATCGAAGTGCCCAAAGGGCGTGATTTGATGGTGCTTGATTTGCTCGAACTGCTGAAGGAGCAAGATCCCTCGGTTGCGTATCGCCGCTCCTGTCGTGAAGGTGTCTGTGGCTCCGATGGGGTTAACATGAACGGCCGTAACGGGCTGGCTTGCAACACTCCGGTTTCTGAGGTCATCAAAAAGGGCAAGCTGGTGATCAAGCCGCTGCCGGGACTGCCNGTGATTCGCGATCTGATCGTCGATATGACCCAGTTCTATGAAAACTATCGGAAGGTCCAGCCTTTCCTGATAAATGATGAAGCACCCCCGGCTCAGGAGCGCCTCCAGTCGCCGGAGGAACGCGAGAAGCTCGANGGTCTTTACGAATGCATCCTGTGTGCCTGTTGCTCGACTTCCTGCCCATCATTCTGGTGGAACCCTGACAAGTTCATTGGCCCNGCAGGCCTACTACAGGCTTACAGGTTCCTTGCAGATAGCCGCGATGCGGCGACCGAGGAGCGGCTGTCGGCACTGGAGGATCCATTCTCCGTGTTCCGCTGCCGCGGGATCATGAACTGTGTGTCGGTATGCCCCAAGGGCCTGAACCCTACACGCGCGATTGGTCACGTCAGAAATATGCTGATTCGCCGGGCTGTATGACGTGAGGCTGTGGCTTCGCTCAGACCCTTGATTCACCGGAAAGCCCCGGGAGAACCTGCTGGGCTTTTGCGTTTGGGTAGATATTTGTCCACACTTGTTCGTTTGGGCATTGCACAGCAGTGGGTTTGACGACCCTACGACCTCGCTTATTGCGCAGACGCGCTGTGCGACGGGCCTAGGGCGTGGCACAGGCCGAGATCAGGGAATGTGCGATGGACGCCCAACGGCAACACGCGGCAATGGAAAGCACATATGTCTGGCAGTACAGTCTCCAAAATGGAGATGCTCTGGCGTACCGGCCACATCTCCGGCAGCAATGCCGCGTATGCCGAAGAGCTCTACGAGCAGTTCCTTGAAGACCCGAATGGCGTCCCGGACGAGTGGCGCAGCTATTTCGAGACGCTGCCTGTTGTCGAGGGAGTGATAGCTTCGGACATATCGCATCAGACCGTCCGCGATCACTTCCTTTTGCTTTCGAAAAATCAGTCCCGGGTTGCGCCTGCATCCGCCAGCAGCGTCAGCGCGGACCATGAGCGTAAGCAGTTTGCGGTCGGCGAACTCATTAGTGCGTATCGGCGACGCGGCCACATGGTGGCTGACCTGGATCCGCTGGCGCTTGAGGAGAAGCCGGACGTACCGGTGCTTAGCTTTTCCTATCACCGACTCTCCGCCGCGGATCTTGATACCCGATTCCAGACTGGCTCACTTTTTTTCGGTGACAAAGAGGCGACGCTTGCCGAAATCGTGGACGCATTACAGCAGACCTACTGCCGCACCGTGGGTGCGGAGTATATGCACATCACTGATGAGGTCGAGCGACTCTGGGTGCAGCAGCGTCTCGAAAGTGTGCGCTCACGGCCGGCGTTCGGCGAGGGCATCAAATGCCGTGTGCTGGATCGCCTGATTGCGGCAGAGGGCCTCGAGCAGTATCTGGGTCGCAAGTACCCGGGAACAAAACGTTTTGGCCTCGAGGGAGGCGAGAGCTTCATCCCTTGCCTGGCCGAACTGATCCACAGGGCCGGCGAGGCTGGCGTGGCTGAGACGGTCATCGGGATGGCGCACAGAGGCCGGATCAACGTACTTGTCAATCTCATGTGCAAGGACCCCGATGATCTGTTCGATGAGTTTGAAGGCCGATACACGCCTGACTCTGGCTCGGGTGACGTCAAATACCATCAGGGCTTCTCCTCTAACCTCATGACTCCGGGTGGGGAAATGCACCTTGCACTCGGTTTCAACCCATCCCATCTTGAGATTGCTGCACCGGTGATCGAAGGTTCGGTGCGAGCACGCATGGATCGCCGTGGCGACAACGTTGGGGACAAGGTGTTGGCCGTCAATATCCATGGCGATGCCGCTTTTGCGGGCCAGGGTGTGGTGATGGAGACCTTCCAGATGAGCCAGACGCGCGGCTTCTACACTGGTGGTACTGTCCACGTGATCATCAATAATCAGATCGGCTACACGGTCAGCGAACGTGCAGATGCCCGCTCCACGCACCACTGCACTGAGGTGGCTAAGCTGGTGCAAGCGCCTATTTTTCACGTAAACGGTGACGACCCGTTGGCAGTATTGTTCGTCGCGCAAGTCGCNCTTGACTACCGTATGGCGTTCAAGAAGGACGTTGTCATCGACCTCGTGTCTTATCGGCGCAGGGGCCACAACGAGGGGGATGAACCGGCGATCACCCAGCCGCTGATGTATCANAAGATTCGTTCGCACCCGACGGTNCTAGCGCGCTANGCCGAACAGACGATTGCGGATGGGGCAATCAGTCGAGGTGAATACAACGCGCGGGTAGAGTCTTACAGGGACAGCCTGGACGCAGGCAATGCGGTGGCCTGGGATTCCGTGCAGGAGCCCGATACCAGTATGTTTGTNGACTGGCGACCCTANCTTGGCCACGANTGGGATGCGCCGGCCGAGACGTCGATGACGTTACGCAACTTTCAAGCTATTGCGGTGAAGCTTGANGAATTGCCGGACAGTTTCGTGCTGCACCGACAGGTCACTAAGATCATGGAAGACCGCCGTAAGATGACTGCGGGAGCGATGCCCATCAACTGGGGTTATGCCGAGATCATGGCCTACGCCACATTGCTCCACGAGGGTTTCGGCGTGCGCTTGACCGGGCAGGATGTTGGGCGGGGTACTTTTGCGCACCGCCACGCGGTGCTGCACGATCAGAAGCAGGGTGGTACTTANTTGCCGCTGTCCCATGTCGACGAGGACCAGCCCGATTTCGATCTGTACGACTCGTTTCTTTCGGAAGAGGCGGTGTTGGCCTTCGAGTATGGCTACGCCCAGACCCGGCCGGACGTCCTCACAGTATGGGAGGCACAGTTTGGGGATTTCGCCAACGGTGCCCAGGTTGTCATCGATCAGTTCATCACCAGCGGTGAGCANAAGTGGAGCCGGCTCTGTGGTCTAACGATGCTCTTGCCGCACGGATACGAAGGTGCGGGTCCGGAGCACTCCTCCGCTCGGCTCGAACGCTACCTGCAGCTCTGTGCNGAGCACAACGTGCAGGTGTGTGTGCCCACAACGCCAGCCCAGATGTACCACATGTTGCGCCGCCAGATGCAACGCCCGCTGCGGCGTCCGTTGATAGTGATGACACCGAAGAGCCTGCTGCGCCACAAGCAGGCGATCTCAACACTTGAAGAACTCTGCCATGGAAGNTTTCAGGTGGTCATTGACGAAGTTGGTGAACTGTCGCCGGAAGCTGTCACCAAGGTGGTGCTGTGTTCAGGGAAGGTCTACTACGACTTGTACAATAAGCGGGCTGAGGTTGGCCTGACCGATGTCGCTATAGTCCGCATTGAACAACTCTATCCGTTCCCCGAAGCGGCGATGCTTGAGGTTGTCCAGCGTTATCCGAATATTNCGGCGGCAACCTGGTGTCAGGAGGAGCCGATGAACCAGGGGGCCTGGTATTCCAGCCAGCACCACATTCGCCGCACGCTGCATCGGCTGAATCCGCGGATNTACTTGGAATATGCAGGCCGTGAGGCCTCTGCGGCGGCAGCGGCTGGCTACGTCTCCCTGCACATCCGACAGCAGGAAGAGCTGGTCAACAGCGCACTTGGCCTGGCGGACGGCCANNGCTGAGTTAAGNAAACGTGGCCGTTGCCGGAACCCCCAGGCNAAGCAGGCAATACAACTAGGAAGATCGATGATCGAGATCAAACCCCCTGACTTTCCCGAGTCAATAGCAGATGGTGAAGTAGCGCTTTGGCACGTGGCCGTGGGTGATACGGTCACCCGCGATCAGGCATTGGTCGACATTGAAACGGACAAGGTGGTGCTTGAGGTGGTGGCACCGGCAAANGGCCAAGTGACAGCGATTCTCAAGGCTGAGGGTGANACGGTTGTCCCTGAGGATGTGCTTGCTCACTTCGAACCTGGTAAAGGCGTGATTGCTGCCTCTATCGCATCGCCCGTTGACACGCTGGCTGCTCAGCTAACCGAGGGCTCCGACGCTACGGAAGTCGCAGCTGCGGGCAGGCCTGCCAGCCCGGCCGCCCGCAAATTGGCTGAGGAAAACAGGATCGACGTTACCCGGCTTGCGGGTAGTGGCAAGGGCGGGCGCGTCACCAAGGAAGA
>PAWP01000040.1 GCA_002714125.1 Gammaproteobacteria bacterium
AAAGCTGTCGACCATGCGCAAGACGCGCTCGTAACACCGATGCAGATCCAACGATCGGTCGCGGTGCAATGACAACAGGTCAGCAAGCTCCGCAAGCTCACCGTCCACTGTTCTTACCAGAGCACGAACATCCTCGCGTGCCAGCAGCGCGGCTGCCGGCATCTCCGTAGCCTCCGCCAGTCGCAGTCCCAGTGCCCCAACGGCGGACTCAAGGCGCGCCGCCAAACCAAGCGTCATGCCATCCGTCTCACCAATCATGCGCATGGCACGAACCGTGTCCCTTGCCGCGTCAACGAGCTGTCTGCTGGCGATCGAGCTGCCAAAAAAGGCGGGAAGCAGATTACTCAACTGATGGCATTCATCGACCACAATGACATCCGCAAGCGGAAGTACCTGTCCCATGGTGTCTTCCTTGAGCGCAAGGTCAGCGAAGAGCAGGTGATGGTTAACGATGATCAGATCGGCTTCTTCCGCGAGTGCCCGTGCGCGATACACTGGGCACGCGTCAAAATGGGCACAGCGAACGCCAAGGCACGCATCCGCAGTACTGGTCACCAACGGCAACAACCGGTTGTGTTCCTCAAGCGCAACAATCTCGCCAAGATCGCCGGTATTGGTACGGGATTGCCAGGCCTGGAGTTTCTGCAGCAACATCTGCAGTTCCGGTTCCTGTCCCAGGCGAAGACTGATTTCCAACCGGTGTGGGCAGACGTAGTTCCTTCGCCCTTTCAATACGGCGNCACGCACCCTGAGGCTAAGAATCTTAAGCGCGGTGGGCACCTCAGCGCGAATCAACTGGTCCTGAAGCTGTCGAGTCCCAGTTGAGACAATGACCCGTTTGCCCGACGCTAGGGTTGGCAGCAGGTANGCCAATGTTTTGCCGGTACCGGTACCGGCCTCTACTATGAGATTGGAGTGTTCAGCTATCGCGGCNTCGACAGCNTTCGCCATGGCCAGTTGTTGCGGCCGCACGCTGTATTGTGGAATCGTGGCNGCCGCAACGGAGGCGCCGGACAAAAGCGCTTCCAGATCACTCACACCACAGACCCCAGACCGTTATGAACAATCCACCAGCCCATCCGGACCAACCCGAACCCGGAGACAACTTAGTGGCCACCAACGTTACTGGCCTCATCCTTGCTGGAGGCAGAGGGCAGCGCCTTGGCGGAAGAGACAAGGGCTTGGTTACCTACCGTGGCCAANCGCTCGTTGCACACGTTGCGAGNCGCATCGCACCACAGGTTGGGCCGCTTTTGGTGAGCTGCAACCGGAATCACGGAGCCTATGCCCAACTCGGNTTCAAGACCGTCCAAGACACGCTGCCAGGCTACCCGGGACCGCTTGCGGGCATTGCGGCAAGCGTAGACCGGATTGCAACGCCATGGCTGTTCTGTTGTCCATGTGACATGCCGCATGTGCCTACAGACGTAGTAGCCTGCCTGCAGGAGACCCGAGCCCATCCTGTTGCTTACATTCACGACGGTGCCCGCGCTCAGCCGCTCGTCTGTCTGATTCACCACGANGCGCTCACAAGCGTTAGCCGATATCTACAAACAGGGGGNCGCTCAGTGCTTGGCTGGATGAAGCAGCAAGGCGCGACTGCAGTGACCTGGAACNGCGAAACGCGANAGNTCGGTACCANTGTACCCTTCACAAACCTGAACAATCCCTCAGACTTTGCAAGCTGACGCAAACAGGCGGCTTTGTTCAGCCNCCTGTATTGATGTTTTNCGTCATTACCCCCANCGGGGCGGGACAACACTTTAGTAGAAGCCCAGCTNCGGTAACTACCGGCGCGCTGACTTCTTCTTCGCTACCTTCTTCTTCGCGACTTTTTTCTTCGCAACCTTCTTCTTCGCGACTTTTTTCTTGGCAGCNTTCTTNGCGGCTACCTTTTTCNTGGTGACCTTCTTCTTCGCCACCTTCTTCTTGGCNACTTTTTTCTTCGCTACCTTCTTCTTNGCGACNNTNTTCTTCGCAACCTTCTTCTTGGCTGCCTTCTTAGCGACTTTCTTCTTAGCGACTTTCTTCTTNGTGGCCTTCTTCTTGGTGGCCTTCTTCGCTGCNGCTTTGCGTACCGGCNCTTTACGCGCTGCTACCTTCTTCTTGGNNACCTTTTTCTTGGCAACCTTCTTTTTACTAGCGGCCTTCTTCTTTGCTACCACGCTTGAACTCCTATCTACACTAACGCTGTCATTGTCCCATTATGGCCCTTTCACCCGTAGCGCAAGGGCCACATGTGCAAGGACTTCTCCTCGGCAGTTGTGCTTGGACGCGCAGGAATGCAGGCGCCTGCAGCAAACACGCCCGGGAGTTTAGGCAAAAAATACGCTTTTTGCACTAGATTCGGCGGAAAACTCAAGGATTTTAGGGCCTTATCGGCCAATTGAGGCTGAAAATTCGACATCTGACCCCTCGTTCAGCAATCACACCTGTTGCACATCGGGGAGGCCCAATACTAACGAACCAACACAGGCGCGCCGAACTCAGACGATTGCGTTAATCGAGCGCGGCAAAAATGAGGTCTCGAATGCTCTCGGTTGGCCCGCTACCGGCTACCGCGTGATAGNGCACNTCGCCTTGCAAGGCGATGTCCTGATAGAAGTCGACCAAGGGCGCCGTTTGCGCGTGGTACACCGAGAGCCGTTCGCGAACGGTTTCCTCCTGATCATCATCACGCTGCATCAGAGGTTCACCGGTAATGTCATCCTTGCCCTCCACNTTCGGCGGATTGAAGGTGACATGGTAGACNCGTCCCGATCCCTCGTGCACTAGCCGCCCTGACATGCGGGAGATAATCTCCTCTTCCGGCACGGTAATCTCGACCACATGATCGATGACTATGGCATTGGAGACCAATGCCTCAGCCTGCGGAATCGTNCGTGGGAATCCATCAAACAAGAAGCCGTTTGTGCAGTCAGGCTGGGTAATTCTGTCTTTTACAAGATCGAGGATGATCTCGTCAGTCACCAGCGCGCCACTGTCCATTACCACTTTGACACGCTTACCAAGCTCGCTTCCAGACGCGATCGCTTCACGCAGCATGTCCCCTGTTGATATTTGCGGGATGCTGTACTTCTCCGCGATGTACTGCGCCTGCGTACCTTTGCCCACTCCAGGGGCACCGAGCAGAATGATCTTCAAAACAAATCCTTGGCCTGCGACAGAAGGGGCGNATCATACCAGTGTANACGAGATCCAAGCCGCTGCCGCTCNACCGCGAGTATGCANGCCNGATACGCACCGNCCACCTACAGNCTCGCTANGCGCTCGCNGCCAGAGCCAGCAGAATTNATTCATAAGCTGCTCGCGGTCCTGCGNGCGGAGATGACATTGGAAATCCGCCCAACCTTTTCCAGCACCTTGAGCAGATCATTGATAGAAGCGATCTCCAACCGCAAACGTAGCACAACCTTATTGGTCCGCCGGTTTGCATCATGGATGATCTTGCCGACATTGATGTCCTCCTCCATGAGCACACCACAGATCTCATACAGNAGACCCTTGCGGTCATAGGCATCAATCTCGACGTTGACGGGAAAGGTTGCTGTTACGTTTTCTTCCCACTCAACCTGGACCGTTGCGCCATCGAGGTCCGCNCGCAGCGCCTGTAAGCAGTCCGCGCGATGCACGTGTACGTGTTCGCGTTCATCAACGATGCCAGTGATCGAATCGCCCNGCACGGGCTGGCAGCAAAGTGCGACCGTNTATTCAAGCGCCCCAAGGCCCTTTACAAGAGAGACATCCTGGTCAAGCGCAGCCCCCTGCTCAAACAANGCTGATTGATGATCGACGTCCGCTTCCATAAGGTCGAGCAGATCAAGNACTTCCTGTTCACCCGACCCAAGGGCAAGGAAAAGGTCATCCAAAGACTCGTAGTCGAGATTTACCATGACNTCATCAATATCGGGCTCGATACCCAGCTGATCGAGTTCACGGACCAACATCCGCTTGCCGTCGGCGATGTTCTTTTCGCGTGCACGGCGCCCGAACCAGCTTTGAATCTTCAGCCGCGCGCGGGAAGTTGAAACATAGCCAAGGTGGGGATAGAGCCACTCGCGCCTCGGCTCNGCATCATCACCAGTGATGATCTCTACTCGATCACCAGAGGTCAGCCGACTGTTGAGGGAAACTACCCGACCGTTGACTTTGGCACCCCTGCAGCGGTGCCCCACCTCTGTATGTACACGGTAAGCAAAGTCGACCGGCGTCGCCGCCGGATTCATGTCAACAACGTGGCCCTCCGGGGTAAACACATAGATCCGATTGAGGTCCACATCCGCCAGCAGTTCGCGGCCAAGGTCCGACATTTCGCCCAATTCTTCTTGCCAGTCCACAATCTGGCGTAGCCAGTTGATCTTCTCCCCATATGGGTCCGCTTCATCGAGCAATTCGCCNGATTCATCGTCCTTNTAACGCCAATGCGCACAGACACCGTATTCGGCCTCCTCATGCATCTCCCGCGTGCGGATCTGAATTTCAAGTACTTTGTCCTGGGGGCCGACGACCGCNGTNTGTAAAGANCGATAACCATTGCCCTTNGGCGAAGCGATATAGTCATCAAACTCGTCGCGGATGTTGCGCCANAGCGAGTGCACGACACCCAGAGCGCTNTAGCATTCCCGTTGCGAGTCGACCAGCAGCCGCACCGCACGNACGTCATGCACTTGGGTGAAAGGTATGTTCTTGGTCTGCATCTTCCGCCANATGCTATAGATGTGCTTGGCGCGTCCCTCAACCACAGCCTCGATACCGATAATTCGCAGATGGCGCTGCACCAACTCGATGACCTGCTCGATATACTCCTGGCGTGCGCCTCGCTTCTCATCCAACATGCCCGCGATCCGCTTGTAGGTCAGCGGCTCGGTGTAGCGGAAGGCCAAATCTTCGAGTTCCCATTTGANGTGGCCAATNCCCAATCGCTGGGCGAGNGGNNCGTAGACCGAGGTGATCTCGCGCGCGAGGCGGATGCGCTTTTCCGGCGGGCTCTTGGCCACTGCACGCATGGCACACGTACGCTCAGCCAACTTCAGTAGAGCAACGCGAACATCATCAACAATTGACACGAGCAGACGGCGGGCCTGCTCGCCCTGGTCNGTGCGCTGACCCAATACCGGTGACGAGTCGGCGAGGCGAACATCACTGATNGCTGCCATACGCAGCACGCCNTCAACAATCGCNCCTGCGNCCTCGCCAAACTGCTTCCTGATGTGNTTGAGCGTGACCTGATTCTCACGCACGGCCCTGTAGATGATTGCAGCGACGATGCCGTCCTCATCAACGTGCATATCGGCCAGCATCTCAGCCATTTCGAGGCCTGTCTCAAAACTCGAGCGGACAGGGTCCCATACAGTATTGGTAGAGATCGCTTTTTCTTCAGCCTGCGCCGACAGCTCAGCGACGCGCCGNAGGCGCTCGGCATCAAGTGCCGGATGTTCATCCAAAAACCGCTCAAGCCAGCGTTCGAGATCAACGCGGCCTGCATCGTCGACGGGCTGTGCAGCTCTAACTCGAACCATCGTTAGCGTGTCATCTGTTGCGGCTGATACGTCGCCGGATTGGTATGTTTGGCACTATTATTTGTCAACCAGATAGCTCAACCGGCCCTATTAGCTCCGCTCCAGCAGAACCACTGACTCTACATGTGCGGTGTGCGGGAACATATCCATAATACCGGCCCGGGCAAGCCTGAAACCTCCAGCAACCAGCGCCTTGGTATCGCTTGCAAGCGTGACCGGATTGCAGGAGACGTACACTACTCGTTCAACTTCGCTCCTGACAAGCAGAGGAACCAACGCATTTGCCCCACTCCTGGGTGGGTCAAGTATGACTTTCCCGGCCGACAGCTTCCATGTTTCGTGTAAGTCATCAGCCATGAGATCCCGGATTTCGAACGACGCGTTGGACAACCCGTTGAGCGCAGCATTCGCATTGGCACGAGCTATGCCGTCAGCCGCCACATCACAGCCTATAACCTTCGCCGCGCTACGGGCCACTGCAAGACCAAAGTTACCCACGCCGCAAAACAGATCCGCCACTACATCGGTTGGATCCACCTCCAGCAAGTCAACGACGCACGAAACCATGGCCCGGTTCAGCGACGTATTGACCTGCACGAAATCAGCCGGTGTCACTTCTATCGTGACATCGAACTCGGGCAAACTATAGGCCAGCTGCCTTGGGCTGGTACCCGGCAGCGGTATCACGGTCGCGGGCCCGCCAGGCTGGAGCCAGATGTCAGCGTCATGAGCCCCGGCAAAGGCGCGCAGCAGAGCCAGATCCTCGTCGGCGACGGGCTCAAGGTGTCGAATGACCAGAACCAGGTGCCCCTCCAATGCAGTGATCTCGACCTGTGGTACGGAACGCGGATCCTGCAGGGCATTCAGCAGCTCGCGCAGCGGCCCAAGGAGCTCATCTGCGGGCGCCGCAAGAACGGCACAACGCCGGGTGTCAGTGACAAAGCCGCTCAGCTTCTCCCGGAAGCCCACCAGCACCTCGCCACGCTTTTCAACAAACCTGACACCAAGGCGAGCCTTTGCACGATAGCCATGGGTGGGTCCGGTAAGCCACGGCAGCCATGCGTTCGGCTGAACCTCGCCGAATTCTGTTCTTAGCCACTGCTCTTTCATAGCCAGCTGACGTTCGCGTCGCATGTGCATCAGTGAGCAGCCACCGCAGAGGTCTGCAACCCCACAACGAGGCGCAACTCGGTCTGGGGAAGGATTTTGGATGGCCGTCGCAATCCCATGAACCCGCCCCCGGCTCTTGCGACGCGGCTGAATGTCGACCGATTCGCCAGGCAGCCCACCAAACACCACAAAGTCACGGCCATCAACATGCGCGCTGCAGGCACCGTTAACAGAGATCTCTCCAACCACGATGCCCGTCGGTGCGGGTAACGGCTTTTTCATGACGGTAACGCTCACTCAGGCGGGCGCAAATACACCGGTCGAGAGGTAGCGGTCTCCCCGGTCACAGACGATGGCGACAATGACCGCATTCTCGACCTCAGCACTCAGGCGCAACGCGCCGGCGATGGCCCCCCCGGACGAGACACCACAGAAGATACCCTCCTCACGCGCAAGTCGACGCATTGTGTCTTCAGCCTCGGATTGCTCCATGTCAATGATCCGATGCACCTGATCAGCATTGTAGATCCGCGGCAGGTATTCCTCCGGCCAGCGGCGGATGCCCGGGATCGCAGAGCCTTCCACGGGCTGAAGGCCGAGAATCTCAACGTGTGGATGATGTTCACCAAAGTAGCGCGACACACCCATGATCGTTCCGGTGGTGCCCATCGAACTCACGAAATGGGTGACGCGGCCCCCGGTTTGCTCCCAGATCTCGGGGCCAGTGCCCTGGTAGTGGGCAACCGGATTATCAGGGTTGGCAAACTGATCNAGGACGATACCGTCGCCGTTGCGCTCCATTTCCCCCGCAAGGTCGCGAGCTCCCTCCATGCCCTGCTCCTGCGTCACCTCGATCAGCTCCGCACCATATGCTGACATCGCTTGTTTGCGCTCAGCACTCATGTGTGACGGCATGATCAGCACCATGCGGTAGCCTTTAATTGCAGCCGCCATCGCAAGTGCAATGCCCGTATTCCCGCTCGTCGCCTCGATCAGCGTATCACCCGGCTTGATCTGACCTCGCGCCTCGGCAGAGCTGATCATTGAGATCGCCGGACGGTCTTTAACAGATCCAGCCGGATTGTTGCCTTCGAGCTTCGCCAGTATCACGTTCGATGAGCCCTCGTTCATACGTTGCAGACGCACAAGCGGCGTACTGCCAATACAGGACTCAATCGTCGGGAAGTCGTTCATGCCAAAAACAATCCAGGCTGCGCCGTAGGTAGCGTCGCGTACAAACGCGTACGCGATTCGCCNTATAATATCAGCATNGGTAGTAGGGTCTTANCTCTGAAAACCATGGACAGGCCACTGACTGCGCCNTTGCGCAGCCGACTACATCGCCGCACTGGCGCAACTCAGAGGCGACCACGCTGACACCATCGCAGGGTTTGGCAATTTCGCAGTCCTCGAAGCCAAATTAATGGACAGCTAGGCACGAGAGCTGCACCAGTCAGCGCACGCGTTCATCCTGAGCACTGTCGTGCACTAGTTCGATGATGCGCTTACGGTAGGTTTTATGCAGGCCACCTCGACTGCCCCACTTTGCTTCCGATGTCCCTCGGACCGTCAGCGTTGACCGCATACTTCTGCTCGACATTATTTTCCAGGTAAAGAACCTAGGCGCGGACCCTTCAAAACCAGTGGTACTGCTGGACTTCGACTGGCAACAACGGTCTGAGAGACTCTGGTTGTCCATAGCACTGCGCGAGTGCAGCAGTTACGGCGGAGCCTCCTTGCTCAAGTCAAGACTTTCGAACACGAAGCCGAACACGGCGGGCTGACGTCTGGTGCGAATAGCCGGGAGTAGGGTCAGACTATCTGCAGTGCGGTTCCAATCATTGGTTGCTGCAGCTTTAGATTATCACCCGAACTGACCTCGCTCGAAGCGACCACGACACCCATCAATCCTGTCAGCGGATACGCTCGTACCAATGCGGAACTCTCAATTTCTAAATCAGCCCAGAAGCAAACGTGTCCAACTGCCTACCTGGGTTGCGCAATCCCGCAAGGCTAATGACCGCAACAGAGACAAGGCTGATCATTGCTGCCTCCGACAGACCAAAAAGGTCGAGGTGTTAGAGTGTCAGGTTATAGGCTAGCGCGCCCGGCCCAACGTCATACCCGTCACTTAGCAATTCCAGCAGTCGCTCGTTGTCCAGCAAATAAAGCTGANGCAAATTCGACCCGCTTGGGTCCTTTGCCATACGCGAATGGTCCTGCGCCGACCGATCGCCGTTAGCAACCCATCAACACCCGCACCCTCAAGAACCCGGACCCTGATCTCAGTCTGCTTGCTGAACGCGGGTGCGGGAACGATGCACCGAATGGATTTGCAGCAGATCAGCCATTACCGGCTCCGAACAGTTCGCGCGCCCTGATCTCCCTGCCGCCCAGCACAAAGCGGAGCGCGCGCCGGGTAATCTGGCGCGCGTGCGGGCGCGTCTCAGGGCCGCCCTCGGCGCGGTCGAGGGCCAACAACACACTACCGGGAATCGTGTCAGCCTCATCAACCCGCGCTCGGCGGAACCCCTCAGCGGGAACAAACCGATAGCTCACATCAGCCAACACCTCCTTACCCCCTGAATCTCTGACGAGATCAAGTCCATAACCAAGACTCTCAAGCAGCATCAACTCAAAACTCCGGAGCTGCCATTCATCGAAGTCCAGCTCGCACAGTTCGGCCAGAAGTGATGCATAACCGTCGAACACCCGCGGCTGCGCTTCTAGCCGGCCGAGCACTCGGTAGAGCAGTTCGTTGAGATACATCGCTGTCATCAGCCCGCGGCCACGAAGAGGAAAGGCGGGGCCGGCTGGCTCTATGGTCCCAGCGGTGCGCAGGTCGCCCGAACCGAGCATATCCACCAACAGCGGCACAAAAGGCTGCGGCACATAGGCTCGTTTGCGCCGCACACCGTTCACAACCAGGCCGAATCTGCCCTCACCNCGCGTAAGCGCTTCAAGTATCAGACTGCTGTCACGATACTTTCGCGAGTGAAGGACAAAAGTGAGAGTGCTTGACATGTACCCAGTCTAACAGTGCGGATGCGGGNAGCCTGCAGCAGGGTTCAGTCCGGATCTTCGCCATAGCCAAGGCTTTTGAGGGCACGTTCATCGTCCGACCAGTTGGACCTGACCCGGACCCATGTACGGAGCATGACCTTGTGCCCGAGCAAGCGTTCGATGTCCTCACGCGCCTGCATGCCGATCCGCTTGAGTCGCTGCCCGCCACCNCCAATCAGGATCGCCTTCTGACTGTCACGTTCGACCAGCACNGCCGCCTCCACCCGGGTAACCTGTCCTCNGGTACGGAACGACTCGATCTGCACCGTGAGTGCATAGGGCAGCTCGGCCGACAGTTGCCGCATCATCTTTTCTCGGATGATCTCGGCGACCAGAAACCTCTCGCTCCGGTCGGTAATCTGCTCGCTCGAGAAGTAAAAGGGGCTAAACGGCAATGCCGCCTCAACCACCAATTCGAACGCTGCAACATTGTCACCTTTCAACGCCGATAGGGGGATCAGTTCAGCTCCCGGAGCCGCCTCAGCCAACCGCGCAAGGTGCGGCAGAATACGTTCCTTAGGCGTGACCTGATCAACCTTGTTGACGACCACTATGCGCCTNGCGGNNNTCTCATTAAGGAAACCCATAACGCGTTCGTCATCCTGGTCGAACTGCAGNCGTTCCAGCACCAACACAGCGACATCAACGTCGTGCAGTATGGCCTGGGCGGTACGATTCATATACCGATTCATNGCACGGCCTTCATGCCTGTGGATACCCGGTGTGTCCACATAGAGAAACTGGCACACACCGGTCGTCTTGATACCGAGCAGATTATGCCGGGTCGTCTGGGGTTTGCGAGACGTGATACTCAACTTCTGCCCAAGTACATGGTTGAGCAACGTCGACTTGCCGACATTGGGTTTACCGACAATAGCGATGTAGCCGCAGCGGGTTTCAATTTCGTCGGTCATATTCCGGCGTCCAACGCTGCGAGCGCTCGTGCCGCCGCAGCCTGCTCCGCTGCCCGGCGGTTCGTCCCGGTGGCNTCGAACACCTCAGCGGCAGGTTCTACAGTACAGGAGACCGTAAACGTCTGGTCATGTGGGTCGCCTTCCACTGCAACCGTTGNGTAGGTCGGTAACGCTAGACCGCGCGCCTGCAGGTACTCCTGNAGGCGGGTCTTCGCGTCTTTCTCCCCCTGATCCCCCAAAAGCGCAGCTATCCGNTCATCAAACCAGCCGCGCAGTTCCGCTGNACAGATCTCCAGTCCGCCATCCAAATAGATTGCACCGATCACGGCCTCGAGAGCATCCGACAACGCAGAGTCACGCAGATAGCCACCACTCTTGCGCTCCCCCAACCCCATGCGTAGGTCGTCGCCCAGCCTCAGCTCTCTTGCAACGTCAGCCAGCGTAGACTTGCGCACGAGTTGAGCACGCAAACGGGTCAACTGACCTTCTTCTGCATCAGGAAAGCGCCGATANAGTTCATCAGCNATGAAGAACCCAAGCAGTGCATCGCCGAGATATTCGAGCCGTTCATAGTTCTGTGCGCCAAGACTTCTGTGGGTCAGCGCCTGAGTGAGNAGGTCNGGATCTTTGAACCTGTGCCCGATTCTGTCCTGCAGATGCGCCATGCGTACGTTCTACNGCCGGCGGAGAAGTCAGTTACGGAGTTCGACGGTTTTCTNGAACAAAGTCACGAAATCAGCTTCGAGAATNGATTCCGCCGAGTCTCATAGTCCGTGATTAGCTCCGTGCCGTTTTTCGTGCGCTTGATCTTGATGTTGTCCTTCATATTCAAGTCGCGCACCTTGTTGATCTTGAAACGCAGCATGATCATNGAGCGCAAGTCCNTTTTGCGTTTGCTGGCAAGTCCANTTTCGACGGCCATCCCGCCCAGTCTGCCGCTCATNGTGTTGTGGTCCATGCCCAAAGTCAAAAATTTCATGCCCATCGTGATGGCCATGCCAAAGAAAACAATTAGAAGGCACCAGCCACTCATGGCAAGGCCCNGCTGCTGTCGCGGATTAGAAGTCATGGTNCCTCCCGCACATCGACCCAACTGGCTNAAAGCTNAGGGGATCATTCCATTTCGTTTGAAGGTTGGTAGATTGAAACCCGGATCTTTATGAACCCAGATCGCAAACGCCTTCCCAATAATATTCTGATCTTCCGCCAAACCCCATGACCTGCTGTCGGAGCTCTCATCCCGGTTGTCACCCATCATCAGGTAACGGCCCTCGGGAATCACAAACCTACACGAATTACTCTTGCGTACCCCGCTGCAGGGTTCGCCTGGATTCCTACGGAAGACGCTAGTATGAATCCTGTGGACCGAGTCACCAATCGTCTCCTGATACACGATTGTACGCGGACGGGCAGGAGGCAGCCTTGCAAGCACCTTGCGCTCCACCGTCTCTCCATTGATATACAGCACCTTGTTTTCATCGTAGATCACAGTGTCGCCAGGAATACCTATGACGCGCTTGATGAAATATTTCTGCTCTGCCGGTTCAGGGGGGATGAACACCATCACATCGCCGTTCTGCGGGTCGCCAACACTGAAAAACTTTGTCCCCAACACCGGAACACGAAGCCCGTAAGCAAATTTGCTCACAACGATGAAGTCTCCAACCTCTAGCGTGGGGACCATAGACCTGGAGGGGATCTGAAACGGCTCGAGCAGAAACGAGCGAAACAACAGCACCAATAGAATGACGGGAAAGAACGAGATCGAGTACTCAACGATCACGTGCGGCTGTGGCTCTTCCTCGGCACCCTCCTTGACCAAACGTCGCGCTCGAAGAAAGAAGATTTCAAGCAGCCAGACTACGCCCGTAAACACTGTCGCCCCGATCAGGATCATCGGAAAGATATTTGCGCTCACTTCTCAACCTTCAAAACAGCCAGGAACGCCTCCTGNGGGATCTCAACNCTCCCGAGCTGCTTCATCCGCTTCTTGCCGGCTTTCTGCTTTTCCAGCAACTTCTTCTTGCGCGTAATGTCACCACCGTAACACTTCGCAGTGACATTCTTGCGNAGCGCCTTAACCGTCTGGCGAGCAATGATCTGACCGCCCAGTGCNGCCTGAATGGCAACATCAAACAACTGCCGCGGGATGACTTCCTTCATCTTCTTCGTCAGAGAGAAGCCAACATTACGCGCTTCATCACGGTGCACGATGGTCGCAAGCGCGTCCACGGGATCACCGTTGATNAGGACATCCAGGCGNGCAAGCTTGGCTTCGGAAAACCNCAAAAACGCGTAATCAAGCGAGGCATAACCACGACTTACGGACTTCAACCGGTCGAAGAAGTCGAGCACAACCTCGTTCATTGGCAACTCAAATGTCAGAGACACCTGTTGGCCGACAAATTGCATATCCTTCTGCACCCCACGGCGCGCGACACAGAGCGTGATGACATTCCCAAGATACTCGCTTGGNACGAGGATATTGGCCTGNACCAGAGGTTCGCGCATCTCCTCGATCGANCCNGGATCCGGAAGCTGGGATGGGTTGTCNACGTGAACCGTGTCACCATTCTTGAGCATAATCTCAAAGACAACAGTCGGAGCCGAGGTGATGAGGTCGATTCCATATTCGCGTTCGAGCCGCTCCTGGATGATTTCCATATGCAGCATGCCAAGGAAGCCACAGCGAAAACCCGACCCCAGCGCATCTGAGCTCTCTGGCTCAAACACAAGCGACGCATCATTCAGCGTNAGCTTCTCCAGCGCATCACGGAAATTGTTGAAGTCATCCGAGCTNACCGTGAACATCCCGGCAAAAACTTGTGGCTTGACCTGTTCAAAGCCCGGCAAGGCTGGCGCCGGGTGATTCGCGTGCGCAATGGTGTCTCCCACCGGTGCGCCTTTGACGTCTTTGATGCCAGCGACTACGAANCCAACCTCACCTACGCGAAGCACGTCGCGCTCCTCACGGNGTGGTGTGAAGATNCCAACGGAATCCACCTGGTGCGCGCGCCCGATCGAACAGGCCACTACTTTGTCTTTCTTCCGAATCTCCCCTGCCACCACCCGGACCAACGACACCACTCCGAGGTAGTTATCGAACCAGGAGTCGATAATCAGTGCCTGCAGATCGTCCGACGCCGAGAGTTCAGGCGGCGGAATATTCGCGACAAGGTGCTCAAGGAGTTCCGCCACACCCTCGCCGCTCTTGGCGCTGACGGCCAGCGCGTCGGTCGCATCGATGCCAATGATCTCTTCAATCTCGGTGCAGACCCTCTCGGGCTCGGCCTGGGGCAGATCGATTTTATTGAGTACAGGCAGGACCTCCAGGCCCTGATCGATTGCCGTGTAACAGTTCGCCACCGACTGGGCCTCAACGCCCTGAGCTGCATCGACCACCAGCAAGGCGCCTTCGCACGCTGCCATCGAACGGGATACCTCGTACGTGAAGTCCACATGCCCGGGTGTATCGATCATGTTCAGTTGATAGGTTTCACCATCTAAGGCGCAATAATGCAGCGTGACGCTCTGAGCCTTGATCGTGATGCCGCGCTCGCGCTCGATATCCATCGAGTCGAGCACTTGTTCACTCATTTCGCGCTCGGTCAGACCGCCGCATAACTGGATGAAACGATCAGCCAGAGTCGACTTGCCGTGATCAATGTGCGCAATGATGGAGAAGTTGCGTATGTGGCTGACGTCGGACACGCGCGCGGGCTCGTAAATCAGCGCAGTATACCGGGCGTTACGGTGCGGATGAAACGATTAAGCACTCAGCCCGCGCCACGCCGGCCTTACTCCTCAATCTTGATCACCAGAAACACCGGCTGACCATCTCGCACAACCCTGACAGGTAGCGCACGCCCTGTGGGCAGCGCCAGAACCTTATCCGCAAACTCTCCCGCCGAGTCGATCCACTTGTTGTCGATCATGGTGATGACGTCGCCGCGTTCGATACCGGCCTCACGTGCCGGTCCACGCCCCACTTGCTCTACGAGAACGCCACGTTTCGCACCCAGACTGCCTAGTTCCGCCTCCTGAATGTCGCTGACGGCGATGTTCAGCCGGTTGTCGGCGACCGGTCCGCCCGAGCGCGGGGGCGTCAGATCCGATTCGTCCAGCGTACCAACCTGAATGTCGATGGAGCGACGTTTGCCCTCTCGTACCACCACGACCCCGACCTCCGTCTCGGCCATGGTCCGCCCGACAACGTGCGGCAGGTCTGAAGACAGATCAATCCTGCTGCCATTGAACTCGGTAATAATGTCTCCTTCCTGAATGCCGCCCTGCGCGGCAGGGCTCTCCGGAAACACCTGCGTCACCAGCGCACCACTTGGGCGGTCCAGGCCAAACGACTCCGCCAGGTCCCGGTCTACGCGCTGGATGAGCACGCCCAACCAGCCCCGATCGACGCGGCCTTTGTCCTTCAACTGCGCAACAACCTCCTGCGCCACGTCAGCTGGGATGGCAAACGAAAGCCCCATGAAGCCGCCCGAGCGGGTAAAGATTTGGGAGTTGATGCCGATTACCTGGCCCTTCATGTTAAACAGCGGCCCACCGCTGTTGCCGGGATTGATGGCGACATCGGTCTGAATGTAGGGCACGTAGTTGCCGGTACCTTCTGGCAGGCTGCGGCCCTTGGCACTGACAATGCCCGAGGTTACCGAGTGCTCGAAACCAAAAGGTGAGCCGATCGCAAGAACCCATTCGCCTACCTTGAGCTTTTCGGAAGATCCAAAACGGACGGTCGGTAGGTCTCGTGCCTCAATCTTGAGAAGTGCCAGATCCGAAAGTTTGTCGGCACCAACGATCTCGGCTGTGCGCTCGCGCCGGTCAGCAAGCGCAACAACAATCTCGTCTGCGCCATCAACCACGTGGAAGTTCGTCAGAATGTAGCCATCAGCCGAGATGACGAAACCGGATGCGGCGGCAGGGCTTGGGCCCTGCCGAGGTGCGTCACGGAAAAAGCGCCGAAATAAGTCCGGCATGTCTTCCCGATCAATGGCCTGGCGCGCTTCACGGGTGGTAGTTATGTTGACAACCGCCGGGGACAGATCCTCTACGAGCTCGGTAAACTCGGGCAGCGCAGCGCTTGCAGACAAAGCCGCCAAAAGCAGCGATATCACGCTCAAGGTTCCCAGAAATTGATTCATATACGAGGCTCCTCATTAGCCCGTCGACTNCNGCACTCAGCCCCGTGGGGCGAACTCTAGCCGATCATATTTCGCATTAGCCAACTGGCCNCAGATAATGTAGCAATAGACCCGCCAGTGCGGTGCCCGACAGCAGTCCTACTATGCCCAGCACCACACCGCCCTCATCTCCGAGCCCGGCCGGAACTGCACCCACGGCTCCGCTCAGCAAGCCAAGCACCGGCAGCGCGGAAGCCACCCAGCGTTGCAGCGCGGAAGCCAGCGTCACCGTTTGTCCCGGCCCGGCGAAACACCCACATACCGGACCACCGCTGGCACACGACACGTTGCATGAAGCCGCCCGGACAGCAACCACTTCGGGACTGCTGGTGCGCGTTGAAACGCCATAAGAGACCCTCACGGTGCGCGCCGCAGGACTGAATCAGCCACCCGTTTCGCCGTTACTGCGGGCAGTTCGCCAACCAGCGTCACCTGGCCACCACCGCCGCTAAGCTTCTGGGTAACCATCACAGTACCGCCGACGCGGGTCACCAGGTCCGGCAGTTCAGCCACTGAAGCCGTTTCGACAAACAGGGAAAAGGTCGCCAGACCATCGCTATAGGACAGATGGTTATCGCGTGACCGAACACGGATCTGCATGAACCCTTCAGGTATCCAGGTCGGCTCGTAGGTGGAGGCGAGGCTCATGTGATCTCTGCCTCCCTCATCCGCGACCCCGCCATTGGGCAAGGCCTCAGCTAGCACGCTACGGCTCGCATCGGCGGGCAGCGTGCTGGCCATAGCACTGGGGGGTAGGTTGGTACCTACTGTAACCTCTGAAAACTGAAACGCTTCAAGCACCTCATTGCCGTTAATCAAGACTGACTGCAGCAGCAGGCCAGTGGCTTCGTCTAGCCACAATTCGTGCCCATAGCGATCGCTCAGACGCGGCCTGATCTCAAGCCTACGGGCCCGGCGATCCGCAACCCGGCCGGTCCCGCCCACGCGCACCTCGTAGAGGGTGCGGTTCAACACCAGTTCTTCAGGGAAGGTGCGCGCAAACGGCCCGACGGTCAGGCTCTGTGCACAGCCATCCGAGCCTCGCGGCGCCATACATTCACTGCGACCGCCCGAGCGATAAAGTTCCCGGGGTTCACCATTCAGGTAGACGAATCGTTCATGCTCTTGGTCACCCTCAACCCGATGGACAATCCTGATGCTGTCGATCTCGGANCCGCGAACATATGTAAAAACNCCGGAGTAGTTCTCGGCTCGCAGTGCNTTCACCATGCGCTCAAGCCAGCGATCAGCCTCGGACGCCAGCGCGACGGAAGGGATCACCGTGANGAAGATTCCGCTCAGGACCGCGAGCGCGCGTACGTTCATCGTCTTGACTATCTCCGCAGCATTGCNAGCGCCAAAGCGCGCTTCAGCCGTCAACCTTTGCGTCATTGCATCCGCAATCATCAATACCNTNAGCCAATCTTCNGGTCAGCGCCGNTTTTCGCTCGTCACTACGCGCAGATTGGGGTTGATCCGCGAAACGCGCTCATGGCGGTTCAGATACATACGCAACCGACCCTGTTTCGCGGCATCGAGTTCACGCAGTTCGGTAGATGCTGGCTGGGCCAGCGTTGGTTGGACGGGCGATACCGGTAGGGACTGCGCCGCGNTACCACCACCCAACTGCACACGGGCAGTGTCCGGGCCAGATCCCACACTGACAGCCCGGGCTGAAACTGGTTCGGTTTCAGTACGCTCGGTGGAAACCAGGTCAGCGCCGCCATCACCTGTCTTGCCACCCGAAAAATAGAACTCCGCCGAGACCGCGATGACCAGCGAAGCTGCCACCGCCAAACCAATCACAGGAACCCTGCGCAGCCTAGGTGCCGCAACAAGTCCCGGAGCGGAGCCGGCTGACAGTTCCTCAGCTTCAACGGCAACACGGATGCGCTCATGTAGGGCTAAGTTGTCAGCGTTGCTGTACAGCCGCTCACCACGCACCGCGGCCCGAATCTGCCCGTAGCGGATAAAGCTGTCGCGGGTCTCGTCGTCATGCCGACGCAGCAGTTTGTGGATCTCAATCTCACTCAACTGCTCATCTACAAGCCCGGAAACCAGCTCGACCTTTTCCTTCGCGGAATTTTTGTTGTTACCACTGTTTTCTGCATCGCTCATCGCATCAAGCCTTCGCCCTCGCTCGTCGCATCACTGGTGTATTGCAGTCGCACTGCGTGTTGCGTTCTCTTGTTCTGTTCCGGCTATGTTTCGGACCCTGATCCCGTTTACCTTTTCCAACTCTCTGCTACGCTCTACCGGCTCCGCACTGACAACTCACGCTTCCAAATCTCACTCATTGGGTTCCAGTGGCGCGCTGCCCTTGCCATTCACAATACTGCCTAAGCCTCTGCAGAGGCACCGCCCCAGAAGGCGCCTATGATCCTCATCGCAACCCTTTGATCCGCCTTTCAATCGCCTCTCGCGCACGGAAAATCCGCGACCTAACCGTTCCCACAGGACACTCCATGACCTCCGCGATTTCCTCGTAGGACAGCCCCTCGAACTCGCGTAGTGTGATTGCCACCTTCAACTCCTCCGGCAACGCGTCNATTGCAGCATAGATCTCGTGTTCAAGCTCTGCAGTTGCAAGCGCGTTTTCTGGATTGCGNATCTCCTCAAGGCTGGTCGAACTTTCGTGAAATTCACTTTCATTGATGTCCACGTCCGTGTCGGGCGGTCGGCGTGAACGCGACACCAGGTGATTCTTGGCTGTGTTGATCGCAATCCGATACAACCATGTATAGAACTGACTCTCNCCCCGAAACCGGGGCAGTGCCCTGTAAGCTTTGATAAANGCTTCCTGGGTGACATCCATGACCTCATCNGCATCCCGGACATAGCGCCCAACCAGCGCCAGAATGCGATGCTGGTACTTGAGGGAAAGCAGATCAAACGCACGCTTGTCTCCTCTCTGAACTCGCTCGACCAGTTGTCGATCCGTCANTTCCGTGGTCACCGACGAATCCAAACTANCTGNCCTGGGTCANCACATCGGCTTCCATCNGATAATGTGACCACATCTACGCTCATTGGTTCGATTTCGGGAANACTTTTCACGAGGCTCAGCCACAGAGCCATGGGATTCACGGGTGGGGCTATAATACNCTTCCCAAGAATTTCAGCACGAAACACTAGCCATGCCTGCCCACGCCCCATAGCAGAGGTCGCTACGGNGCCAGGGGATAAACCGTTGCAACCCACCCACCGCACAGCCAATTGTGAGAACGGACCCTGACAGACATTACCCACCATTGTGACGTACTGATCATCGGCAGCGGCGCGGCTGGGATGACGACGGCACTCAAACTTCCGGCTACAACGCGCGTGGCCATGCTGTGCAAATACAGCATGACTGAAGGTTCAACGTACTATGCACANGGCGGCGTCGCAGCGGTGCTGGACCAGTACGACACNGTCGATTCACACACTGAAGATACGCTTGTGGCAGGCGCGGGNCTCTGTCACCGNGACGTGGTCCNGTACACCGTAGAACGCAGCCCTGACGCCATCCGCTGGCTCATCGAACTCGGAGTGCAATTCGATACCGAGACCCAACCGGACGGCAGCAACACATATCACCTGACCCGTGAGGGCGGCCACAGTCACCGCAGGGTCATCCATGCAGCGGACGCCACCGGGCGCGAGATCGCGGAAGCGCTGAACACGCAGGTTGCACTCCGNCGCAACGTGACAGTGCACGAGCGTTACGCAGCAGTGGAACTGATCACCGCAGACCAGATTGGCCAGCCGGGCACTCACTGCATCGGCGCCTATGCCCTGAACCTCGCTACGGGCTCCGTCGAGCTCTTCCATGCNGGTGCCGTGGTCATCGCTACCGGCGGCGCCTCCAAGGTTTACCTCTACACCAGCAACCCCGACACCGCGAGTGGCGACGGCATTGCCCTGGCCTGGCGCGCCGGTTGCCGAGTCGCCAACATGGAGTTCAACCAGTTTCACCCCACCTGCCTATACCACCCTGAGGCCAAGACCTTCCTTGTAACTGAAGCGCTGCGAGGTGAAGGCGCTCATCTGGTGCTGCCAGATGGATCCCGGTTCATGCAACGCTTCGATGAGCGTGGCGAGCTTGCACCACGGGACATTGTTGCACGCGCCATCGATCATGAAATGAAACGTCTCGGTTGCGACTGTGTATATCTGGACATCTCACACAANCCCGCCGATTTTGTGCGTGCGCATTTTCCGACGATCTACGAACGCTGCCTTGAGCTCTCCATCGACATCACCCAAGGCCCCATCCCAATCGTCCCCGCCGCNCATTACACCTGCGGCGGAGTAATGGTGAACCAATCCGGTAAAACCGACATAGAAAACCTGTATGCAGTGGGCGAGGCGAGTTTCACGGGCCTCCACGGNGCCAATAGGATGGCAAGCAACTCACTGCTTGAGTGCATTGTTTTCGCAACTGCAGTTGCCGAAGAGATTGCCNATACAGCGCCCTGCCCCACCCCGGTCGACATCCCGGCCTGGGACGAGTCCCAGGTTACGGACTCCGACGAAGACGTAATCATCTCGCACAACTGGGACGAGCTGCGCCGCTTCATGTGGGATTACGTAGGAATTGTGCGCACCAACAAGCGGTTGCAGCGTGCCAGGCGTCGGGTCCAACTGCTGCAGCAGGAGATCACGGAGTACTACAGCAACTACCGGATCGGCAATGACCTACTGGAACTGCGCAACCTGACGCTGGTTGCCGAGCTGATCATCCGGTCGGCAATTGCTCGCAAGGAAAGCCGNGGCTTGCACTTCACACTCGACTATCCCGCAACCGCGCCAACGACGGACGCCCGCGACACAGTCCTCGTGCCGCCCAATTTCGGATAGACGCTGTTCGTCCACCTGCAGCCAATCCGGCTACGGGGTTGTCCTCCCAAGATCCCGGTATAACCCAGAAGTAATGGCTCGACTAAAGCAATACGCTGTTATAGGCGCTGTGGAAACGGGTGAGATTCAATTCCTCGCGAACTGCATCGTTGAGCGGATTGCGGCTGTGCGTGTCGATCGGTATACCCGTGGAGTCCGCAATTCGAACCATCCGTTGGAAGTTGGCCGCAACACCAGCGGTATCGACTAGGACCTCAGGGCCGGCCACCTCGAGCAGGCGCTGTCGCGCCAGCNCTAGGCGCGGCTCGTCCCGCAGGGCAAGAGCCTCGGCAAACTCAGCCAGCTCAAGGGCNTGTTCGATGTCTTTAGCAACCGCCTTGGCGTCGCCGTTGATCAGAGTCAGGTCTACATCGCGACCGGTTTGCTGCGCGCTCGCACGGAGCATCATGGTATGNGCGCTAGTTCAGTAAAAGCACTCGTTGACCGCGGAGACTCGACCCGCGACCAGTTCNATCTGCATGCGATGCAAGCTGCGGTCTGGCGGAGTCTCATAGTTGCCCATGTCCCGAAAAGATAGGTATTGCGCGTCGGCCACTGGGACCCATTCGCGGAAGGCGTTCGGTACAAGCGTCAACGCCCGCAGAACGTTGGCGGTGCGACCGTTTTGCCAAAGGTCCGCCTCNTTACCTACCGCACCATTGGGAGCGACCATAGGGACGAAACCCGTTTCGTNATCAATCATTGCTGGGCGATAGCGAGACGGTTCCCCTAGCTCTGGGTCAGGCAGGGGCTCTGGCTTGAAGCCGAGCCCGCGGTTGAACTCATCAATGCTGAAGACAAGCACCACAACCCCCGCCAACTCGACGTACTGNTCAACGGTNATACCGTCTTCAGGGCTTGTTACGGACTCAAACCAACTCCGNGTGATACGACCNTGATCGGTGACAATCCGGTGCGCGGCATCTATAGCTGCCAGTGACAGAGACGTTGATGAAAGATGCNCTCCCTTCACCGAAGCAGGNTGCATTGCGGCCTTGCGTTCCGCGCAAAGNGGGCAAAAAGTGGCGTTTCTGACTTCCTGGGCAATGGCGACNCGCTCCTCCCCCGTCCACCAGGTACCCGGTCGCGCCAGCGCGGCCCAGGCGANCCTGTGTGCTTCGCCNATGTCCTGCCGCACGCTGAAGTCCCNCGCCGNNTAGTCAAAGGTCATACATGTTCTCCGCAGGCCCTGTACACCAGAGAACNCAGGGCGAANAGTGAGCCGGTGCCACAACGGTGCCGGACTGACTGATCATATTGCCTCAGCCTGNCAGGCTTCGCTACCTGGCTCACACCGCCTCAGGACATGGCTTAAAACACGCCACGTCAACCTCTATATAGCACCAGGCAGCCTTCCAGCGGACAAATATGTGCGCGCTGGGCGTCAGCGCCCGGATCCTGTGCAAGTGCGCCTAACGAAGTGCCGTCGATGAACGTCAGCTCCCAGCGGTCGAACTCGCGCCGCATCCGGGCGACGGCGCTTGGGAGGTTGAGCAACACCTGCTCGGCAAACACGTGTACACCGAACAATCCAAGAGCCAGTATAAGAGCCAGCCGGAGCACAAGAGGCACTTTCACATGACAGAGCGAAACTAATCCCCAGCATGCATGCGTAATACGACTATCGCCAGACGCCAGTAGGACAGCCGCTTCAGCCATAGTCGATCCATGACGAAGCTGCTCGCGACTACGGCCGAAGCGTGTGGGGCAGCCTGAGTGGTCATGTCCGTCTTACGCTCGGCGCTTTTGGTGCTGGCAGACCGCAGAGGCTTCCCGCAAGCAAGGGCTACCTGTTTCCGAGGGGCACAGAGCTGCTGGCGCTCGGGGCTGGACACAGCTCAGGGCTGCATATGGCTCAGGGCTGTACACGCCGGAGGATGTGCTCGACCAGAGCCTGGAGGTCCGGGTCGGCAGATTTCGCATTGCGGGAAAACCAGGACAGCAGATCGGGATCCTCCTCCTCCAGCAACCGCGGGTAATGCCCCTGCTCCTCAGTGCTCAGTTCTTCATAGCCGTCGTCAACGAAGTTAACCAGCAGCAAATCCAGCTCTAGCAGGCCTCGCCGGCTGCGCCAGCGGAGCTTGTTTCTGTCAACATCACTCATTGGTTTGTCTGATCTTCAGTTCTGAACGGTGTGCCTGGGCAACGCTTGAACCCATCATCAACTCTCACCGCGTCCCTGCCAAGGGCAAAAGCATCAATGCCGCTGTGAGTGACCTGCGCACGCAGACGTAGTCCAAAGCCGATCGGAGCACTGGGCAATTCGTCGGTGCTCACGACGGGGCGTGGCGTTACAATACCTGAGACCGGACCTGCTCTCGATGGAAACCAATCGGTCCCAACATACGGGCTATTCAGCGCGACGCTATGACTACGTACGCCACACACAACTTCGGTATGCTGCGCCTTACAGGGCCGGACGCGATCAAGTTTCTACAGGGGTACACTACCTGTGATCTCGCACCCGTTACCGCTGGCGGTGCTAGCATCGGTGCCATATGCAATCTGAAAGGCCGGATGGTCACCAGCTTCAGGGTCGCATTGTTTGAAACCGACGTGCTACTGCGGATGCACCGCGCGCTTGTGCCCGAAACCATCGCCTTCCTCTCAAAATACATCGTGTTCTCAAAAGCAGAGATGCACGATGCATCAGAGCAGTGGCTGGTAGGCGGACTCACCACCACTAATGTCCAGCGCGATGCAGTAAAGCCCATGGATACAGGTCTGGAAGTTGGCCTGGGCGGCGATCGAGCCGAACTGTGGTCTCGCCGCCCGATCGAAGCTGAGGAAGATGCAGACGCCTGGCACCGACTCGACATCTATGCCGGGCTCGCCTGGATCTCGCCGGAAACTGCCGGTGAGTACCTACCGCAGATGTTCGCCTACGACGCGCTTGGCGCAGTCGACTTCGAGAAGGGGTGCTATCTCGGCCAGGAAATCGTCGCGCGTGCACACTTTCGAGGCACCATCAAACGCAGAATCTACCGTGCCGGATCGAGCGCTGAGGTCCCCCTTGGTGCGCCGCTCTCGGATGGCAATAGGGAAATAGGACAAGTGGTGGCGTCGGCACCTGCGGCAACTGGCCAGGGCTCAGAACTTCTGATTGTCGGCCCTGCCGAAACGACCGGTCGGCTCAGCGCCGAAACCGCTGCTGGTACTACGACAGTCACCGTTTCCCGGTCAGTACATAATGATTAAAGCCACCCAGCGCCTTGCCCAAGGGCGCCCGCAGATATGTTGCTCTGCTGTCTCCCGGCATCCAGGATCGTAATAAACCCAGTAGGTAGACGCCATGAAGCCCGCCATTGCCTAGGTCATAGCGGACCGCGTCAGGCCGTCAATCTTCAAACAGTGTCTGGATGGAAGAGAAGTCCTTGTCCGCAAGTCCCTTTTTCGCAAGTCCGGCATAGAGATTGCGCGCAAGCGCACCCATGGGGGTTGCCGCCCCCGTTTCCAGCGCAGCTTCCATGGCAAGACCGAGGTCTTTGAGCATCAGGCGAGTGAGAAACCCTCCTTCATAGTCCTGCGACGCAGGTACCCCTTCCATAACTCCAGGCCAAGGGTTGTAGACCTCGAGTGGCCAGTTACCGCCAGAACTCTTGCGCATAATCTCGCTAAGCACGGCCGGGTCGAGGCCATTGCCCACGCCGAGCGCCAACGCCTCTGCCGTGCCCGTCATCTGCACCGCAAGGAGCATGTTATTGCAGATTTTGGCAACCTGCCCAGCACCGGCCTCGCCGGCGTGGAAGATGTTGCCTCCCATGACTTTGAGTATGGGCATCGCACGCTCGAGTGCGGTCGCCTCCCCACCAACAATAAAGGTCAGCGTGCCCGCTACGGCACCGCCGACGCCTCCCGACACAGGTGCATCTAACATGGATATGCCCCTTTTCGCCGCTGCTGCCGCAACCGTCCTGGCACTGGCGGGGGAGATCGTACTGGAGTCGATGACTAGGGTTGCAGGGTCAATCACATCGAGGATGCCGTCTTCACCTAGATAAAGGCCTTCGACATGCTGAGATGCCGGCAACATGGATATCAGCACATCACATCCGCTGGCAGCGGCCGCCGCACTGCCCGCCGCTTCGCTTCCCCCGTCNACAGCATGGGCCACGAGCTCCGGCACAAGGTCAAAACAGCGCAACGAATGCCCCGCCGCGAGCAGGTTTAAGGTCATAGGGCCACCCATGTTGCCCAGTCCGATGAAGCCAATGTTCGCCATGCCGCTACCCTGTTGAGTCTAAAAACAGCGCCGAGTGTAGCGCCTCGCCTCCCGGGTCACGAGCACCTCAGCAGCAGCGCCGAGAATCGTGATTCAATGGCATATGTACACTCAGAAATCCCGTCAGACAGCAAGCTTTAGGAGCACAGGATGGCAGAACTGAACGGTGGCCAGATCGCGGCCCGGCAAATTCAGGCAGCAGGCATCAACACGATCTTTGGCGTTGTCGGAGGTCCCATGATCCAGGTATTTGCCGGCGCAACNGAGATCGGCATGAATGTCGTCAATTGCCGGCACGAAGAGTCAGCCTGTTTTATGGCGAGCGCCTGGGGCTACGTTAACCGTAAACCGGGAGTGATGGTCGCGGCATCGGGCCCTGGCATGACNAACACCATCACCTCGCTNCATGTGGCAACNGATTCCGCCATGCCGCTGGTTGTCCTGGGTGGCTCCTCAGCCAGCAACACTAACGGCCTGGGCGGNTTCCAGGANACCGATCAGGTAGCGTTCGCCCGCCCGGGCAGCAAATGGGTGCAGCGCATTGACAGCACTAAGCGCGTTGCTGAGCTCACACGCCTCGCCCTTGCGCAGTCCGTACAGGGACGACCAGGCGGCGTCTATCTCGACTTCCCGGGCGAAACTGTGGCCCGCACCATTGATGAAGCGGGCGCAGGGATCAGCAACCGTGCGCCCCTGATCTATGCACCCCACCCAGATCCAGCCGCAATGGACCGGGTGGCAGAAATGCTGGCTGACGCAAGGCGGCCTCTCATTCTGCTTGGCAAGGGCGCGGGCTGGGCGGATGCCGGCCGAGAACTCGAGAGCCTGGTGAACCTTGGCATTCCCTACGTTACCTCCCCGATGGGCCGAGGCATAATCCCCGACGACAACCCAATGTTCATGAACGGCGCCCGGTCGCAGGCGCTGTCCGGGGCGGATGCGATCGTCATGATCGGAGGGCGCTTCAACTGGATTTTCCAGTTTGGCCGCACTCCCCGATATGACGACGAGGTGCGAATTGCCCAGATCGACATTGTCCACGAAGAACTCACCAACGCCGCGAACGTCGAGATCGGCGTGGTAGCTGATGCACGCCATGCCGCCGCCGCCCTCGTCGAACGGTTACAGGGGCAACAGCTCGCCACCACTAACGAGCGCTGGGTGGACTCGCTCCGTGCTGCCAGCGGCGAAAATGAGGCCAGGATTGAGGACCGAGTCACCTCCAATGCGGTGCCCATCGACCCGCACAGAGTAATTGCGGCGGTTCGGGATGCCATTCCACGCGATGCCCATCTTGCGGTTGATGGCGAAATCACAATGGGCATCGGTCGCGTGCTGTTACCGAGCTACGAGCCGCGTTCCCGCCTCAATGCGGGCACCACGGGCTGTATGGGCACAGGAGTACCATATGCGATCGGGGCCAAGCTTGCCCGTCCCGATCGGGTTTCTGTAGCGGTCGTCGGCGATTACGCGTTTGGCGCCGCAGCGCTCGAAGTCGAAACCGCCGCTCGGGTGGGTGCCAATGTGGTCTTTGTAGTCTGTAACAACGAGGGGATCGCCGGGCACACGATCCAGGACCGGATGTTCCCAGCAGACTCGCCTCGCATTGCCAAGCTGCTGCCCGCCAACTACGAGAAGTTTGCTGAACTGGTAGACGGCCACGCAGAGCGCGTAGAAGACCCGGCAGACCTTGAGGGCGCCTTGCAACGGGCGATCGGCGCAAACCGACCTGCCGTGGTGCATGTGATCACCGATCCGAAAGGAAGCCGTGTAGGCAAGAGCTATCTAGGTTAGCCCCCAGAACGTCGGCTCAATTTGTACGTACTTCGGGTTTAAAAGAGTAGATCACACCTAAGCACCTAGGTCGGCGAGCGGGTGTACTCCATCCCAGGATGGCACAAAGTGCTCCTGGACGACGCTAAATGGTACATCCGCGATGCGCGGCGTCGACCAACGCGGCTTGCGATCTTTGTCGATCAACAGCGCCCGAACGCCCTCGGCAAAATCGGGACGCGTGGCGCACCGCATGGCAAGGCATAACTCCTGACGGAACATATCCGCCACCGACATCGACCGAGCACGAGCAATCTGTTCCATAATCAGATGCGCTGTCACCGGACACCCGGCCATGAGCGCCGCACCCGCTCGAACCAGCCACTCGTGTTCGTCCTCTATCAATTCAAGTCTCTGAACAATCTCCCCGAGCGTCGGCTCACCCCCAAACACGGCTTCAATCTTCGGCCACTGTGACGCGAGCTTGCCGGGAGGGTGTTCTAAGGCGCCTTCCTGACTCATAAGGATCTGGGTCAGCAGGACACCATCGGCCTCGCCGCCGGTCCAGACCGTCGCTTCTAAGGCCTCCAGCACCCCATCGCGTGCCGCGTTCGGCAGATGATGGTCAATCAAGTGAGCCCGCATCGCGTCAGCGGCATTGAACTGCGTTCCAGTCAACGCCATGTAATGGGCAAGTGCCGACTCCATTCGATTGAGATACACCGTCGCACCGGCATCCGGGAAGAGGCCAATTGCAATCTCCGGTAGAGCGATGCGGGTGGTCTCCGTACCAACCCGATGACTGCATGCACCAAGAATCCCAAGCCCACCTCCCATCACGATCCCATGACCCCAGGCCAGCATCGGCTTTGGATAGGTGTGGAGCATGTAGTTGAGGCGATACTCCCGAGAGAAGAACGCCATTGCATAGTCGTTGGGGCCGGCAGGCTCTTCTAACATTGAACGGTACAGCGCCTGAATGTCGCCGCCCGCACAGAAGGCACGATCACCCGCGCCCTGCACCATGACTGTGGCCACGCTCGGATCGTCACGCCATGCTCGAAAACGCTCCGCGAGCAAATCGATCATTTCCAGTGAGAGACTGTTGAGCGTCGCCGGCACGTCCAGAGTCGCAATCCCAATAACGTGTTCACCCGCCGACTGAACCGTCTCGAAACGTACCGGTGGACTCATGCGTACTCCTGCGCGCCTGACACAAGCTTCAGGCGTTTTTCCAGTGCGGTGAGCGTTTCTCTAGGAAAGCGTTGACACCCTCTGCCTGATCCTCGGTATCAAACAATTCGACAAACGACTTGCGCTCGGTGATGTAGGCGTCAGCAATATTGCCCGCGCGCGCCGCCTGAATCAGCTGCTTACACGCGGTTACAGCCAGCGGACTCTGTTTANCCACTTGGTTGGCAAGCGCCATAGCGCGCTCTACTACCGTACCTTCCGGNACTACCTCTTCGATCAGTCCAATGTGGGCCGCGGTATCAGCGTCGAGACGTTCGCCCATCAGAATCATTCGTTTAGCCCAGCCTTCGCCCACCGTCCACGCCAAATTTTGAGTACCGCCGCCGCAGGGCAAAAGCCCCACTGACGCTTCAGGCAAGGCTANCTGGACTTGCTCCTCGGCAATACGGATGTCGCACGCCAGCGCGCACTCGAGACCACCGCCCATGGCATAGCCATTGATCGCAGCAATAGACACTCCACGGAAGTGCGACAGCGCCTCGAAAGCGCGACCAAAGCGCTCAGCCATATCCGANGCCGNCACTTTATCGCCGCNGGANAACATGTTGAGATCCGCACCGGCAGAGAAGAACTTCTGGCCCTCACCGGTGACCACAAGACTGTAGACCTCCTTGTTGGCATTCAGGACGTCCATCAACCCAGTCAGCGCCCCCAAGTTGTCCGCATCCCATGTATTGGCGGGCGGGTTATCAATCGTGACGAGTGCAACGTTGCCGCGGATTTCGCTACGCAGTTTTTCTGCCATATTCAGTTACCCCAATGCCTGGGCACCGTCCGCAAGCAGCCGACGGGCAATGATCAGACGCATGATTTCGTTCGTACCCTCTAGAATCTGATGCACCCGCGTGTCGCGGATGTAGCGTTCATACGGGTATTCCTCCATATAACCGTAGCCGCCGTGCAGCTGGAGCGCATCGTTACAGATCTCGAAGCATGCATCCGTTGCAAAGCGCTTGGCCATCGCACAATAAGTGGTCGCATCAGCGTCGCCTACATCCAGCCTTGAAGCCGCGAGATAGACCATCTGCCTGGCCGCGAGAAGATTGGTCGCCATGTCCGCTACACGAAACTGCAGGGCCTGAAACTGAGCAAGCGAATGACCAAACTGGCGCCGCTCGTTCAGGTAAGTACGCGTCTGTTCAATTGCAACAGCAGCGGTACCCACCGAGCACGCGGCAATGTTNATTCGACCGCCATCGAGGCCGCGCATGGCGATCATGAACCCATCTCCCTCCTCACCCAACCGACGGGACGCTTCGACCCGAACGTCGTCAAANCGCACTTCCCGAGTGGGCTGCGAGTGCCAGCCGAGCTTTTCAAGATTGCCGCCGTAGGAGATGCCCGCCGCGTCGGCTGGCACAACAAACGTGCTGATACCCTTGTTACCGCTCTCTGCGGTTCGCGCCATCAGCACAAGCACGTCGGTTGCGCCGGCACCCGAGATAAAGGTCTTGCCGCCGTTGATGACNTAGCTATCGCCGTCGCGCTCGGCACGGGTCACCAGAGAGCCCGCGTCCGAGCCTGCGCCNTGTTCGGTCAGACAATAGGAAGCGAGCGCACGGCCGGCTGCCAGATCACCCACCAGTTCAGCAAAAAAGTTGGCGTNACCAAACTCAGCCACCATCCAGGTCGCCATGTTGTGGATTGAGATAAATGCGGTCGTGCTAGTACAGCCGGATGCAAGCGCTTCAAGCACAATAGCCGCATCCAGACGGGGCAACCCCAGACCACCNAGCGCACCCGGGGTGTACAGCCCACAAAAGCCCAGTTCCCCCGCGCGGGCAATGATCTCNCGCGGGAAAAACTTGTCCTTGTCCCAACGNGCCGCATTTGGCGCGAACTCAGCGTCGGCAAACGCGCGGGCCGCATCACGGAACGCAGCCTGATCCTCGCTGAAGGCGAACTCCATGGCAGGTCTCGCCGGCTTACTTACTTGAGCGCTATGGTCATGTTCGGANCGCTGGCAGGCTCCGATGAAAACCAACGCGAAGTAATGGTCTTCGTCTCGGTATAGAAGTGCACCGCCTGTTTACCGTAGGCATGCTGATCACCGTAGAACGAGTCCTTCCATCCGGTAAANGAAAAGAACGGCAACGGCACGGGGATGGGAATGTTGATCCCAACCTGGCCCACCTGGACCTCCTGCTGAAACTTTCGTGCTGCACCGCCACTGGAGGTAAAGATCGAAACCCCGTTGCCGTACGGGCAGTCGTTGATGAGATCAAGTGCGTCATCGAGGCTNTCGACGTTGAGNCCCACAAGTACCGGGCCGAAGATCTCATCGGTGTAGATCGACATTTCAGCGGTCACGTCGGAGAAGAGCGTAGGCGCAACCCAGTTGCCGTCGGGATACCCTTCAACCACACACTCGGATCCGTCGAGCACGCAAGTGGCACCCTCTTGTTTGCCCTTCTCGATGTAACCCCTGATCCGCTCCGCCGCCGGCACCGAGATCTGCGGGCCGTAGCCTGCGCCGTCCTGATCCCACGCACCCGGATGCACAGCAGACATCGCCTCAGCCAGATCGGGAATCCACTCGCTAGCCTNACCCACAAACACCGCTGCACTGATCGCCATNCAACGCTGACCCGCCGCGCCGCAGGACGCGCCCACCAGNCCGGAGATGACCTGATCCTTATCGGCATCCGGCATGATGACCAGGTGGTTTTTGGCACCNGCCATACACTGCACACGCTTCAGATGCTGGGTGCCGAGGCGGTAGACGTGCTGACCGACGGGAACTGAGCCCACAAATGAAATTGCTTTCGTATCGGGATGCGTTATGAGCGCATCCACCTGATCCTTGCCNCCGTGAACGATCTGCATCAGATCCTTTGGGAACCCGCACTCGTAAAACAGCTCAACCAACCGGTTCGGCGTCANGGGATCCTGTTCCGATGGCTTCAGGATGAAGGTGTTGCCCGCGGCTATNGCGAGCGGGAACATCCAGAGCGGAATCATCGCTGGGAAGTTGAACGGCGTAATCCCNACACAAACGCCCAGCGGTTGGATGTAGCTGTAGGTATCTATGCCCCGCGCCACATTCTCGACGGTCTCTCCCATTAGTAAGGATGNAATATTACAGGCCTGCTCAACCACCTCGATGCCGCGCCACACGTCACCCTGAGCGTCGGCAAACACTTTGCCCGTCTCTTGGCAGATGATCTCGGCAATCGCATCCTGCTCTTCCTTCAGCTTAGCNTGGTANAGCATGAGCAACCGCGCTCGCTCAGGTGCTGGGACCTGGCGCCACTCGGCAAACGCGACTTTNGNCGCTGCNACCGCCTNATCGATCTCCTTCATCGTAGTCTGGGGTGCGTGCACCAGCACATCCTGAGTNGCCGGGTTAGTCACCGGAATGAGGTTTTCAGCGGCGCTCTGCCGGAAACCGCCATNAATGTAGACGGGTAGGCTCTCTGCCATCACGGGCTCCTGAATCGAGTTGTTGAGTCCTGCCACGGCACGGACGCGGCGGAGCGGCAGATTATCACAGGCCCGTGCCTTTCCGATCACGCGGGCCGAAGCACACACGGCCGGCGCGCATCAAACTCTAATCGAGCCTCGCCCAGTCGATACCCGACTCACCGCGCGACTCAAGGTAAGCGTTGCACTTTGAGAAATGCCTNCAGCCAAAAAATCCACCATTGGCGGAAAGCGGCGACGGGTGACGCGCCTGCAGCACCAAATGTTTTCCAGGGTCGATCGCGTCACCCTTCTTCTGCGCATACGCACCCCAGAGCATGAAGACAATCCCTTCCCTAGTCTCTGCCAGACGTTGCACGACGGTATCAGTAAAGGTCTCCCAACCTTTACCCTGGTGGGAGGCGGCACGGCTCTTCTCAACGGTCAGCACGCTGTTCAACATAAGCACGCCCTGCGCCGCCCATGATTCAAGACAACCATGTTCAAACGGGCTGCCAGGAAGCTCAAGATCTGCCTTGATTTCCTTGAACATGTTGAGGAGAGAAGGGGGTGGGCGCACACCCCTCGGCACGGAAAAACAGAGTCCATGGGCCTGACCGGGGCCGTGGTAAGGGTCCTGGCCGAGAATCACCACTTTGACCTTGTCGAAGGGTGTGGCGTCGAGCGCATTGAACCAAAGACTGGCACGTGGGTAGATGGACTTCCCAGCTTCCCTTTGCTCCGCCAAAAACGCGCGCAAGGATTGCATGTACGGCTGGGCAAACTCCCTTCCCACTTGTTCGAGCCAGGAAGGATGCAGTCTGACATTTGCCACCATCAGCAACCTCAGCGGCGCGGGCGCATGTGTGGGAACAGCACAACGTCCCGGATAGACGGAGAGTCAGTAAAGAACATCACCAGACGATCGATCCCGAGACCTTGCCCTGCAGTCGGCGGGAGGCCATATTCAAGGGCGGTAATGTAATCGTCGTCAAAGTGCATCGCTTCCGCATCGCCCGCCTCCCGTGCCTCAACCTGGGCCCGAAAGCGCCCGGCCTGGTCTTCGGCATCGTTGAGTTCGGAGAAGCCGTTGCCCAACTCCTTACCCATCAGAAATAACTCAAAACGATCGGTAATCCCAGGATTTTTGTCATTTCTGCGCGCAAGCGGCGATACCTCGGTTGGATGCTGAGTAATGAACGTAGGCTGCTCGATGNGATCCTCCACCAGCGCCTCGAACAGCTCCATTACCAGCTTTCCAAGTCCCCAGCGATCGTTTATCTCCATCCCCCGGTCGCGCGCCAATGCGCCGGCGGCCTCAACGGTTTCTAGCGCCGCGGCGTCAATCCCGGGGTTGTAAGCAAGGATCGCTTCTTCCATCGTCATCCGGGCAAACCGCTTGCCAAAATCGATGGTGGTGTCCTGGTAGGTAAACTCGGTTGAACCGAGCACGTCCTTCGCGAGTACGCGCAACATGTCTTCAGAGAGGTCCATCAGGTCGCGAAAGTCCGCATACGCTTGATAGAACTCCAACATCGTGAACTCAGGACTGTGCTTGGTGCTCATGCCCTCATTGCGGAAATTACGGTTGATCTCGAAAACGCGCTCGAATCCACCAACCACCAGGCGCTTCAGATTCAGTTCCGGCGCAACCCGCAGAAACATGTCCACATCGAGGGCGTTGTAGTGAGTCACAAAAGGCTCAGCAGTGGCGCCACCCGGAGTAGAGGCCATCATGGGCGTCTCGACCTCCATGTAGTCACGCTCCATGAAGTAGCGCCGGATCCCTTCAACGATTCGGGTGCGTTTGACAAAGATGTCCCTGGAATCTCCATTTACAATGAGGTCCAAGTACCGCTGCCGGTAGCGGGTTTCCGTATCCCGAAGCCCATGATGCTTTTCCGGTAGAGGTCGCAGCGACTTAGTCAGTAGGCGCAGGGTTGCTGCGCGAACCGACAGTTCACCTTTGTTCGTACGCATCATCGTGCCGTAGGCACCCACAATGTCGCCGATGTCGAGATCTTTGAAGTCTTCGAACGCGTCGTCGCCAATAACGTTCTGGCGAACGTAAAGCTGAATCTGACCGGAGACGTCTTGCAAGGTAATGAAGCCCGCCTTCCCCATCATGCGTTTCAGCATGATNCGGCCGGCCACCGCTACTTCCTCGGCTGAGCCTTCCAGATCCTTCTTGCTCATGTCGGCATGAAGTTCGTGCAGTTCTGCCGCCTTGTGTGAGCGGCGGAAGTCATTCGGGAACGCATTGCCGCGTTTACGGAGGCGCCCAAGTTTCTCGCGCCGAGCCGTGATCAAGTCGTTTTCACTTTGCTCTTCACCCTGCCCGGCAGGTGTCTGTTTACTCACTCTGTTGCTCCCCAGGCTGCAGATACGAGTAGCCCCGCACCCCCCTGATACTTACAACCCAGCTTTCAGGCTCGCTTCGATGAACCCGTCCAGATCGCCGTCCAACACACCACCGGTATTGGAGTTCTCGACATTCGTGCGATGATCCTTNATGCGCGCCGAGTCGAGTACATAAGAGCGTATCTGACTGCCCCAGCTGATGTCTGACTTCGAATCCTCGACCTGCTGCTGCTCCTCCCGCCGCTTCAGGTCTTCCATTTCATACAGCTTGGCACGCAGCTGTTTGATGGCCATGTCCTTGTTCTTGTGCTGNGANCGCTCNCTCTGGCACTGCACAACGATGCCGCTCGGGACGTGGGTCAGACGGATCGCCGAGTCTGTTTTGTTGACGTGCTGCCCACCCGCTCCGCTGGCTCGATAGGTATCAACGCGCACCTCGCTCATGTCAAGATCAATCTCGATGTCATCGTCTAGTTCTGGTGAGACAAACACCGATGCAAAGGACGTATGGCGCCGGTTGCCTGAGTCAAACGGAGAATTCCTGACCAGCCGATGGACGCCGGTCTCGGTGCGCAGCCAGCCAAACGCGTAGTCACCCTGAAAGTGAATCGTGGCGCCTTTGACACCCGCCACGTCGCCGGCGGAACACTCCATCAGATCGGATTTGAAGCCTTTATTTTCACCCCAGCGCAAGTACATCCGCAGCAGCATCTCTGCCCAGTCCTGGGCTTCCGTACCACCCGAGCCGGCCTGAATATCGACGTAGGCATTATTAGGATCCATCTCGCCAGCAAACATGCGGCGGAATTCCAGCACTTCAAGCTCAGTAGTCATCCGGTCGAGTTCGCCAGTGACTTCCGCCATCAGTTCCTCATCGTCCTCTTCGGCCGCTAGTTCAACCATCTCATCAGCGTCGCCAAGACCGACTTCGAGGGTTTCTATGGTCTTGACGATGAGTTCAAGAGACGAACGCTCGCGCCCCAGCCTCTGAGCCCGGTCCGCGTCTTCCCAGACGGCGGGGTCTGCAAGCTCGAGCTCTACTTCCGCCTGGCGCTCTTTGGACTGAGCGTAGTCAAAGATACCTCCGGAGGACATCCACCCGCTCTTTCAGATCCTTGATACGGGCAAGAAAGGCGGTGACTTCGATCATGGTGGCTACCGTGAGCTGCGGGCGATTGGTTTTGCAAAAGCTCATTGTACTCGGCGATCTGACCCCAGTCACGAAGCTGCTTTCGCATGTGACATCCAGGCTTACGTTGCGTTAACGTGCCCCCCGATTTGGTACGTGAGAACCCAATACATGAGCGCCGATATCGACGAGATCCGAAAATCAGTCCGCCAACTATGTGACCGCTACGGCGAGGACTATTGGCTGGAACTCGACCGTGAGCGGGGTTACCCAACCGAATTTGTTACAGAACTCACCGAGTCCGGCTTCCTTACAGTATTGATCCCGGAGAAGTACGGTGGTGCCGGTCTCGGCGTCTACGAGGCTGCAGTGGTTATGGAAGAAATCTGCCGCGCAGGCGCCCACGCGGGCGCATGTCACGCGCAGATGTACGTCATGGGATCGGTTCTGCGTCACGGCAACGAAACACAGAAGAAGGCCTACCTGCCGAAGATCGCGTCCGGCGAATTACGCCTGCAGAGTTTTGGCGTGACCGAACCCACTACCGGGACAGACACGACCAACCTCAAAACCGTTGCCCGGCGCGATGGCGACGACTACGTGGTCAACGGCCAGAAGGTCTGGATCAGCCGGATCGAGCACTCGGACCTGATGGTACTGCTCGCGCGCACCACCGATCGAGCGGATGTTGCCAAGAAAACCGACGGCCTCTCCGCATTTATCGTCGACGTCCGGGAAGCGCATGGAAACGGCCTTGAAATACGGCCTATCGAGTCGATGATCAATCACCACTCGTGTGAGCTGTTTTTCGATGATTTACATATTCCCACCGAAAACCTACTGGGCGAAGAAGGCAAGGGTTTCAAGGTCATCCTCGATGGCATGAACGCAGAACGCGTCCTGATCGCGGCGGAGTGTGTGGGCGACGGGCGCTACTTCATCGACAAGGCCAGCGCCTACGCCACGGAGCGCGAGGTATTTGGCCGCCCGATCGGCCAAAACCAAGGCGTTCAGTTCCCGATTGCACGGAGCTATACAGAGGTTGAAGCGGCCTGGTTGATGGTGGAAAAAGCGGCACGCATGTTTGACGCTGGCGAACCCTGTGGGGCAGAGGCAAACATGGCGAAGATGCTCGCCTCAGAAGCGTCCTGGAAGGCCGGTGACATCTGTATGCAGACCCATGGAGGCTTTGCGTTCGCCAAGGAGTACCACATTGAACGCAAGTTCCGCGAAACCCGGCTTTATCAGATCGCGCCAATATCAACCAACCTCATCCTTTCCTACATTGGTGAGCATGTCCTGAACATGCCCCGCTCGTTCTGAGGTGGTGGAGCCCGTGGTGCAATGGCCATGACCAAACGTTTCCGCACGACCCCCATACCGAGTCTGATCCTGTTCCGGGACCACGAGACACTCCTACTGCTCAGGCGCTTCAATAGCGGCTATGCAAATCGCCAGCAATCAGTCGTGGCAGGCCATTTCGATGGCAATAAACCGAGTGCGAAGCCTGCGTGCGCGAGGCAAAGTAGGAATCTGAGCGTGTCATCGACCCACCGGCTCTGGTCGTCTTCCGCATCGCTCACCGGATGACCCACTCATGACGCATCTCGTTCTTCTTCACAACGGAGAGGTGGCAGGGCAAGCCCCAGAACCTCGAGCCGCACAAGCGTGACGATCTCAGCTGATCCGATCTCGGCAACCTACCATCCAACATGGTGGGCGAAGTGNGGGNAGCATTAACCGCAGGGATCACAGGGAGANGCTACANCGAGTNTGGCTGGGAATAGTCCTTATCTAGATTTGCNTCAGCAGGCACAAGCCGCTCAGGCNGCGCCCGCAACGTCTGCAAGCANGGNCCGATAGTTGCCCTTGAGTGCAGCCCAGCTGCGTGAGTGGAGAGGCACCGCTACGGCATTCGCGGCCAACACTTGCTCCGTCAGGTCTGCAGCAGACTTAGCCTCAGCCTCCAGCTGCTCGTCGGCGGCGTAAGGATACCGCTCCGGGACGTAGCCCGGATATGCCAGGCGGTCGGGCACAACGGGCAGACACCCCAAAGCCATCGCTTCCTGTACNGCGAGACCCTGGAACTCGTGCAGCGTGGTAGATAACACAACACCCGACGTCGCGAGGCAGGCGAGGTGTTCAGTGCGCTCGGTCAGCTGACCAAAATGGCCAAGCCGCCCAGCTTCACTCAGCAGGCGCGCCGCCCTCTCCACATCAGGGTGGGCCCGCACCGGGTCGCCCCCCAACAGATGCATACGGAATTCCAAGCCACGGCNAATCAGTTCTGCAACAACCGCCACCAGCCTGTCCGGACCCTTGTCGGCTTCCCAGCGATGATTCCACACAATGTCCCGTCGCTGCCGGGTCGCTCCAAGCACCTCGTAACACTCTTTTCCGAGTGGCACTGGCAGCACACAAGCCTTTTCNTCAAGGCGCTCTACCGTACCTTTCGGAACACCATCCGGGAGGCGCCTCAGTAGNTCGCGGGCGCCGGCAAGGAACGTGGCCAGATTGTATTCCGAATTGAACACAAGCCGGCTCGCGGCAACAGCGCTGTAGATGCTCGTTACTTGGCGCTCGATCAAGTGTGCGCGAGGTTCGTTACTCGGGTAGGCGAACTGGTTTTCATGTAAGTAGAGAGCGGCCAGGACCCTCGCAACCCGCTGGTTAAGGCCCCTAAGCGCCGCATCGCAATCGCCAAACTTGGCGTCGACCCAGGTCAACGCGTTACCGCGCAAACGCCAAGAGACAAACCGCGCCGGCAGCGTATAGACCTCAAAATCGATCCCAGTCAGGTGCGCAACAACACCATCACGCTAGTAGCGGTGACTTCGCGCGTCGTACGCCGACAGTACCAGGACTTTCAACCTGCTTGCCTCTCTAAAATGTCCTTAAAGAATGGCAATCGGGTTGATTACGGCCTGCACGGAGCCCTCAAACCGGGGCTGACCCAGCACAAAGAGAAACTCCCAGGCTTTGTCTTTGGCCAGCTCGCGCGTGTCCATTACTTCAAGAATGTAAATGCCGTTTTTGGCCAGTAGAATCGGATGCACCGGAAACGCTAGGTTCGGATCTTCACCCGGGAGTACTTCAAGGGCCCAGCCGTCTGAACCAACCGCAACCACATCGAGACCCGCAAGATACTCCGCGCCGTCCACACCCAATCCCGGCTGACCAGCCATGAACCGTTCATTGTCGACCCCCACCAGATCCAACCAGCCGGTGTGGAACAGCACTACATCCCCCTTCCCAATCGTAATCCCTTGTTTCCTAGCCTGCGCTTTTATCTCCTTCGAGTTGAAGGCCTGACCCGCGTCAAGCATCTCCTTGCCAAAGTGGTCGGTCATGTCTAGCAACACGCCACGAGTAACAATGGGTGGGAGTTTGTCTACCGAAAGCTTCGTCAACCCCGTGTTCTGGACAAAGTCCTGCGCACGATTACCGTTGTAGTAGACGTGGTCGAGCCCCATATGACCGAGCCCATCGATCTGGCTGCCGATCCCCATCCACATGAACATCAGATCGTCATTGCCCGTTGCCTTGTTGGCACCGAGCGGTGTACCCGTGCCGTCGTTAAGCTGCAGGACCGTGAGTGAGAAGTTGCGCGGCGCGTATGCAGGCGTATCCGGCCCGGTCACCACGCCCAGACGATAAGTCTTGCCGGTCTGAACCAGTTTTGCGGCCTGCACCACCTTATTTGGAGACAGATTGTTGATCGCCCCCAGCGTGTCCTCAGCACCCCACTTAGACGGATACCAGTCATCCGCCTGAGCAGTGCAGACCATCCAAAGAGAAACTCCCAGCGCAAACGCGCCTTTAGCAATCCGCCCCCGCATACCCATCTCCCCACAGAAAGTGTGATTCGACTATACCGCAGCGGGATGCCCACCCTCCTNGNCCTGTTCGGTGTTCAGGCCGACNTAGCCACCAACGAGGCCGTCATTGATGACAATGATTGGTGTCCTGAACGCATCGAATACAGCCTCAGTCGTGTTGCCCATTAGAAATCCCAATACCCCGCGGCCTTGCAACAGTTCCTACTATCACCAGATCATTCGGATTGGCGTACCGGTTTATGCGCCCGGCCGAGTCACCCCCCAGCATCGCGCCTACGGTTCGATCAGGCGCGACAGTCTGCAGCGCTTCAAAGCGACCCTCAACGAGCTGCGAATCTTGTTGGCGCTCTCCCCAAGCCCGAAAGNGGGATTTAGCCAGAGATNGGTCGANTCCATCGCCACGACATGGAGCCCGGCNCCTAGAGGTGCTNGCGATTGTGCCGACATCACAAAGTGACTTATACGCAACTTCAAATTCGCCCAAAGTATCTACCGTGGCAACCGCACGTCTCACCGGGCCGGCATAATCTTCCCGCAACAGCATCACTGGAGCAGAGCGTGCGCATCAACCTCGGGTCGAGGAAGCCCCAGAGCATATGCTTGATGTAGGCAGACAGCACCGACTTAACGACAAGGTCAAAACCCTAGGCGGCAAGGGCAAGTACAACTTCCATAATCGCCTTGCCAGAAACAACAAACACTTTCGGAAGTGCATCCACCCCTCCACAACCGCGTTCAGAACCTCCAACCGGCCTTCGATCAGCTCCGATTGCAGTTCAAGTGCGGCCGACGGACGGTCAAAGCCAGCAACTCTTTTCGCAAAATATCAAAAACCTTAAACGCAGCGTCACTCGATTCTGCCAACGCCCTGGTATGACCAAGAGCGTTGGGAGCTGGGCCATCACTCACATACAGGATTCGACTGTAGCCGGCCAATCCGGCGTTCACGGCCCGTCACCCAGTCGATCCTGCAGGCTTGCTATCTGCTCGGCCACGTCACGCTCCAACTCAGAATGCAAAGACACGACCGTCTCAATCATCGCGCAGGTCGGGTCGCTTTTTACAAATGGAACGCGGTCCATCACGTGAATGATCCTCAGCTTCGCACCGTGCATCATGGCCGTTTTCTGCGTTCTCCCTATCACCGCTTCCGTATCGGCTTAGAAGTCGTTGCAACAAAAGTTCGCTTGTAGTGAGCCATGGCCCGCTCCTGCAATCCGTAGCACGTGCCACGGACACGCACTATTTTGGCCCTTGGGAATAGGAATTTAATAACTTGCAAACCTGAAGCCGGATAAGACTCAACCCAGATTGATATAAATCAAGTGCGACCCCGCTGAGGGTCAATTGCGTCCACAATCAACTGCACCGACATCAGCCCGTCGTAGAGATTGAGGTCAAGACGATAGACCAGCACGCAGTGCCGGTTTTCTATGAGTCGATCGGTTCCAAAGGCAATCGCCTCAAACACCTGATCAGATTTCGTGTTGCGGGCTTTCAGTTTCAGGTGGCCCCCGCCGACAATCTTCTGCGAGAGGATCTCGAAACTGCCGTCAAACACCGGCGCCGGGAAACCCTGCCCCCATGGGCCACCTTCCAGGACCTGCCGGGCAAGCCCCACGTCCACCCGTTCGGCGATCTCACCATCTGACAGGATGGTTGCCTCCAGATCCTCCAGCGTAAGCCAGCGCCTGACCTCTTCATCGAACGCATCCCGGAACGCGGGGAAGTCAACCTCGCGAATCGAAAGTCCCGCAGCCATGGCGTGACCGCCAAACTTGATGACAAGGCCCTGATAGCGCGCGGCAATCGCATCCAATGCATCCCGAATGTGCAAGCCTTCAATCGAGCGCCCGGACCCCTTCAGGTTGCCCGCATCACCAGGAGCGAACGCAAACACGGGGCGGTGGTACCGGTCCTTGATGCGGGATGCGACAATCCCCACCACGCCCTGGTGCCATTCAGGCTCGTATAGGGCTAGGCCCACCGCAAGCGCGTCGACGGACTTAACCTTTTCAAGAGACGCTTCAGCCTGTGCCTTCATATCACTTTCAATCTCGCGCCTGGAACGATTGAGTTCGTCCAGCCTGCCCGCGATCGCCCGGGCTCGCTCAGGTACGGCTTCCAGCAGGCAGTTTATGCCAAGCGACATATCCTCTAGCCGCCCAGCAGCATTGAGACGTGGTGCCAAACCATATGCCATATCGGTTGAGTTAAGGAAACGCGGGTCCTTGCCGGCTGCAGAAATCAGCGCGTTGATGCCCGGCAGAGCGCGGCCAGCCCGGATCCGGCGCAGCCCCTCCTGCACGAGGATGCGGTTGTTGTGGTCGAGGGGGACCACATCCGCAACTGTGCCGAGAGCGACCAGATCAAGACGATCCACCAGGTTCGGCTCCTGGCGACCGGTTGCCTCAAACCAGCCCCGCCTGCGCAGCGATGCCCGGAGAGCCGAAAGCAGATAGAACGCGACCCCCACCCCAGCAAGATTCTTAGAAGAGAAAGGGCAATCGGGCTGGTTCGGATTAACGATCGCATCGGCAACCGGAAGCTGTTCACCCGGGAGATGGTGATCCGTCACTACGACCGCAATGCCCAGGTCCTTGGCGTATCGAACCCCATCGATGCTGGAGATGCCGTTGTCGACTGTGACAATGACCGCAGGATCGAAGCCAAGACCCACATCCACGATTTCAGGCGTCAACCCGTAACCGTACTCGAAACGGTTAGGCACGAGGTACTCGATCTCAGCGCTCAACTCCCTAAGAATGCTGACCATCAGTGCGGAGCTGGTTGCCCCGTCGCAATCGAAGTCGCCAACAACGAGAATCCGTTGCCTGGCATCCAGGGCCCGACTCAACACCTCGACGGCAGCCCGGATGCCCTTGAGGTCAGTGGGCGGCAAGAGTCCCTTAAGGGCCAGATCCAAGTCCTCCGCGCGGGCGATACCCCGACTCAGATAAAGGCGTTCAAGAAGGCCGGGCAGGCCGCCTGCCAGCTTGATGTCGGGGATCTCACGCCGGATAAGAGTCTTGGCCAAGGCCGCTCCTGGTGACCTCACGAGAGCTTCGCTCTCCGCTGCGCAAGCTATGTGCCCGCCAACTCCCGGCGATCGCCGCTTGAGCTAGCCGGCTAGCCAAACGACACCACGCGGATACGTGTTACTTCACTCTGGGTGTAGTCCGCCGACTCGATCGCCGCGACCGCAGTATCAAACTGAGACTCCAGCACCTCATTTGTAATCAACACAATCGGGACCTGACCGCCATTGGCGTCTTTTTGGATGAGACTCTCAATGCTGATATGGTGATCAGACAGGGTTGTAGACAAGCTCGCCATGACCCCGGGCCGATCCGCTACAGTAAGCTTCAAATAGAACGCGGATCGCGTTTCACTGATTGGCAACACTGGTGCATCCGAGGTTCCACCGGCGAATCCAAGGTTCGATACCGCGTGTTCAGCTCCGACAGCCCTTGCGACGTCGATGATGTCTGCCGTTACAGCAGAACCGGTTGGCAGCGCCCCTGCGCCAGCGCCGTAGTAGAGCGTAGATCCGGCGCCGTCTGACGACACCAACACGGCGTTCATCACCCCATCCACCTTGGCAATCAGCTCTGCCTCGGGCACGAGCGTGGGATGTACGCGGAGTTCAACCCCGGCTTCACTCCGCCGGGTAATCCCCAGATGTTTGAGCCGATACCCCAGCTCGGCGGCGTAGCGGATGTCATCAACCGTGATCTCGGAGATCCCTTCGGTATAGATGCGCTCAAACGCCAAGGGCACACCAAATGCAATGGAAGAAAGGATCGTCAGCTTGTGCGCGGCATCAATACCTTCAACATCAAAGGTGGGGTCAGCCTCGGCATATCCCAGGTCCTGAGCCTCCGCCAGCACCTCCGCGAAGCCGCGATTCCCAAGGCCGGACATCTCGGTCAAAATGAAGTTGGAAGTACCGTTAATGATCCCTGCCAAGCCATCGATACGGTTACCAGCAAGTCCTTCCCTGATGGCTTTTACTATAGGGATCCCGCCAGCGATTGCAGCCTCGTAGCGCAGTTGCACACCCCTCGCCTCTGCAAGCTCAAACAATGCAGCACCATGTTCGGCAATGAGCGCTTTGTTGGCGGTGACAACATGCTGGCCTACCTCAAGCGCACTGCGCACGAGTTCCAGCGCTGTTTCAGTACCTCCAATCAATTCGACGACAACATCGACTTCGCTGTCGCCTACAACCTCAAAAATATCGCGCGTCACCCGCGTTGCAGAAAGATCACAGTCCGGATGGTCGCGCCGACAACCTACGAGGCGCACCTCAACCGGCGCTCCTACTTTGCTGGTGATCTCTTCGCGGTTGCCGACCAGCAGATTGAACGTGCCCGATCCTACCGTGCCCAGACCACATATCCCGACACCCAGCCCCTCAGCGTTAGCCATCACCTGATTCCTCAAATCGTATAACTTAGATTCCGGGCAGGCAAAGCCTAGCACCATGCGCCTAACGCAGCAGTTCAGCCTGCCGCGTTAGGCGCGGCGCTACGCAGCATTCGACGAATTCCACGCAACGCCTGGCGAGTTCGGTGTTCGTTTTCAATCAGCGCAAAGCGAACGTGGTCGTCCCCATATTGTCCAAACCCGATACCGGGCGAGACCGCAACCTTTGCTTCCTTTAACAGGTATTTAGCAAACTCAAGCGAGCCCATCTTCTGAAACTGTAGCGGAATCTTCGCCCAGACGAACATCGTGGCCCTGGGCGCCTCGACTTCCCAACCTGCCGCGTTCAGTCCCTCGCACAGCACGTCGCGGCGGCTTTTGTACATGTCGCGGATCTCGGTGACACACCTCTGATCCCCCTCCAACGCCGCGATCGCAGCCACCTGGATCGGAGTGAACATGCCATAGTCCATGTAGCTTTTGATGCGAGACAGTGCCCCGACCAATGTAGGATTGCCCACACAAAAGCCCATGCGCCAACCAGGCATGTTGTAGCTTTTTGAGAGCGTGAAGAACTCGACTGCAATGTCCTTCGCACCTGGCACCTGCAGGATGGACGGTGCCTTATAGCCATCGAAAACCAGGTCTGCGTAGGCTAGATCCTGCACTACCCAGATTCCGTTCTCCTTTGCTATCGCAACCAGCTTCTCGAAGAAGTCGAGTTCAACACACTGCGTAGTGGGGTTGCCGGG
>PAWP01000041.1 GCA_002714125.1 Gammaproteobacteria bacterium
CGCAGCGTCAGGTAGACCTTCTCCCCGGTATGGAGCCCTACCCCCGTTGCCCGGATCACGTTCTTCAACGTGCGCTGGTTGATCATTGTTGTTGTACCTGGCGAGGTCGTTGTCCCTATCGAGCGGCGAGAATAATAGCAGAAAGACCTGCTATAAGCGATTGTTTTGTTAGCCCATTCACGAAACCAACTGCATCGAACGCAAATGAACCTTTTGTGGCCTCCGATCCACAACGGGCCCGCCGGACGATGCACCGTCAGCTAACCGCAAAGGCCGCCTGTGCACCAAACAGTTGCACAACGATCCGTCGGACGGGTCGTTTAACCCCAGTCCATCACCGAGACCCGGATTGGCGAGATCAGTCCGCTTGTTTGCGAAGAAAAGCCGGCACGTCCAGGTAATCGAGATCTCCACCACGTACAGCCGTCTCAGCCTCCTGTTGCTGACGCACGACGGTGGGACGATCAAACTGATCATAGTCGGGTACACCATCACCCGCCACTTCCCGCCTGACCCGCTCCGGCACCCGTTCGGGTATACGAGGCGTCTCCTCGGCCTCTTTCGCTGCACCGATCCCAGTAGCAACCACGGTCACGCGCAACTCGTCCTTCATTTCTTCATCAATAACTGTACCAACTACGACCGTAGCCTCTTCCGACGCAAATCCCTCGACGGTTTGGCCCACTTCGGANAACTCGCCAAGCGATACATCGACCCCNGCCGCAATGTTCACNAGAATACCGCGNGCTCCGTTNAAGTCGACATCTTCGAGCAATGGACTGCNGATCGCCGCCTCCGCGGCGTCACGTGCGCGCTCCGGGCCTGTTGCCGTNCCGCTACCCATCATTGCGGTCCCCATCTCCTGCATCACCGTTCGCACATCCGCAAAGTCTACGTTGATCTTGCCAGGACGNATGATCAGATCGGCGATACCCTGCACGGCGTTCAAGAGTACATCGTCCACCGCTGCGAATGCTTCGATGAGAGGGGTGTCTTTACCCATGATCGTCAGGAGCTTCTCGTTGGGAATCGTAATCAGCGAGTCCACACGGGCTGCAAGCTCGCGGATGCCTGCTTCCGCGTTCTTCATCCGTTTGCGCATCTCAAATGCAAACGGCTTGGTGACAACCGCAACAGTAAGAATGCCCATNCCCTTTGCGATGTCAGCAACAACCGGCGCNGCACCGGTCCCTGTTCCACCCCCCATGCCCGCAGTAATGAACACCATGTCCGCNCCATCNAGTGCTTGCTCGATCCGTTCCTTGTCCTCCAGGGCNGCCTCNCGACCCGTGTCGGGGTCTGCACCGGCACCGAGTCCCTTGGTCACCGAGTTGCCNAACTGCAGGAGCGTGCGCGCATCAAGGTCAGCAAGCGCTTGGGCATCCGTGTTGGCGCAGATGAAGTCCACGCCATNTATGTTCTGATTGCACATATGCTGCACGGCGTTGCCACCGCCGCCGCCCACGCCAATCACTTTGATCACGGCATTCTGGGGCGCGTTCTCGATTAGTTTGAACATGTTGGTTCTCCTGGAGGCGGTGGCGTTGACGGCCAAATTTTTTNGGGGCANCGCAGCCTGTTGCATAGTTGAGGCGCTTGATGCGTTATCGGGAGTAGNAGCNTGCACCGGGCTNTCATCCACCGCGCCCGTNATTGCGCTGGTTGNGCCGTCCGCGACGCNGACTNTGTTTTTGNTCATGTTTTCGCTCCCTCTCTCTCCAATCGTTCAAATCTGCGTCGTCGTGCTACTTCAGCCGTCTGTACCGGTAAACCACGAACGCACTCGATCGACTACGCCTGCGGAAACCCGTGAATCCCGCGCCAGACTGGTCTCAGACAACTGCCGGCCGCCATAGATCAGCAGCCCTACTGCGGTTGAGTAGATCGGATTGCCAACGATGTCGGTCAGACCCGACACGCCCTTCGGCTTGCCGAGAGATACCGGCAAGTGAAAGATCTCCTCAGCCAGCTCGAGTGCGCCNTCCATTTTGGAAGTGCCTCCCGTCAGGACGATGCCCGCCGGCAGCANCTCCTCGAACCCGGTCCGCCGCAATTCCGCCTGGATGAGCGAAAACAGNTCCTCATAGCGAGGCTGGACGACTGCTGCGAGCGCNGCGCGGGAGAGGTCGCGGTCAGCACGGTCGCCGACGCTTGGAACTTTTACCGTTTCATCCTCACGGACCGAGGAGCGCATCGCGCTCGCGTACTTGATCTTGATCTCTTCGGCNTGCGGNGTGGGCGTGCGNAAGGCGTGAGCAATGTCGTTGGTCACCTGATCGCCTGCAATCGGAATGACCGCCGTGTGCCGGATCGCCCCTTCTGTGAAGACCGCGATATCTGTGGTCCCGCCACCNATATCAACCAGACAGACGCCCAACTCCTTCTCATCCTCAGAAAGCACGGCGTGGCCTGAAGCAAGCTGCTCAAGGATGACGTCTTCGACGAAAAGGCCACAGCGNTCTACACATTTCTCAATGTTTTGCGATGCATTCACCGCACACGTNACAAGGTGCACCTTGGCTTCCAGGCGCACACCGGACATGCCNAGCGGCTGTTTCACCCCCTCCTGAGAGTCGATCAGAAACTCCTGCGGCAGGATGTGCAGGATCTTCTGGTCCGCAGGGATAGCAACCGCCTGCGCGGCATCAATAACCCGCTCAATNTCAGGCTGAAATACCTCGCGGTCTCTGATGGCAACGATCCCGTGNGAGTTCAACGACCTGATGTGATTGCCCGCAATCCCAGCGTACACCGCGTGAATGTGGCAGCCNGCCATGAGCTCAGCCTCCTCCACGGCTCGCTGGATNGACTGAACCGTGGACTCAATGTTGACGACGACCCCCTTCTTAAGCCCGCGCGACGGGTGACTGCCGATGCCGACGATNTCGATNTCACCCTCCGGTGTNACGTCCCCNACGATGGNAACCACCTTTGAGGTCCCAATGTCGAGCCCGACAATCATCCGGCTTCCCGTTGATCCACTCATAAGCTCATCCCTCGGTTTGTGTTCGTGTTGTTTGTCGCAAGCCGGTCAGCCGACCGCTCAAGGCTCCCGTGCGCCGACTCGTAGCGCACNGCAAGCCCGTGGGCATAACGCGCATCAATCAGACTAACNTCACCGCTCCGGCTGGAAAATTGTTCAGAAGCCATCACGCGAACAAGCCGGCGCATTCGGGCAAAGGTTTCGGCCCGCCCCAGCAGCACCCGCATGCCGCTGCTGCTCTCAAACTCCCAGCGACCGACGTCGTCAAGGGTAAGGACTTCAATGGTCTGGCCGGTTTCNGCTAGCATTCCCGTCAGTTCCCGGTACTGCGCCATCACCTCGCCGGCCTGCTCGCCGGGACCTCTGAGTTGAGGCAACTTGCGGTCATACCAGGGCGAGGTGAAGGCTTCACCTGCTTCGTTCAGGAACTCATCTGCATTCCACAGAGCAATTGCGCGCTGGGCTACAACCTCAACGTCCATCCGGTCCGGCCAGGAGATTCTCACGTTCGTGTGATGTACCCATGGCTCTGCATCAAGCAGACTCTTAACCCTCGGTCCAGAAGTAAGGTCAAGTCTCATGCTTGCCAGTGTCGCTTGTACGTCCCGCCGCGCGGCAACGGTGAGTTCTCCTGACACCCGCACATCGGTTGCTGTGTACCTGGCCAGGAGCAGGTCGGGTATCAGGACTGCTCCCAGGCCGAGCAGCAGAGTCGTAACCAGGGTCAGTGTGGCAACCTTCATGACAAACCCTCCAGTGTGCGGTTGGACCAGCGGTTCTTTAGCTCCCCTGCCAGCTGCGAAGTCTTGCCCGCACCCTGGGTCAGCACCACGTCACCAGGTTCGACAATCTCTTCAAGCAGGCTTGGCGCACTCTCAAGAAATTCAACGAAGTGGACGTTTGGTGCGGCGATTGCGGCGTACAGGTCTTCCCCTCGCGCACCCTCAATCGGCACCTCGCCTGCTGCGTAGACGTCAGCCAAAATCAGCACATCGACATCCGAAAGCACTCTTACAAACTCATCGAACAGCAGCGCGGTGCGGGTGTAACGATGCGGCTGGTAGACCATAACGACACGGCGACCCGGCCAGCATTCCCGGGCGGCGGAGACGGTCACGGCAACTTCTGTTGGGTGATGGCCGTAGTCATCTACCAGAACAAACGCACCGTCATCGGCGGCAAATTCCCCGACAAACTCAAACCGCCGTCCAACGCCGGCAAACCCCGCCAGACCCTGGGTAATCGACTCAGCCGCGATCCCTTCTTCTGTAGCAAGCGCAACCGCGGCAAGCGCATTGAGCGCATTGTGGCGCCCCGGCAAATCGAGCGTAATGTCGAGAGCCTGGCCACGGTGCCTCACAGTGAAGCTGCTACGTGGCCCTTCCTGGTGAAAGTTTTCAGCACGGAAGTCAGCATCCGGGGAGAAGCCATAGGTAACGGTCTGACGCTGGACATCGGGTAGTAGGCGTCGCACTTCGGGGTCGTCTATGCACGCAACAAGCAACCCATAGAACGGCAGATTGTGCACAAAGGACAAGAAAGTCTCCCGCAACTTGTCGAAACTGTTGTCGTAGAAGGCCAGGTGGTCACCATCAATATTGGTCAACACGGCAGTGAGGGGCTGCAGTTGCAGGAACGACGCATCGCTCTCGTCAGCTTCCGCAATGACATAGTTGCCTGAGCCAAGCTGCGCATTGCTCCCAGCACTGTTGAGCAACCCCCCAATTACAAAGGTTGGATCCAGTCCGGCCTCGGCAAACAATGAGGCCGCCAGACTGGTAGTTGTGGTCTTGCCGTGAGTTCCCGCAATTGCGATGCCCTGGCGGAATCGCATGAGTTCCCCAAGCATTTCCGCCCGAGGCACCACCGGGACCCGCCGCCCTCGCGCCTCTCGAACCTCAGGGTTGGAGTCTCCGACGGCGCTTGACGCCACAACAACATCAGCGTTGTCCACGTTCTGCGCGGCGTGACCGATCATCACTCGGGCACCCAGATCCCGTAGGCGCTCGACGGTGGCACCTTCGGCAATATCAGATCCGCTCACCTGATAGCCTTCGTGGATCAAAACTTCGGCGATTCCGCACATACCGGCGCCACCAATACCCACAAAGTGAACGTGGCGGATTCGGCGCATGCCGTGTCGTTTAAGATTATCAAGCACCGTGGCCACGTCTTGTCTCCCAGGCTACACGAATCACAACACCCAACATCAAGAAACTGGCAATAAGTGAGTTTCCGCCAAAACTGATCAGTGGCAGCGTGAGCCCCTTAGTGGGCAAGACGCCAACATTGACACCGATGTTGATTGCAGCCTGCACACCAATGAGCAACGACATACCCCAGGCACAGTAGGCACCGAACAGGAAGTCCGCACGAAACGCTTCAGCACCGATCATCAGGCCACGAACCACCAGCGCGGTAAGAACTACGATCAGCACGATCGCACCCACCGCGCCCAATTCCTCCGCTGCAATCGAGAACAAGAAGTCCGTGTGCGCCTCTGGCAGATAAAATAGCTTCTGGATGCTGTTGCCGAGACCAAGGCCAAACCACTCACCACGGCCAAAAGCGATGAGTGCCTGGGTCAACTGGTACCCGCTGCCAAACGCATGTTCCCAGGGGTCGGCAAACGTCGTTAGCCGGGTCAATCGGTAGGGTTGAACTACCGCAAGCGCTGCACAGGCAGCGATGCAGACCACAACAAGCGGCGCAAAATGCCTAAGCGGAGCTCCGGCCAGGAACACCAGCGCAATTACCGGCACCATGACCACGACAGCCGAACCATAGTCAGGCTGCTCCAGCAACAGCGCAACTAGTCCCGCAAGAATCAACAGCAACTTGCCAGCATGCCTGATGTGTTGACGAATCCGGTCTGCGTTACGCGCGAGCGTGCTTGCCGTGTAAAGCACAACAAACACCTTCACAAACTCGGAGCCCTGTAGCGAAAACGGCCCAAACGGTATCCAGCGAACACTTCCATTAGCCTCTAGTCCAACACCCGGGATGAGAACGGCCACAAGCAATATCGCGCTTGCCGCGACGAACAGCGGCCCGAGTCGCTGCACAATTGATAGCGGGGTCAACGACGCCACCACCCCGGCAACCAGGGCGATGGCGAGGAACACGAGATGTTTAAGAGTAAAAAAAAGTGGATTGCTGTGTTCGCGNGCCGAGATTTCGACGGATGCTGAACTCACTAGGATCACACCTGCAGTCACGAGTACGAGCGCAAGTCCCACAAACAGGGAGTCCAGCGAAGCACCCTCAAACAGACCTTTTGCCGAGAACTTCATCGAGCTCCCGCGGGAAGCCATATCAGCCATCGGCAGCCTCCCGCACGGCGCGTTTGAACACAGCACCGCGCTCGGCAAAGCTTCTGAACTCATCAAAGCTGGCACAGGCAGGCGAAAGCAAAACAACATCACCAGGTCGAGCGCGTGCCCGCGCCTGCTCTAAAGCTTCAAGCATCCCACCAGCCTGGGCTACATTTCCTCCAAGCGCATCAGCAAGCAGCTCAGCGTCCTCGCCAAACACAAATACCTCGTTCGTCGTCGTGTTCAGCGCGTTACCAAGCGCACTGAAGTCCGCACCTTTGCCCTGTCCTCCGAGCAGAAGTTTCACGTTACGCCCAGAAAAACCGCCGATCGCGGCAAGGGTTGCGCCTGGATTAGTTGCCTTTGAATCGTTGAAGTAGCTGACGCCGCTCACGTCGGCAACCCACTCGGTCCGATGAGGCAGGCCTGCGAACGTTCGCGCCGCGTACACCATCGCTTCGACGTCAAGACCCGACGCATGGCCCGCGGCCAGCGCAGCCAAAACATTGAGATGATTGTGTGTACCAACAATTCTGAGCTCCGCAGCGTGCAGAACGCGCTCGCCTTCAAGAAGCAGATTGCCTTCATCATCCAGATTGCATTGCCGCTGACCGGAGTTGGCCCCGCGCCCGAAGGTCCAGACTTCACAATCCGGCAATCCGGGAACCCGTGCCTCGCGTGCGATCACAGCTGCACGACAACCAGCAAAAATGTTGGCCTTGGTTGCGAGGTAAGTGTCGAAATCCGGGTATCTATCCATGTGGTCCGGGCTGACGTTAAGCAACACCGCCACATCGGCACCGGGCGACACCGCCGTCTCGAGCTGAAAGCTCGACATCTCGATGACGTAAAGTTGCACCGCGGGGTGAAGCAGGTCTAGACACGGCATGCCCAGATTACCGCCGGTCGCTACGCGTCTGCCCGCTGCCTCCGCCATGCGACCCAGCAACGTTGTTACCGTGCTCTTCCCATTTGAGCCTGTAACCGCGAGCAATGGAGCAGAAATCTCGCCACAGAAGATGGCCACATCGCCTGTGATCGGTACACCCGCTGCGCGAGCGCCCACTATCTCCGGGCGTGCCAGCGGCACTCCGGGGCTAACAATCAGGCGAGAAGCCTCCTCGAGCCGCGCATCCGCCAGAGCAGTGCACTCGGCATCCGCAACTAACGCGCGAATCTCCGCCAGTGCCGGGGGGGCCAGAGCGTCGTCCGCCAGCCGAAACGGCTGCCCCTTGCGCGCNAGATAACGGGCGCAAGATGCACCNGTTTTNCCAGCACCCACAATTACGTCCATGACCCTGACTCCANCGCCGCGCGGGCCACCCCAACGTCACTNAACGGGAGACGTTGACCGCCTGTTTCCTGGTAGTCCTCGTGACCTTTGCCCGCAATCACAACAAGATCTCCGNGTCGCGCGGCATGTATTGCGTGTTCAATNGCCTCGGCCCTATCGACAAGCTCGGTTGCGCTTGCNTCTCCNAGCCCAACGCTGATATCNCGCAGAATCAGAACTGGATCTTCCANGCGGGGGTTGTCGCTNGTNAGTACCCGAACATCCGCAAGCTGCGCCGCNATGCTCCCCATCTGCTGGCGTTTACCNCGATCNCGGTTCCCGCCACAGCCGAACACTACCCAAAGTCTGCCGGCGCAGTGCCTGCGTGCGGCACGAAGCGCCCTNGACAGCGCGTCAGGAGAGTGAGCATAGTCAACCATGACAGNCGGCGCGGTCTTGCCCACGTCGATCAATTCCATTCGCCCGCGTACCTGCACCAGCGAAGGCANCGCGTGCACGGCCTCGTCAAAANCAAAGCCCAGAGCACGAACCGCGCCGAAGGCGGCCANCACGTTGCTGACATTGAAACCCGCAAGCAACTGCGTCGNGACANGNACTTCGAGCTCATCCTGCCGAAGCAGAAAGCGCACNCCAGTAGCGCCATACTCGATGTCGGTTGCCTGAATNTCGGCATCCCGACCGTTGGCCGAATAGGTAGTGACTGGCGCCGCGCACATGTCGACGAGTTCCTCCCCCCACGGATCATCGAGGTTGATGACCGCGTCCCCGAGTTCAGGCCAGCCNAATAGCAGCGCTTTNGCAGTTTTATAGGCCGCAAAGTCTNCGTGATAGTCCAGATGATCTCGCGTGATATTTGTGAACACGGCCACGCGTATCCGAGTGCCATTCAGCCTACCCTGCACAAGTCCGTGGGATGAAGCTTCGAGGGCTACAGCGNGTAAGCCGCGNGCTACAAACGACGCTAGGAGAGATTGNAGGCGAATCGGCTCGGGCGTTGTCAACGAGCCCCCCTCCAAGGCGCCCGGCAGGCCGCAGCCCACGGTACCAATCGCNCCGCAGCTGTGACCGAGGGCAACCAATAGTTGCGCCACATANTGNGAACAGCTGGTCTTGCCGTTGGTGCCCGTGACGGCCACGACGTCCAGGGCCATGGAAGGATCCCCATGAAAACGTGCAGCGAGCTCGCCCAGTTCGTGACGCACAGAGCGCATACCCGCACCTGGCTCCGGCAACTCACGCCCGTCATCTTCGATCAGAACGGCACCNGCCTCTCGCTGCAATGCCATNTCAATGAAGCGACGNCCGTCGGNAGCATCACCCGGTAGAGCTACAAACAGATCNCCCTTGGTCACCTCGCGACTGTCCTGGCAGATACCACGCACCTGTGTTTCGGGTGCTGCCGGCGANGACCAGCGCACACCNTCACAACNCGCAAGCAATTCACCCATGCGCATCATGACGCGGCCTCATCAGGCGGCACGTTCAAAAGGCGCAGTGCGCCTGCCATGACGCGCGAGAAAACCGGCGCCGCAATCGTGCCACCGCCAGCCTCCGGCACAGAAGGATCATTGATCATCACAACACCTACCAGCCGAGGCAGGCTTGCCGGNGCGATCCCGGCAAAAAATGTCAAGTGACTCGTGTCCTCGTAATCTCCCTTAACCCCAAGCTTGCGCACNGTGCCAGTCTTNCCTGCCACCGTATAGGCATCGATGCCCGCCTTTGAGGCAGTACCGACGCGTACGGTGTGGCTCAGAATTGCGGTCAGATCCAGCGCAATAGCCCGATCCATGACCCGGGTCCCGCGAATTTCCGACCCACGTAAAATTGACAGCTCGCGCCTAACGCCACCAGCCGCGATAGCCTGGTATGCAGAGGCAAGCTGTAACGGAGTAACCGTCAAGCCATAGCCATAGGCGAAGGTCACGCGCTCAATGTCTTTCCAGCGTCGGTGATTGGGCAAAAAGCCACTGCGTTCACCGGGAAAGCCAATCCCAGTTGGCTGCCCGAACCCCATTGCCTGAAACGCCCCCCAAACCTCGTACTCCGGAAGCTCAAGCGCAAGTTTGCTGATACCAACCTGACTGGAGTAAGCAACAATGTCGGCCAGATTCATAACGCCGCGATCGCCAGGATCGAGAATGGTCTTCCTACCCACCTTGAAGCGGCCAGGACTGGTATCAATCTGGCTTGCTGGTGAGTACTCGCCGCTGGCAAGCGCGACCGCAACTGTGAGCGGTTTTACCGTTGAACCCGGCTCAAACACGTCCGTAACTGCCCGATTGCGGACGGCACCCAGATCGAGATTTACCCGCATGTTCGGATTGAACGACGGCTGATTCACCATCGCCATTACTTCACCGGTCAGCACATCCAGAATCACAAACGTGCCGGAATCTGCACCATACTGCGCAATGGCTGACTTCAGTTCACGGTAAGCAAGAAACTGCAGGCGCAGATCAATCGACAGATTAAGGTCCCGGCCGGGTCTGACCTCAACCATCGGCTTGATGTCCTTGACGATGGCACCATAGAGGTTCTTCAGTACTTTCTTTTTCCCTGACTGCCCTGCCAGGTGTTTGTCGAAAGCGAGCTCAACGCCTTCCTGACCTTTGTCGTCCACGTTGGTAAAGCCAATGACATGGGCCGTGACCTCGCCAGCGGGGTAATACCTGTGATACTCCTTCTCTCCGTAGATTCCAGGCAAACCAAGCGCCAGGATGTTGCCAGCAGTTGCAGGCGGCACATGCCGGCGAATGTAGACAAACGCCCGTTTCCGGTTACTGCGCAGACGCTCGGACACCAGCTGCCGAGACAAGCCCAGCCCGGCTGCAAGTTCACGTGCGACGGCTTCGGGATCATCGATTTCCGAAGGATTGGCCCAGAGCGACACCACCGGACTTGAAATAGCCAGCGGTTTACCGTGGCGATCGCTGATAATGCCGCGGTAAGCGTTGACCCGCTCCATGCGGATGGTTCTCTGGTCTCCCTGATCCTGCAGAAAATCGCGATCAAACACATGCAGATAAACCACGCGCACCGCCAACCCTAACGAGAGCGCCACAAATGCAGCGGTCACCAGCCAAAGTCGCCACATGGCTAACACCCCCAACCACCGTGCTGACTGTGAATAGCGGAAAACTGCCACGGCGAGACGTCCGCCAGCATCAGCGCGCCTCCTTCACGATCACGACTTCGCGCGTCACCGGCGTGTACATACCGAGCTTTTCACGCGCTACCTGATCAACCCGCGCATAGTCCGCGAACGCGCCCTGCTCAAGCAGCAACCGCTCGTATTCACCTTCCAGCGCATCGCGGTCTGCTTCGAGGGACTGGATATCGGCATAGCCCAGCCGGGTCTGGTGTACGGACAGCACCACGCCAACTGCGCTGGCAACAACTAGTAATAACAGCAGCAACAGCAGGGCCCATTCGCCCTTGTACACGCGAGCTGCAACATCTGTCTCCGTCGCTGTGGCGGGGCTCATGCCAAACGCTCCGCAACCCGCATAACGGCGCTCCGAGCGCGCCGGTTGTCCCGGGTTTCCGCTACACCCGGCCTGACCGCCTTACCTACAGCCCGAAGCCGCCGGTTGATCTCTGCATCTCTGACGGGCAGACGTCGCGGCAGGTCCGCGCCACGAACTTCATTACGAATGAAACGTTTGACGATGCGGTCTTCGAGCGAGTGAAAACTGATCACTACCAGCCGACCACCCTCTGCGAGAACCCCCATTACCGCATCCAGTACTCGCTCGAGGGCCCCCAACTCGTCATTCACGTGTATCCGCAGGGCCTGGAAAGTCCTTGTCGCAGGGTGTTTGTTGCGGTCGTAGTGTCGCGACTGGGAACGGACGAGTTCGGCCAGTTCGACTGTGGTTTCGAGCGGTGCACTACTTCGCCGAGCGACAATCGCCCGGGCTATGCGCCGGCTGTTACGCTCCTCGCCATACCGAAAAATAACGTCGGCAATCTCACGTTCCGGCGCGCCCGCGAGCCACTGCGCGGCCGTTTGGCCAGCAGCGATATTCATTCGCATATCGAGAGGCCCATCGTGGGTGAAGCTGAAACCGCGCTGGCCGTCGTCCAACTGAGGTGATGAGACGCCGAGATCGAGTAGCAGACCATCAATGAAGGGCACCCCATGCGCGCCCAACAAAGCGAGCAGCTCATCAAAACCGGCGTGACAGACTGTGACCCGAGGATCGTCCGCAAAGCTCGATCGCGCGTGTGCAATCGCTAACGGGTCGCGATCTACCACGAGCAGACGCCCGTCCGCACCGAGCTCAGCAAGAATGGCGCGCGCGTGTCCACCACGACCGTACGTACCGTCCACGTAGGCACCACCCGGTTTGATGGCGAGCGCAGCCGCAGCTTCCTTCGCCAGGACTGTCGCATGCGCCGTCATCAGAGCGTGAGGTTCTTCAGCGCGTCCGACATCTGCAGTTCGGACTGACGATCAAGGACGCTGTCGCGATGGGCGTGCCAGCGCGCCTCACTCCAAAGCTCAAGCTTGTTTCCTTCCCCCAGCAGCACAGCCTTGCGGTCGAGATGGGCGTATTCCCGCAGGGGCGCTGTCAGCAGCACACGCCCGCTTCCATCCATCTGAATGTCGGTCGCATAACCAATGAGCAGGCGCTGCAGTTCCCGGGAGACGGGATCGAGGCTCGGCAGGGCCTGCACGGAACGCTCCACGTCCTGCCAATAGGGCAGGGGATAGATCAGAAGCGAGCGTTCCTTGATGTCTATCGTAACCACGACATGGCCGTTACAATGGTCATGCAGAATCTCGCGGTGCCGCGTTGGTATCGCGAGTCTCCCCTTGGCATCGAGGTTAATGTTGTTGACGCCCCTGTACATTGCGGTGTGGACCCGAACCCGCGCCCTTCGCGGTACGCGTGATGGTCCTGCTCTCCCATGCTTCCGACGGGCTGAGATAGGTGACCTCGAGCCGCGCCGAAGCTTCACCTTTTCCCTGTAGACCCCTATAGGCCCACATAAACCCACATATCTACACAAGCGACGTTAGGCCTGCCACCTGGCTATGTCAAGCACGGCAAAATGCCTTTAAACACAAGAACTTAAGAGCACTTTTCAGAGACCATTTTCGGCAAAGAAAGAACCCTCTTCAAACAGTAATTTGAACCGCTTTTTTAAAGTGGATTCTTAAGTTTTGACGATTCGTACGAATTTGCTATGGATAGCACCAGACCAATGACCAATATTGAGACCGGTTAGCCCACGGTGTGGAAATGTGGGGGCGCGCAGCAAATTCGCGTCGGATTCACCAAAATTGGACCGAAAACTGCTCCCAAAGGCACTACCGCGCCTTGATTGGCTACTTAGGTGAAGAATTGTGGCGATGATCCTAAACGACCGGAACACGGCTCCAGCGGGAGAACGTTGGATGACGTGGGGGAGCCGGCCTATAAGCCGGGTTCTGTCTAGGACAATCATTCATCTGGGACGCACGTCGCCATGCGCCTCAAGCAACCTACCCGAATCCACCACGGGCCGCGGCACTGGATTCCTATTTGGTCTTGCTCCGGATGGGGTTTACCCTGCCACACGCGTTACCACATGTGCGGTGCGCTCTTACCGCACCATTTCACCCTTACCCCGCAGGCGGGGCGGTTTGCTTTCTGTTGCACTGGCCGTAGGCTCACGCCCCCCAGGTGTTACCTGGCATCCTGCCCTATGGAGCCCGGACTTTCCTCTGCTTGCGCAGCGATTGCCCAGCCGACTCCCCTAACTATCTAAGCGCGCNGGAGNCTAAAGCTCAAGCAGAGTTGTCAAACTCGCGTTCAACCGCCACTGCGTTGATCAAGCGCCCANTGGTATAGGCGTTTACGAGACACTCCGCTGATTTCGTGCGCAAGCTGCGCGGCGCGCCCGGGCGCGAGGTCCTGCAGCAATAGCNCCATGATCCGCTGGCCCTCCATTTCATCTACCGTCTGGGCGCCCTGCCCTGCCACGACGATCACAAACTCACCACGGGCGGGCACAGTACCGACCGCCAATGCAGACGCTAAGGAGCCCAGCGATGCACGTAGACACTGCTCATGCAGTTTAGTCAGCTCACGGCAGAGCGCCGCCTCGCGAGTTTCGCCAAATATCTCGACAAGATCGTCGATTGATGCAGCAATCCGGTGAGGGGCCTCGTACCACACAATGGTCCGCGCTTCGCGCCGCAGATCCTTAATGCGGCTGCGTCGAGCCGCGGCCTTTGCAGGCAGGAATCCCTCAAAGGTGAATCTATCTGTCGCAAGGCCCGCGACGGACAACGCCACGNTCACCGCGCTCGGTCCCGGCACCGGGGAAACCTCNATACCCGCATCCTGCGCAGCGCGCACCAGTAGGTATCCCGGGTCGGAGACGAGCGGCGTGCCCGCATCTGAGATCAGCGCCAATTCGTCGCCGCTTTGCAGTCGTTGTAANAGCACGGGGATAGCCTCGTCCTCATTATGATCATGCAACGCGGTCAACGGGGTCTGAACACCAACGTGATCGAGGAGCCGCCGAGCGCGTCGAGTATCTTCCGCTGCAATGAGTGCAACCTTGTCTAGTGTCTTGGCCGCACGGGCGCCCAGGTCTCCGAGGTTTCCAATCGGAGTGGCAACCACATACAATCTCGCCATCTGTTCTCTCCTCCGGCTCCGATGCGCTCCGCCGTNATTTTAACCATCGNGTTGCTAGCCGCNTGTTCGACACTGGCTCCTGNGCCNAGGACTCCGCAGCCGATCGAACGGGCCGTCACCGCTTTCGAGCCTGCCGCAGACGACGTCCAGTCCCTACTCCTAGCAGCCCGCACAGCATCTGCCGAACANGGGAACGCCTACCGCCTACAAGCAGCCGAACGCCTTGNCCGCAACGGGCAGNGAATCACCNGTCTACTTGANGAGATCAACATCAACGCCGCGTCGCAGCAACAACTACGGCGTTACCTNATGCTNCGTGCCCAGGANGCNCTGAATGGGACCGATCCTGCNATGGCCTTACGTTGGCTGGGCGATNGCCGGCTTACGCAGATTCNGCTGGATCGAAGCGCACAGGTTGAACTGGGTCTGCTCAAAGCAGCCACCTACGCNGCNATGCGCAGCTATCTGGCAAGCGCNCGTGAGCGGATTTATATACATTCCCTACTAACCCTCGATGACCAGGTCGAAAACACAGAGGCGATCTTCCGCACACTCCAGGAGCTGCCAGCAAAGGCTCTGCGGCGAAGTGCCGAACGCGAACTGACTGCCGAGGTACGTGGTTGGCTTTCGCTTGCGGAACTTGCCCAACGCCATGCGGACGACCCCCAGCGCACTTTGCTTGAACTCGATCGCTGGCGCCTGGCGTGGGCCAGTCACCCAGCGGCCTCAAGCCCACCGAAGTCACTTGTAATGTTGCGCGAAGCAATCGCTCGCCAACCCACTCGCATCGCGCTGCTGCTCCCGCTGCACGGCGACCTCGCCCCCTATGGCCGAGCCGTCAGAGACGGCATTGTCGGGGCCCACTTCCACGCGACCACCGAGCAGCATAGTCTTCCAGCGCTAGCCGTCTACGATACGTCAGTCGGCGAGTTTGCGTCTGTGCTAACGCAGGCCCTAGAGGAAGGTGCCGAGCTCATTCTAGGCCCTCTCGATCGGGCCCGCGTTGCCGAAGTTCTGAGCCTTGCCGGCCCCAAAGTACCCATCATTGCACTCAATCGCGCGCCGCGTGCCCAACCCGGCTCAATCACTGCGCCCGGCCAGCTGCGACCGGTCTACCAGTTTGGCCTCACCCCTGACGATGAAGTCCTGCAGGTTGTAAATCAGGCCATAGTCGAGGGCCATCGCCGCGTTCTCGCTATCGCACCCGACTCACCCTGGGGCAAGCGCAATTACGAGCTCTTCGCGGACGCCTGGCTCGGTGCCGGTGGCGACGTCGTTGACCATATGCTGTTTGCACCCGACTCGGATGTCTCCAAGCTCGTCAAAGAACTGCTCGACGTGGACGAAAGCGAAGCCAGAGCCAGTGATCTGCGCCGCATCACGGGACTTACGTTCGAACACCAGGCGCGACGCAGGCAGGATGTAGATTTCGTCTTCCTGCTGGCCAACCCAGACCAGGCCCGCGCCTTGAAACCAACGCTTGACTTCTATTTTGCCGAAGACCTGCCGGTGTATGCCACATCCCATGTACACGAACGTAACGCTGAACGGATGGCCATATTGGACGTTGACCGCATCCAGTTTTGCGACATGCCGTGGAAACTTACACCCGGCGACAGCGCACAGCAGCTGATCACTGCGGCCTGGCCAGAGGCAGACGGCGCTCTGGCCCCCTTCTTCGCCCTAGGCGTCGATGCCTACCGTCTCCACGCCCGCCTGAAGCAGTTGGAGTCAATCCCGGGCGAGCGGATTCATGCCCGAACGGGTACGCTGCGTCTGAGCCCGGGTCGCTTCTTGCAGCGCGAACTCCTGTGGGCTCAATTTCGCGAGGGTCAGGTAATGACCCAACCGATGGTGGTAGCGAGCGAGTGACTATTCTTGGCCACAGCGCGCAAGCTATCAATCGACTCTGCTGACTAGATGGCGAGCACAACCGAAGTTATCTGTGCTATTGAAGACGCCGCGCTTTTCTGTTTCAAGGCACGCAAATTGAAGCGGGCCGACCGCAACTACCGCATTCGCCGCGCCGAGATTGACCTGCTCATTTCCAATGCGAATACTCTGGTTTTTGCGGAGGTCCATTACCGACGCAGCGCAAGCCGCGGTAGTGGTCTTATCCAAGTCACGGGGACAAAGTCGGCCCGAATAATACGCAGCGCTACCGGCTGGTTGCAGCGCGTCAATTTGACCGGAACTGTCGGTTCGGCGTCATGTCCATAACTGGAAAACCTGGGAGCTTCGATGTTGGTTGGATCAAAAGCACTTTTCACACCTAACGAGCAACGTTGGTGGTGTCACGGACCAAACCTACTGCTGTGCACCACGCTGCTGGCACTTTTTGGCTGTTCAACTGTGATGGATGCCACCAACGAGGGTGCTGTGTCAGAAAACCTGGGAAAACGCACTCTTGGCACGGTTTTCGATGACGAAATGCTTGAGAGCAAGGCTTCGGTAAACATCCGCGCAGCTCACGCAGACTTAAAGCAGACCAATGTTCGCGTAATTGCATTCAACAGGGCCGTGCTCCTTGTGGGTCAGGTATCAAATGAAGAACTCCGGCAACTCGCGGAGCACACGGTGCGAGATCTGCGCCACGTCGAACGTGTCCACAACGAGTTGGCGGTGGCTGGCAAAACCGCCGCACTGGCCAGGGTCAACGACCGACTCCTATCGCTGAAAGTCAAAGGGCGCCTGGCTGCCTCAAAAGAGACTGATGCCAATCGCATCAAGGTAGTAACGGAGAATGGCGTGGTGTACCTGATGGGATTATTNACCCGAGCGGAGGCTGATGCAGCCGTCGAGGTCGCGCGCAAGACTGGCGGAGTACAGAAGATCGTCAAGGTGTTTCAGTATCTGAACTGACCTCCNCGCTATTGACGGCTGCAANCCCCGCCAGTCACAACTTGTCCAATGAGTGACACTAGCGCCATTTCGATGGGCGAGCCAGAGCCAAGATATGCAACGAGACCCGCGCCCTTATGCCTGCTAGCAAATTGCCACTCGTACAGGCAACTTGCTGCGGCCAATCCTACGGACTGAAGCCCTCCTGATTAAGCTTGGACACTACCGTAGTCTCGACTCTAGGACCCACACTCTAGCCCCAGAACTGACTAGCGGCCATGCCTTCCTGGGTAATTAGCGTCAGCACCAGCTACCCCGCATCGGTCCGAGAAAACCGGTCAATGGCTTCAACGTCGGCGCACCCAGGAGTTTGTGGTAGATCGGATGTGAGATTTCATTCAACCCACCGCCAGCCAGCTCCTCTCGCGTCAGGCAGAGAATTTTTGCCTTCAGAGTCTGAGAAAAGCACCTTAATCGACTTCATGGGGCGCACGGCGCAGCTAAGCAGCCCTAATTTGCAGGTAGTAGCTAAATCGTGTCACTGACTTCGTTCGCCCCCGTCAGTGCCAGGAGTTCGTCAATGAGTGCCTTTTCTCCACTGTCAGCTGGTCACTGCCCATTTCGTAGGCACCGAAAACAGCATCAGCTCGAGCGGCCCGAAGTTCAGTAGTGCNGAGCCAGGTGGTGTCTTACAAAGGATTGACCGCACGAACCGACTTTGCGACGAGCTACTGAGCGACGCTTTTTGGCGTCGTCAGCAACCGGGTCACCTGGATCGCAGACGGGTCCATCAGATCGGGAATCTTAGGCCCGATGTCGTTCTTCCATCTGTCACTTTCATAGACGGCCGCGTACAGCGCTTCGCGCTCGGCTTCATCGGCAAAGCGTCGTGTCCAGACATATACGCTGTCGTCCTCTTCGCCGCGATAGCTGCCTGTTATCACCATGCCTTGAGCGGTCTGGAATGGAATAATCTCCGATTCCATCAACTCGACCCAGGCGTCCATCTTCCCCGGCAAAATCTTGTACTGTCGCAACTCATAAAACGCCATTTGCTTCTTCCTTTCCCTTTCCCTCNAGCAGNNCGATAGTACGCTCTTTTCCCGCCGTGCGTACNAGCNACGNGAGCGTTACTCTTNNGTAAAANATCANGGCCTNNNCAAAGGGAANGACATGGGAACTCGACTGAATAACAAGGTTGCAGCTATCACAGGNGGCGCAAGTGGCATGGGCAAGGCTACCGTCCTGCGATTTCTCGCTGAAGGCGCAAGCGTCGTGATGGCCGACCTCAATGAAGAAACCCTGGCCCAGACCCGAACAGACGCCGCGACGGCAGGCCTTGATACCGAACGGCTCATCAGCGTGCGGACGGATGTGTCCGTTGAAAGCGACATCATCGGTGTCGTCAGTGCCGCAGTGGACGCTTACGGCCAACTCGACATCATGTTCAACAATGCAGGCGTGGGCGGCGCGATCGGGCCCATTACGCAGACTGACGTACGCGACTTTGACGAGACCTTTGCGATTCTCTCCCGCAGCGTCTTTNTNGGCATCAAACACGCGGCCGNNCAGATGATCAATCAGGGCCAGGGCGGAACAATCTTATCGACCGCATCAATTGCCGGTCGCGGTGGNGGGGCGGGCCCTTTCGTTTACTCCGCAGCAAAGGCCTCGGTNATCAACATGACCTACAACGCGGCAATCGAGTTTGCACCGCACCGGATACGGGTCAACGCCATCGACCCCGGCGTCATAGTGACACCGCTTTCCAANCTCTCGCGCGGCATTAATCAGTCCACCAGCAGCGCACAGCCCTGGCCCGATCCTGGCGAACCTGAGGACATCGCGAANCTTGCGCTNTTTCTGGCCTCCGATGAAGCCCGTTTCGTTACCGGCGAACATTATAAATGTGACGGCGGCCTGCTCGCGCGTGGCCCACGTCTATTCAAACCCGGAGANGATGGNGGCAANTCAATGGGCTCGGCAAGAGTTGGCATGACGTATGGCACCACCGGGCAGAAGCCGATCATGCGAGATCGCTAGCCTACAGTCCGTCGGGCACCCGTGGCAGCAGCCTACTTGACCACTCGCAAACTCGGCTTGCCGTCGGAGCTTGAGGAAGGTGGCTCCAAAGGCGAGACGGGTTTGTTCGGCGGCTCCGGATCGCGGTCCTTGCTCCGCGGAAACCACATGCCCTCGCCGTTTTCCTTCGCGACAACGCCGAGCACAGCATTGATCGGTACGCTGATATTGTAGGCAACGCCTTTGAAGCGACCGCGAAACAACACCCAGTCGGTGCCTACCTCAAGCTCCCGTACTGCATTCGGGCTGATGTTCAGGACTATCTGGCCATCATTGACAAAGTCGCGCGGCACATCGCAGCCGTCCATCGTCGCGTCCACCACCAGATATGGCGTGCAGTTGTTGTCGAGAATCCACTCATTCAACGCGCGGATGAAGTAGGGAACTGAAGAGTTCAATGATTCCGCTAACACAGCCGAGCGCCGTCGGCCGCTCCTAGTCGCGCATGTCCAGTTCGACTTCGGAAAGGCTCGCCTGGAACGGATCCCGATCGAACATGCGTTCCATGTAGTCGAGCATGGGTTTACCCTGCTTTGGAGGTAGATCAATACCCAGGACCGGCAGCCGCCAGAGGATCGGAACCACACAGCAGTCAACAAGCGTGAACTCATCGCTCATGAAGAACGGTTTCTCTTTGAAGATCGGCGTAATGGCAATCAAACTCTCGCGCAGTTCTTTACGCGCCCGATCAATCACGGTTTCCTTCGAGCGACCGGCGACAATAGTATCCACATAACCGCACCAGTCACGCTGAATGCGATAGACAAAAAGGCGGCTCTGTGCGCGCGCAACTGGATAAACGGGCAGCAGCGGCGGATGCGGGAAACGTTCGTCCAGGTACTCCATGATGACCTGTGATTCGTAGAGCACAAGATCACGGTCCACCAGAGTAGGCAGACTGTTATACGGATTCAAATCCGCGAGATCCTCGGGCGGATGATTTGGGTCGGCATCAACAATCTCGACCGCCACACCCTTTTCAGCAAGCACCAAACGTACCCGCTGGCTGTAATGGTCCTTGCCATTCGAGTAGAAGATCATTGACGCATGTTTGGCGACTACGCCCATCTAGGCACCTCCTCCGAGTGTCGCTTAGTGAACGTCTTTCCAGTATTCACGCTCAAGCAGCCAAGCGAATACAAAGAAAAACGCTAGAAAAAGTAGCACGTACACGCCAATCCGCTCACGATCCTGTCGCCCCGGTTCGCCCATGTAGTACATGAAATTNACAAGATCGTAAACCACCTGATCATATTCCTCAGGACTCAACNCGCCGCCNCCGTCAGCCGGCAANAGAGGGTCGTAGCCGCGCTCGACAAGGTCCATCCCGCAAGTCCGATNGACAATCGGCTGATTCGTTGCGGGGTCTCTAACTGGACTNCCGACTTCGTCGACNTCGGGCACATCNACGCAACGCAGTTGCTGCATGCCCTGCAATTCGAGCAACGCNTGGGGCATCCCTACGTTTTCGAACAGCAGGTTGTTCACGCCAAAAGGACGATCCGGGTCGGAGTAGAAGGTGCGAAGGTATGTGTAGAGGTACTCGGGGCCTTTCTTCAATTTGGTATACAGCGTCAGATCAGGCGGAACGGCACCAAACCAGGTCTTTGCGTGTTCAACCTTCAGGTTGTTGGTCATCAACTCGCCAATCTTCGTACTTTTATCGAAGACCAGATGTTCGAGCATNAGGTCATGCGGCACACCNATGTCGTCTGCAGTCCGCTCATAACGCTGGTACTTNAGCGAATGACAACCCATGCAGTAGTTCATGTAGGTCTGCATACCACGCTGCAGCGAAGTCTTGTCGTTGAGNTCAGGCTCCATCTCATGCAGCGGGAAATCCGTGCCACCGGCTGCGCCGGCACTAGCTGTTACCGCACCCAGCACCAGCGCCGCAACGCCTCGCAGGAGATTGTTAATNACACTCCCCCGCTTGCTCATGCCACTCGCTCCGGCACCGGTTTAGTCTTCTCAACCGATGTATACCAGGGCATCAACAGGAAGTAGCCGAAATACACCAGCGTGCAGACCTGCGCCATGATCGTTCTACCAGGTGTTGGCGCAACCGTACCCAGGTAGCCCAAAATGAAGAACGAAATGACGAATAGCGTAAGGAAGATCTTGCTGCCCCAGCCCTTGTAGCGGATCGACTTCACCGGCGAACGGTCGAGCCAGGGCAGAACGAAGAGAATCGCAATGGCACCAGCCATGACGACAAGCCCCCAGAACTTGGCATCCATCCAAAACAACGGGAAGGTTGCCGCTCGGAGCATCGAGTAGAACGGAGTGTAATACCAGACAGGGGCGATCAGGGCTGGTGTTTTCAGCGGGTCTGCCGGTTCGTAGTTGGGCGGCTCAATGAGATACCCACCGCCGTCAGGAAAGAAGAACATGACGAGCGAGAAGACAAACAGGAACACCACAATGGCGGTGATGTCGTGCACTGTGTAGTAGGGGTGGAACGGGATCCCGTCGAGCGGCTTACCGTTCGTATCGACATGCTTCTTTATGTCAACCCCGTCCGGGTTGTTTGAACCCACTTCATGCAGCGCAAGCAGGTGCAGGAATACAAGCACGATCAAGACTATCGGCAGTAGCACAACATGCAGAGCAAAGAATCGATTCAGCGTCACGCCTGACATGTTGTAGTCGCCACGCACCCAGACCGCGAGGTCTGGCCCAACTACCGGGATCGCTTCCGCCAGCGACACAATCACCTGTGCACCCCAGAATGACATGTTGCCCCAGGGCAGCAAATAGCCGAAGAAACCTTCAGCCATGAGCGCCAGGTAGATCGCCATTCCCAGCAGCCAGATGAGTTCCCTGGGCTTTTGGTAGGAGCCATACATCAGGCCCCTGAACATGTGCAGATATACCACCAGGAAAAACGCCGATGCGCCGGTTGAGTGCATGTAACGCAGGATGTTGCCGTACTCGACATCTCGCATAATGTGCTCAATNGAAGCGAAGGCGCCNTCACCCGTTGGGTTGTACGCCATCGTCANCCAGATTCCCGTNCCGAGCTGATTGACNAGCACAACAATCGAGAGCACACCAAAGACGTACCAGACNTTNAAGTTCTTGGGCGCNTAGTACTTCGACATATGTTTTTCATATGTCTCGGTGATGGGTAATCGCGCATCCACCCAGTCCATGATGTTGCGGAAGGATTCCTGCAGGGTAGCCATTACGCAGCACCTCCTTCTTCACCGATCACAAGCACACCTTCGGACTCATAGAAATGCGGCGGGACCTCCATGTTGGAGGGCGCTGGTACACCGGCGTAAACACGGCCGGCCATGTCAAACTTCGAACCATGGCACGGNCAGTAGAAACCCCCAACCCAATTCGGGTCGAAGGTCTCCGGCTGNAGCAGCGGGTAGAACTTNGGTGAGCAGTTCAAGTGCGTACAGAGCCCGATCAGCACGAGATATTCNGGCTTTATCGAGCGATTCTGGTTCTGCGCGTACACAGGCTGCATCGGCCGCTCGGACGATGGGTCCGCGAGTCGACTGTCATCCTGGTTCAGCTTGGCTAGCATTTCCTCGGACCGACGAATTACAAAGACCGGTTTGTCCCGCCAGGCCGGGATCGGACCTAGGATCTGACCGGATTCAAGCTTGCTGACATCAATCTTGATGGGTGCACCCGCAGCGCGCGCCTTGGCGCTTGGCGTCCACGACCCGAGATAAGGAATGGCAAGCCCGGCGGTCCCTACTGCACCGACTGCGGACGTTGCGCCGATGAGGAAATTTCGGCGCCGGCTGTTGATGCCGGCGGGGGCTCCCCCGTCACTCACATCGTTCTCCCCTGAAGCACATGATTGTAGGGTTCGGCTAAAGACAGCATGCCCGCGATCCGCTCCCCGCGACCGGCGCCGATTCTATCACAGGACTGCCCTTGGCAGGGCTGATTTTTCCGGCGGCCGAGTCGCTCTGCGGCCCGCCGACAGCAATGCCGGCAGTCGGGATCGCAAAATTAGCGCTTGGAGTACTGCGGACGCTTTCGGGCCTTGCGCAGACCTACCTTCTTCCGTTCAACCGCCCGGGCATCACGCGTAACGAAGCCAGCAGCGCGAAGCGCAGGGCGGTTACCTTCATCGTAGTCAATCAGCGCACGGGTGATGCCATGACGAATAGCGCCCGCCTGCCCGAAGCCGCCACCGCCTCGAACCGTAACCTGAAAGTCAAACTTGTCAGTTACGTTCAGCAGTTCAATCGGCTGACGCACAATCATGCCTGCAGTTTCCCGCCCGAAATACTCATTGACCTCTCGGTTATTGATCGTGATGCGCCCGGAGCCCGGGGTCATGAACACCCTAGCGCACGCCTGTTTGCGCCGGCCCGTTCCGTAATACTGCGCCATCAGAATTCCACCTTCCTGGGTTGTTGCGCGGCGTGCGGATGCTCGCCTCCGCTGTAGACCTTGAGCTTGCCTAGCATCGTGCGGGACAGCCTGTTTTTCGGCATCATGCCCCGGACTGCAAGTCGAATAACCTCTTCCGGTGACTTGTTCATCATCTGGCCAAGGCTGGCTTCCTTAAGCCCGCCTGGATAGCCGGAATGCCGATAGTACATCTTGTCGCGGACCTTGTTGCCCGTGACGTGAATCTTGTCGGCGTTGATAACCACCACATAGTCACCGGTGTCGACGTGCGGTGTGAACTCCACCTTGTGTTTACCGCGCAGGCGGTTGGCGATTCCGGANGCCATGCGACCCAGGGTCTGGCCTTCCGCGTCGACNAGCAGCCATTCGTGCCGCACGGTTTCCTTCTTCGCGCTGATGGTTCTCATGATCTCAACTGAANCTGTGGGNACCCGCAGACAATAAAGCCGCACTGCGAAACCCTGGTTATTCAATGATTCCCGGCCGTCTTCGGCGGCGCCANGCTATGCCCGCACGCTTATCCAAGGACCCGGAATTTCGGGAGCGCGAATTCTACCCGTATCACCCCCGNGGCGGCAAGGTCTCTNGCGGCCACACCCNATCCGNTCCCGACAGAAAACTGTTGCCACNCAAACGTTTATATAAATGGGNCTAGAAGCTCAATATGCTGGGCCNACACGCTNATACNGTAAGCGNCCAAATCAGGGCCTGTGTTCCCGNGCCAGATACTCTNCTGACTGCATTTCGCGCAGTCTCGAATCGGTTCGCGNCCATTCGAATGCCAGCCTGGTGCCNCTGTANAGNGNAATCAGCGGCACNNCCGCCGACAGGATNAGCTTCACGTTGTGATCGTAGAATTCATCCACGAGGCTGATGAACCTGCGCGCCTGATCTTCTCGCNGCTCATNAAGTTGTGGTACGTCACTAACTANCACTGTCTGGAANATCNTCGCAAGCTCAATATAGTCGTTCTGACTCCGNGGCCCGTCACANAGTGCNAGGAAGTCGAACCACGCAACGCCATCGCCCGCCATTCGTGTCGCAATCTGCCGTCCTTCNATTTCNAGATAGCNNCCGGATGTGCCCGCNTCGGGGCAGATTGCAACAAATGCTGACCTCAAGCTGGTATCNGCCGTCTCATCGAGAGGCCAGTGATAGATCTCTGCAGCCTGCAGCGCGCGCAGCCGATAGTCCGTGCCNCCATCAACATTAACAACCTGGGTATGAGTCTCGATCAAGTCAATTGCCGGCAGGAATTTAGACCGTTGCAGCCCGTTTTCGTATAGATCCACCGGCGGGACGTTGGACGTCGCCACCAGAACGAGCCCACGATCAAAAAGTGCGTCAAGCAGGTTGGCCAGAATCATCGCGTCGGTTATGTCCGACACGAAGAACTCATCGAAGCAAAGCACCCGCGCCTCGTCAGCAAAACGTTGGGCAATGGTCTGCAGAGGATCAGGTGTGCCCTGCAACCCGGTCAGCTCCTTGTGCACCCGACGCATGAAGCGGTGAAAGTGCAGACGCAGTTTGTCTTCGAACGGCAGCCCTTCGTAGAAGAGATCCATAACAAAGGTCTTGCCACGGCCTACGCCACCCCAGAAGTAGAGGCCCCGAATCGGCTCAGGCTCATCTTGACGCCCAAGCAGACGCGCGAGGAAGGTGGGTTTCGATGCTGCTTCGGCGCTAGACAGTGCCTGATGCAGCCTCTCCAGATGCTGCAGCGCCACCAGCTGCGCATCATCGGAGGTGATCTCGCCGGCTGCCTCATAGCGCCGATATGCGGCAAGTGGTCCCGTTGAGGTGTCTTCAGCTGGCATGTTGCTCAGTCAAGACTGCACTGTCCCAGCGTTCAGCCAACAACCCGACCCTCAGCAGCTTCGGCATGGGCATCCAGACCTTCCTCGCGCGCCAGGATGGAAGCCGCCTTGCCGAGTTGCACCGCACCCCGCGGTGAACACCCAACCACTGATGTCCGTGTGATGAAGTCATAGACGCCAAGTGGCGACGCAAACCGCGCAGTCCCGGCAGTTGGCAGCACGTGCGAAGGGCCAGCCGTGTAGTCGCCGACTACCTCTGCCGAATGCTGCCCCAGAAACACCGCACCGGCATGACGTACGCCCGCCAACAACGCATCTGGATCGGCAACGGCCAGTTCGAGGTGCTCCGGCGCAAACAGGTTGACCAGCTCAAGCGCTTCCGTGTCGTCCTGCACCGTGATCACCGCACCCCGGTCGGCTAGGGAGGTCCGGATGACGTCGGATCTTGGCATGTGCGGCAGTTTCGCCGTAACCGTCGCCGCTACTCTGGCGGCAAGTGCATCGCTTTTCGTTACCAGCAACGCCTGGGCCTGCTCATCGTGTTCAGCCTGGGCAAACAGGTCAAGCACCAGCCAATCGACATTGGCCGACTCATCAGCGACCACCAGAACCTCACTGGGTCCGGCCACCATGTCGATACCCACTGCGCCGAACACCTGCCGCTTGGCGGCTGCGACATAGGCGTTGCCCGGGCCAACGATCTTGTCCACGCGGCGAATCATTCCGGTGCCATAGGCGAGTGCTGCAACAGCCTGAGCGCCCCCCACAAGGTACATTTCGTCCACACCCGCGAGGTGCGCCGCCGCAAGCAACACGTCACTGACCTCATCACCGGGCGCGGGCGCCGTCAGCACCAGTTCGTTGACACCCGCCACCCGTGCGGGCACTGCTGTCATGATCACAGTCGACGGATAGGTTGCCTTGCCGCCCGGCGCGTAGATGCCCACCCTGCGCATAGGCTGTACCAGTTGACCAAGCCGATTGCCCAGGGAATCTTCATATTCCCAATGCCCAGCACCCATCTGCTGCCGCTGCCGTTCGTGATACGCCCTGACGCGGGCCACAGACTCGCTCAGCGCCTCCAGGACAAGCGAGTCAATGGTCCGTGCAGCGGCCTCGAAATGATCGGGTGTCACCTGCAGTTCAGCGGCGCTTGTGGCAGAGGTATCGTCGAAACGACCGATAACTTCGGTTTACTTGGGGGCAAGCCCACGCATCCGGAGCTGTTGGACTGGTTGGCATCTAGGTTTATAGAGGATGGATGGTCGATTAAGGTCTTGCACCGCCTGATCTTGAGTTCGGAGACTTGGCGGATGTCTTCTAGAGCTCATTCCATAGCTTCAAAAAAAGATCTGGAAAATAGGTTGCTGTCCCGTGCTCCGGTTCGGAGGTTGGAGGCCGAGCTCATAAGGGATTCTCTGCTTCATCTTAGCGGGGAACTCGACCTTGCGCTCGGTGGGAGCACTTGGTCATACGAGAACCGCAAACTCGTTTTCAACCACACTTCCGAGGACAAAACCAACTATCTCACTAACCGCCGATCGATATATTTGCCTGTCATACGTAACAATGTGTTCGACTTGTTTCAACTTTTCGATTTCCCCAATCCCAACTCAATGTGCGGAGACAGAACCCCAACCACTACTCCTCAACAAGCTCTTTACTTAATGAATAGTCCATTGGTCAGGCAAGCTGCCCTCGGCTTTTCTGAGAAGGGCTTCGGTTCCGCCCCAAAGGTTCGTATTCACCTTCTGTATAATTCCGCCTTTCATCGGGATGCTGAACCTGATGAGATTCGCCAGTCGCTTCGCTTCTTGGAATCTTTTTCTTCGGA
>PAWP01000042.1 GCA_002714125.1 Gammaproteobacteria bacterium
CGTGCTGTTTGGCCCGACCTGGCTAATGCCCGCGTTTGTGTCGATGGCTTGAGTGCAGGCTTATGAGCGCTGAAACCTCGGAATGCCTGCCTCAGGCTAAGTATTGTCATGATGGTGTCNTCAGCCGGCCGGGCCGCTAAGAATACGGGTTTCATTGGNGCCTATCCAGTAAAAAAGGCCTGNCCGGCCTGNCGTGAGTGAGTNGNNANTGNTNNNANTACGCTCGGCAGTGCTTCGCGGATNGCGCCAGTCTCCAGCCTGCAGANGTTACGNCGTTCGGCNCGGGTCCGTTGGCCGGTTTTGGTGCGTCCTTAATGGTCAATGTGTCCTCAGTGTGTCAGCAACTGGTCAGCCCCACCGGGCATTACGATGCGCGCAACGCTTAGCAGCTTTATAGAGGTAAAACGGTATCGGCTGGTTTACTTTCGCGGTGCGATCGGGCTCAAAGGCTCGGACCGGGCATCTCTCCCAACATGGCTTCGATAGCCCAGCCAACCGCTATGCAGTGGTCTTCGCGGAATGGACGCGCAAGAATCTGCACGCCAATGGGCAGCCCGCCTGCGTCTGTACCCGCANGGACGACTAGTCCGGGCCAACCTGTGAGATTGTACGCGGCGGTGTAGCTGTATCCGTCGATCTCCGGACTACTGCCGTGGGGAACTGCGGTGGAGGCATTCACAGGGCAGAGGAGCACGTCGTAGTTGTTGAAGAATGACAGCATCGAGCTCTGGTAGTTGTGCCACAACGTCATCACTTGTGCGACCTCGCGCTGATCCAATGCGGGCTCCGCGCGGTGGGCATCAAGACTTGCCTGCAGTATGGGTGAGACATCGGTGGTATGGGCGTCCTCGATNAGCATTTCGATCAGGTCGCCGCCGTCGGCGCCGAACACGCGGTTCATGATGAAGTNCGCCATCTCGAGACCTGGNGGCCGTGTCTCAGCAACTTCAAAGCCATCGGCCTGTAACTGCTTGATGACATCACCTACGACACGCACAATGTCGTCCGCTGGTGTCTTTATGCCATTGTCGGCGTGCCAGGCGAGCCGCAGTTGGCGTACGTCAATTTGGGTTGGGTCATGCAGGACTGCGTTGACGGCATGCGGGTCGCGATTGTCTGGCCCTGCCATGATTGGCAGCGTAAACGCGACATCGTCCACATACCGACCCATCGGGCCTGGTTGCGATAGCGGTGCTATCAGACCGGAGGTAGGCAGCGCGTTGCCAGTACAGGGGATTCGGCCGGTGGTGGGTTTGAGACCTACAATGCCGCAGAAGTGAGATGGCAGGCGGATGCTGCCGCCGGTATCCGTGCCTACGTCAAAAGGAGAACCGCCAGCGGCGATGATGGCTGCGGCTCCACCGCTGCTACCGCCTGGGGTTCGGGACTGGTCATAGGGATTATTGGTCCGTCCGAACACCACATTGTCAGTTTCGAACGACAGGGTGAACTCAGGTGTATTGGTTTTGCCGAGGATGATAGCGCCNGCATCCCGCAGACGACCAACNCAGGTGGCGTCGGCTCCGGGTCGGACTTCTCTGCGCCCGCTCGTGCCCCACGTGCTGACATGATCGATCGTGTCGAGGCTGTCTTTCANTGTGATTGGAACGCCGTGCAACGGCCCTTGCATCTCCCCAGCCTTCATGGCCGCGTCGGCNTTGGTCGCACGCTTGANGGCGCTGTCGGCGTCGATGCAGATGACCGCATTCAGCTTNTCATTGACCGCGGCGATCCGGTTCAGGAANCCGCGCGTTACGGCCTCGGACGTGACTTCGCCCTGGGCGATTGCCGCGGCGATCCGTCGCAGCGGGGCTTGCAGGAGTTCTTCCATGGGAGACANCGTGCGAAATGAGATGACCATCAAACTACGAAGTTAGTGGACCTGCAATGCTCTCCGGGTATGCTGGCCNGCANACCCTAGGCCNAANGGCATGAACTGGGGGGTCACCGCAGACAGCCTGGAGGGGTTGGGTGTTTTGAACGTCGTACGGCACCGGTTGATCTCGCTATTATTGGTTGAACAGTGCTTGGACTTTCCGTGGCTAAGGTCTACTCCCCCATTCATGCCGACTGCGCCTAGCTGCGGGTCAGTCTTATCAGGGCTATGACCAGGATCGGGTCACGGCGGAGATTTCCGCCGATGCTTAGAGAAATCACTACTCAGCGCGACTGATAGCCAGTGTCAAAGCCTCGCCGTCGACGTCAAAACGCAGTGAGGCCTCATCCTGGACAAGCGTTGGATCCGGCGCCAGCGTCAAGGCAAGTGTCTCTGCCATAATGTGTTCCGCGTGCTGGCTGATCGCCTTGGCAAGCTCGCCGTCGGCGTACCAGGACAAATTTATCCGATCCACTACTTCAAGACCGGTATCCCGCCGTGAGCGCTGAATCCGGTTCACTACTTCCCGTGCCAGCCCTTCGCGCGCGAGTGCCGGTGTCACGGCACAATCGAGATCGACCGAAATGAAGCGATTGCTGACCGTATTTGTTCCAGCAATGGGTTCTCGGAATACAAGGATGTCGTCACCACTATAGGTCTCGCCGTCGAGCTCAAGACTCCTGTCGGTCTGAAACTTCTCGATGGCCTCGGAGTCCAGCGCCTCGATTGCCGCCTTGGCCGCTTTGAAGCCTTTGCCTAGACGTTTGCCAAGTACCGGCGAGTTCGGCTTTGCCGACAGCTCGATGTAGCTCGACTCATCGGTTGCGTATCGGATGGACTTCACATTCAGCTCTGCGCGAACATAGTCCTCCAGACGAGCAATTTCGGCCAACAGAGCCTCGTCCCGGTGCACAATTGTCAGGGCGGGCAAAGGCACCTTGGTCTTGATCTTGACCTGGTTTCGCTTCTGGCGCCCGAGCAGGATGATGTGCGAGAGCCGGGTGACGGCTTGTTCGAGCAGCGGCTGGATGTTCGCCTCTTCCGCAGTTGGATAGTCGCAAAGGTGTACGGAGTCCGGCCCAGGTGTGGCGGCAAGGCCCCTGAGCTTTTGGTAAAGGTGCTCAGCTAGGAAAGGCGCAAACGGGGCCATCGCAATGCTGAGCTCATACAAAGCCTTATACAGCGTGGAATAGGCAGCCTCCTTGTTCGCGCTCACGCCTGATGCCCAGAACCGCGAGCGGTTCAGGCGGATATACCAGTTGGTGAGATCCTCGATGAAATCGAAGAGTGCGGGTACGACGTTGTAGAGCTTGTAGTCTTCCATTTCGCTGGCAATGCGAGCTTTGAGGGACTGCAGCCGCGACAGGATCCATTGATCCATGATGTTGTCCGAGGTGGGCACCGTTGCCGGTAGCCGCCAGTCGTCGATCTCTGTATAGGTGGCGAGAAATCGAAATGCGTTGAGCCACGGGAGTAACACCCGGCGCACCATGTCCCGGACACCCGCATCGGTGAAGCGCTGTTCTTCGCCGCGCACAAGCCCCGAGTTGATCAGATAGAGGCGGAGTGCATCGGCACCGTACGTCTCCATGAGGTCGTCGGGAGGCGTGTAATTGCGCAGGCTCTTGGACATCTTCTTGCCGTCTTCAGCCATGACCAAGCCGGCGACGATCACGTTTTTGAACGCGGGCTTGCCATACAGCGCTGAGCCTAGAACGATGAGGGTATAGAACCAGCCACGCGTCTGATCAAGCGCTTCTGAGATGAACTCTGCCGGAAAGCCGTCGTTGAATACCTGTTCGTTTTCAAATGGGTAGTGCAGTTGGGCATAGGGCATTGAGCCGGACTCGAACCAGCAGTCCAGCACTTCGGGTATGCGGCGATAGGTGCCGGGCTCTCCGTCCCGGGTAAAGGTCAGGTCGTCGACGTGTTCTCGGTGAAGGTCGTCCACCATCGCGCCGGTAAGCGCCTTCAACTCCTCGCGCGAACCGATGCACTGCATAGCGCCGGTTTCGTCGTTGATCCAGATTGGCAGCGGGGTCCCCCAGAACCGATTGCGTGAGATCGCCCAGTCGATCGCGCCCTCGAGCCAGTTGCCCATGCGTCCAGCCTGGATATGCCCGGGGACCCAGTTGATCTCGGCGTTAACCTCGGCAAGTGCCGCGCGCATGGGTTCAACGCTGACATACCAGGAATCGATCGTCCGATAGATGATCGGGGTATCGGAGCGTGGGCAGAATGGGTAGCTGTGAACGATGACGTCCTGAACGTACAGCGCGCCTATGTCCTTGAGGTGGGCAATGATGTGTTTATCAGCATCCTTGACATGCATCCCCACAAAATCGCTCACCTCGCTGGTGAATGCACCTGTCATGTCGACCGGACACACGGTTGTGTTGATACCGGCCGCTTTCAGAATGCGGAAGTCGTCTTCACCAAACGCAGGTGCCTGGTGCACGATGCCCGTGCCACTATCGGTCGAAACGTAGTCGTCCGACAACACAACAAAAGCGCCCTCGCTGGCGAGTGGACTGAAGTAGTCAAAAAGTGGCTCGTAGCGGCGACCAACGAGATCACGTCCGGTCAAGTGACCGACAACTTCGACGTCGCGGTGCTTGGCTACATCCTCAACGCGAGCTTCGGCGACGATAATCTCGCGTCCATCCGCGTCGCGCAGCGTGACGTAGTCGATGTCATCCCCTACACAGAGTGCCAGGTTTGATGGCAGCGTCCAGGGCGTGGTGGTCCATGCGGCGATATGGCGATGGTCATCTTGAAGTTTGAAGAGGACCGTGACTGCGGGGTCCTGGACATTCTGATAGTTGGAGGTCGCCTCGAAGTTCGAGAGTACGGTGCCGAGCGCTGTGGAGAAAGGAACAACCTTCTCACCGCGGTAAACCAGGCCTTTGTCCCAGAGTTGGCGTACAACCCACCAGACGGACTCCATGTACCACGGCTCCATGGTTTTGTAGTCGTCGTCGAAGTCNACCCAGCGGCCGAGGCGNGTGATGGTNTTTCGCCACTCACGNGTGTAGGTCTGNACGATAGATCGGCATTCGTAGTTGTAGCCTGCGACCCCCATCTGCTCCACGGCTTCAAGCGCCGACATGCCGAGCTTCTTGTCGATCTCGTGCTCTATCGGCAGCCCGTGGCAATCCCAGCCAAACCGACGCTGGACGTGGAAACCCTTCATCGTGAAATAACGCGGCATGACGTCCTTGATCACCGAACATAACAGGTGACCATGATGTGGCAGGCCTGTCGCAAACGGAGGGCCGTCGTAGAAGATGTAAGGCTTACCATTCTGAGTTTGGGTCAGTGAGCGCTGGAACGTATCCTGCGCTTCCCAGAGCCTCAGGACCTCGTGTTCAGCCTCGACGAACGAGAATTCACCTTCTTCTGTTTCCTGCTGTTCAGCCACGGTGCTACCTGTGTGTCGCCTGTCGATGGATGGAAAGAAGTTGTTTGTTTCGCCAAAAAAAAACCCGCCGGTTTGGCGGGTTTCTCTGCGTTGCTGCTCCAGCAACTTGCAGGGTTCAACCCACCGCCGCCGCGGCGATCATAATGAGCCCTATAGTGAAGCGGAGTCTGCGCATCTGNNGAAGCTTTAAGCAATCGGTTGGGTCTGTCAAGTAAGCGGGCCAAAACAAGCGGTTACAGCGGTTTTCTTACCTAGGAGAGTTCAGGATCGTTGCAGCCCTGGCAGTAATATTTCGCCCGCCTCGACCCGACCTAGGGTTTCGACCAGCATCAGATGTTCCTCTGCGAGGACGCGGTCCGCGAGCGTGCCTGGCTTGTCACCGCCCTCAACCGGAACCCGGCGCTGGGCAATGACCGACCCGGTGTCGTATTCAGGTTCAACCAGATGAATGCTCGCGCCAGTTTCAGTCTCACCCGCAGCGAGGACGGCAGCATGTACATGTTCGCCAAACATTCCCTGACCACCGTGTTTCGGCAGCAGGGAAGGGTGGGTGTTGAGGACGCGTCCCCGGTAGGCGGCAAGCGAAAGAGGACCAAGTTTTTTCATGTAGCCGAGCGTGAGCACCAGTTCGGTGCTGGCAGCATTCAGCATTGCGCGGATAGCGGCGTCTTCATCTTCATGTGTTTGGGACGAGATGTGACAGGCGGGCACGCCCGCATCCCGTGCGCGCTGTAGGGCCTGCGCCCGGCTGTTGTTGCTGATGACTGCAACTACGATCGCATTGAGTTCGCCAGCGGAGGTCGCGTCGAGGACGGCCTGCAAGCTTGAACCCCTGTGTGACGCGAGCACGCTGACTCTGAGCGGATCAGTCATCACCAAACTGCTCCCGTAGGACGTTTTTCTGCACCTTGCCCATCGTGTTGCGTGGCAGCGATTTTACAAAGTGCACCTTTTTGGCAACCTTGAAGTTGGCCAGATCGACCTTTAGCCAGCTGATCACATCATCCTCGCTGATCGGGGCCGTGCCATCCTTTACAACGACCGCCGTTACTGCTTCGCCAAAGTCCGGGTGCGGTAGGCCGATCACGGCTGACTCGAGTACACCGTCCATGCGATCGATCATGGCCTCGACTTCGACAGGGTAGACGTTGAGCCCGCCAGTGATGACGAGGTCCTTGTTGCGCCCCACGATGGAGACGTAGCCGTCGGCGTCAAAACTCGCGACGTCGCCGGTCTGGAAAAAGCCGTCGGCTGTGAATTCCTCAGCCGTCTTTTCGGGCAACCTCCAGTAGCCGCTGAAGACATTGGGTCCCCGCACCTCGAGTCCACCGGGCTGATCGGTATCGACGTCATTGCCGCCGTCGTCCCGGATGCGTGCTTCTACGCCTGGTAGAGGTGGCCCAACCGTGCCAGGTTTTCTCACGCCAGTGAGTGGATTCGAGGTGTTCATTCCGGTCTCGGTCATCCCGTATCGCTCCAGGATGGTATGTCCTGTTCGTTCCTGCCATTGCTTGAAGGTTGCCGCGAGTAGGGGCGCGGAGCCTGAGGTAAAGAGTCGCATGTTCGCGCATGCTGCTGGGCTGAGCTTGGCCTCGCCCAGCATCCGGGTGTAATGCGTGGGCACGCCCATGTATACCGTTGCCCGAGGCAATTGGCTGATGATCTCAGCCGCATTGAAGTCAGACAGGAAGATCATCCTAGCACCGGTCATCAACGCCAGGTTTGCTGCCACAAACAGGCCATGCACGTGAAAAGTCGGCAGGCCNTGCAGCAGCACGTCGTCCGGCGTAAAACCCCAGGCTTCCCGCANGGTCTCGCCGTTCGATATCAGGTTGCCGTGGGTGATCATGGCGCCTTTGGGTTTGCCGGTGGTGCCTGAGGTATAGAGNATGGANGCCACGTCTTCGTCGGCACACTCGGNCACCATATCGANGGCTGATGCCCCNTCGCGTGCCTCGATGAGAGTGCCCTGACCGTTCGCATCTAGCGTCAGCACGTGCTGATCCGAGAGGGTTGAAAACGTATCNCGCCCTGCGGGGTCACAGACGATGAGTGCTGGCTCGGCGTCCGTCACAAAGTGCGCNANNTCATGTTCGCCGTATGCCGTGTTGAGCGGCAGATAGATCAGTCCGGCTCGCAAACAGGCCAGGTAGAGGATCAGTGCCTCCGGCGATTTATCGACCTGCACCGCAACGCGGTCACCCTTGCTGAGGCTAAGTTCCGCCAGGGCACCGGTGAAGCGCGCACTTTCNTGCAACATGTCGCCGTAGTTGTACAGGCAATCCCCCGCTGCGTTCAATATGCAAGGGACNGCCGGATCAGTTCCGGNAATAGTGTCATAGAGGTTCAAAACAATTGTCCGATTTTGAGATAGAAGGCTGACTTGCCGNCGTGGGCGCNGCAGTAGCCAAAATATATGNGACCCANCGGGNTATCAAGCGAAAGCGTTAGNGGAGGTGGCACNGAAGAGGTCAGATNTGGTTATGGCACCGCGATTCGCGAAGGGATTGCNGGCTTCGAGCGAGACGCCAACGTACACGGTCAGGTCNGNNGGNAGGNTNCTCTGTTTGTCGGGGCGANGNANATAGGCCAGACTGTGNAAACAGGTTGCTCATGTCNTNGAGCGATGTGTGGCNGATGCCAGGGANGTTCAGNANCCCNCCNNGNCTGGCNGTCCGGTGAATNCNGCNGCTGGCTNCCGTCCNTGCCNACATACNTAGCNCCGTGNACAACGGAGCTAGGNNAATTGCTGCGGCTGTGGTGAGTTCGGNCGACNGTCGCTCGAATCNTTCCTTGCCCCCGGTCCGCCAGANGCAATCTCAACGCANCGNCGTGAANATNNCNTNGTTTAGGAANTAGAGGTTGTTCAGCGAATTCGCCTNAAGCAACAGGTACGTTTGCTNGTCNCGGTNACTGACGGCGGCCGTGTCCAACGCCACCCGCCGCTCCGAGTTGCCGGTGAGCGACTCGATACCTACGCCCAGGATCACCTTTCTTGAGATTTCAGGGACGGCGAACCGCCCTATAGCCGGCATAGGGACGTAGGAAATAGCGCTGTAGAAAGTCGAGTGGCACATAGGTAACGCAACCTCAGGTGTTATGCTCTGCTGGGTACAACGAGAGTTAAGAGATAGAGCGTTGATGGGTGCATCCTGGAACGAACTGGCCACCGCTGCGCCGGAACTNGCCGCGTTTGGCCAGGANCGGCTTGACGGCAAAGTGGCCTACCTTGCGACCGTNAAAGCATCGGGCGAGCCNAGGGCCTATCCCATCACTCCTATCATCGGTGCTGGTCGGTGTTTTGTGTTCACNGAACCGCGCTCACCTAAGACACGGGANCTCCGGGANAACGGACTGTNCTGTTTGCACTGCGCGCTCTCCGACACATCGGGTAGCAGCGGAGAGTTTCAGATGTCGGGNCTGGCTCGACAGATTCAAGATGTAACGATACGTGAAGAGGCCGAGGCGGTTTCGAGTTACAAGCCGGCTTCACGCTACCTGCTGTTTGAGTTGCTAGTTCGTGAGGTTGTCTCTACAGCTTATCGCGGTGGTCGCCCGGAACGACGAAAGTGGGCCCACGCCGGGCGGTGAAAGCGACGCCGCGCTAGCCAACCGAGACACATCTAGGTTGACGCGCCGAGAGTGGAAATCGGCTGTGGGGGTCTTCGAACATGAGTGAACCCCTGTCGACGCGCCTTAGCAAGGCGCCTGCTACCATGGTCTTTGCTGGCTGGAACGCTACTCGAAGCTGGCAAACACCGGCTTCCATGATGATCAATCGGCGCACGGTCGAACAGGGTGCATTGTGGGATTTCGCTGTCGGGTTTGCGCCACTATTCAGTGCGATACTGTTGAATCATGGCGCGCGAGCGTAGCGTGGGCTCGAGTAGTTTTCCCGTGCTCGCAGTTTCTCGATCAGCCGCGTGTCTATCATCGCCCATTTGGGACTGAAGGAGTGTGCAAATGTTGAACTGTCGTATGGTGAGATTTAACGAAATACCCATTACAACTAGTGCTTAATAAGAAAGGCCATCGGCTGGGCATTGCGTAGCCTCTTGAATACAGATCCTGCATGCGTGACGCGCTGCGTCGCTGCGCATCGGTAAGAACTTTCGCGTCTATCAGCAAAGGAAGCCATGGAGCACATTGAACGTCAGCAGGCAAAAGGAGTGAGAAGGTGAACATCAGACCACAACCGCGAAAAACCGGGAACCTGGCGTTCATCCTTGTTTGTTGGATGTGCGCCGTTGATGCTGTCGAGCAGACTCCGGAGCCTCCCCGCACGATGAGCGAGCATGTCACCTGTGGTGTGTTGTTCCGGATTCTGGTCGGTGGCATGCAGCACCAGGATCGGACCAGTTCTGCAGACCTGCAAGCCATAACTAACTGGTACAAGGAACGTGCGTTTGAGGAGATTGCTGCAGCCAAGCTGGCTGCCGTTGCGGAGTTCGGCGACGAAGCCTTCGGGATCTAGATGTTCGACGACGAATGGCAGGCGATTTATGCGGGCATGATGAATCAGATGGGCCGCAACTACCGCAATCTCTCCAGGCTCCGATACCGCTATGGCGACAGTTGCGATATCAAGCCCACCTTCAATTAGGCTGCCCTTGGCCCGCCCTGGGGGCGGGCCCTGCCTGAGTTTCCGACCGGTTGAATGCCAGAGCAAGGGCGCGGTTCAGCAATGGCGCCGCCACATCACCGGCACCAAGGATCCGGCGCAGCTGTTCGACAGAGAGGGCCTTCTTCGGCGCGCCGACGCCGTTGAGCCGTTGCTGCCACCGCNTCAGGGTCNTGAAGGTTGGNAAGAAGGATGCCGCACGANCGGGTTGGTTCAGAATNGCCCGTACCTCGGTCNCGACCATGCTCTCCGACAGGCCAGTCGCTTTTGCCGCGTAAAGACGGGCGTCGGCTNCCGACCAGGAGCCACCGTGGAGCCCTGCATCGACGGCGAGCCAAACCCAGCGCTCAAGTTCGCGNGNGGCCCATGCCGGCGAGTCATCGCNTGATTGTTGATGTGTGATGAAAGCGGCCCAACCGGCTGCGTGCCTGAAGCCCCAGGCAGCCGCCAGATGGTGACCGAGAATTGCCTCGGCTGCTGCAAGTTCCAGGACCTCTTCCGACATTGTATGGACCTCCGAGAGATTGACGTACAGGACGGCAGGGAAGCCTGTTTTCGTGCTGGCAACGTATTCGAACATCGGCGCGGCAGTTTCTCGGCCTGGCTCAACACGCCAGATCAGCAGGTCAGCCAATCCTGTTGCAGGCGTCAGTGTTTCGACCTGGTCGAGGTNCTGGTTCATGCCGCGGGCAAGCTCCGTGAGGCGGTNTTGCCGAGCCTGCTCTNAATCAACCGCGNCCGCCNTACNAGAAAAGGTNCTGGTCTGCGGCATCCNTGCCTGAACCCTNGTCTGGGCGATTTTGTGGAGNTGNTCGGGGCTCTCTTCATGGCCCTGTGCCTTGAGTAGCACNCTGTATGCAGGTGCGGGCAAGGGCAGTGCGTCTGCCGCTGACCGTGGCATTGGAAGGTTCAACGCAAAGGGTGGGAGGTCGGTCGACATAGCGAACTCGTGCTTATGTCGAAGCATGGCTGCATGCAGGTCTGCCTCAAGTAGTGCAATGTTCCAGCCAGCCGGCAGTGACATTGAGGGGGCCGATGACAAGGCTGCAACTGCCTCCAGCTTCACTTCAAGAGATTCCCAGTTAGCGGCGGGGCCGAATAGTGCGCGCAGAGTATTCTCCGCGTACTGGGTCTTGCGAAGCCCATCAATCGCGTCCGCTTGAGCGGCTTGTCCCTGCCAGGTTTCTACCTCCGCAAGGAAACTGTTAACCGAGAGCTCTGTGTTCGGATAGAGATGGGTGAAGTCGACACTCTGGCGCAGCTTCATTGCGTGCTCGGCGAAGGCGTTTGCAACATCGGTAGTGTCCTGGAAAGGTGCGCCTGCACTCGGTCGGAGTTCCTTACCGGCAACCAGCAGCGATCGCGCGATGCCGTTTTCGAACCGTGGAATAACGGTGCGATCTGCACCTTCGGCCGAGTTGACTTCTACTCTGGGGTCACTCTCGGCAAGCCCACCATTGACTGCCTGTAGTCCGGCGCAGGCGCTCAGCAGGGCGATGGCCGTCAGCGCGGCATATGTTGGCAGGCTACGAGGCATGTAAATCCGATAACACTCGATCATATTTAGTGTACCGATCACAATGGTTCTTGGATATTGTCAGTGGGCTAAAGTGCGCATGCGCAGTCATACCAAGAGTGGGAGAGGAAGCCACTACGCCATGCGACGGATTGCAATCGAGTTTTNTGGCGGGGTTGGTANGTTNGGGTTGGTCGCCGGTCCGCTTACTTCATTGCTGGCTGNCGNNCTCCCGAGTGTGCTGNANCGGAGGCGANAAAATGCTCACGGGTCGGTGTTTCANGCAATAGGCGNGTGGACAGGTCCTGTCAAAGTAAACGNCAATNCTGAGGCCNGGNTNAGGNTTNAACAATTTCTGGTTTCGATCATTGCAAGTGTGAAGTCGCGCGAGCCGGGGTGATACGCGAGGGCTTCCCGAGCTTCTGAGAGACGAATCCAACGTGGTCCAAGATTGAAGACCGCATCTTCGACCGGTTGCTGTGGCTCGGGTAACAGGGCTGCGAGAAACCACTGTGTGGTACAGGCATACACATCGCCTGCCCAGGTGAACTCATACTCATGAATTTNNGAGGACCNTAGCTCTANTTCCACCGCNAAGCCAGTCTCTTCNAGGGCTTCGCGGACNGCTGCCTGCGCCGGTGTCTCACCAGGCTCAATACCTCCNCCAGGCAGGGACANAAAGCGCACTTTAGTTANCGGGTCTTCAAGNTCGACTACCAAAAGCTCGTCGAGCCTAATGCAGATCACTCCAGCGCGAAACCTGGTTTTGGTAGCCGTTGTCTCATTCTCCGCGCTGGAATTGGATGGAAACAAAAAAAGGCGCCGAGTGGCGCCCTTTTCGTTTTCTCAATCTTGCTCTGAGGCCTAAAATAAACCGGCCGGCAGGAAGCGTATCGAGTCGTCGCTGAAGGTAACAACGCCATCAGAGTCGACGGTCGCCACTTCAGTGTCACCAACGGTTATTACCGCCGATGANAGCGACATCGGTTGGGTGCCGGCGTCTATAACGATAGTGAGCGTTGACGTGCCGTCTGTAAGTGTTGTTGTCTCAAGGTGGGAATCACCTGGTACGGTCACCGTCCCCATTATCGTATTTCCACCGCCACGCAGCCAGAAATGTTGGCTTGCAGCGCGTAGTGTTCCGTTGAAATTCAGTGCGATGTCTTGATCCCCTTCGAACGAGAGAGTTACCGTATATTCGCCGCTGATGTTGCCGCCGCTCCCACCATCTTCTAACGCTGTTCCGGAGATGTTGGAAAGTGTTGCGCTCAAGTTGAAAGAATCTCCGGCAGTCGAAGTGCCGAAATGGGTTCCGTCGTAAGCCAGTGTGGTTAGGCCAAGGTCGCCTGGGTCAGTAGCGTCCGGTCCAAAGTCAGCGGTAACGCTTCCTGCAAAGTGCTGCAGTTGAGAGGCCACNGNGTCGACTACNTGTTCAGTTAANAGGTCCACTCCAGACATTGCTAGCTGGCCTGATACGCCCGGTGTACGGCTATAGGTGCCCGATGTGATAGTCACNGTCGCACGGGTAGAGCGAGCACTATCCATCACCATCGCCCAGCCGTTACTCATGGTCACGACGCCGTCTTCATCTTTCGCNAGTGTAAATTGCAGATCGTCTTGATCAGTGTCGTCGTTCACCACGGTTGCGCCTGCCTCAAGGGTAGCCTCCGCATCGATCAGTGCGTGCGCCAGGTTATCAAACGCTGTTGTTGCGGCAGCCGAGCCATAGGTTTCGGCGGCAGCTAACTCAGTGAACAAGATTTCAGTTGGCGCTATACCNGTCGTGCCAGCCTCTGCACCGGTGGTATCGGTCCACACCGTTAGAACGTCTATGAATTCATCTAGGAATGCACTTGCCAGNACCTTTGGCGTGGCGCTATCTGGGTCGANAACTGGTGGCGGTACTACAACTGNACTATCACCGATGAGTTCTNCTTCCGTGATCGTCTGCGTTGTGGAGGATTGAGCAGCTTCGATANTGTTTGTAGTTTCGTTCTCTACTCCGGCAGCNNCATATTGCTCAGCTATGTCACCAAGTGATTCNGAAACGGCTGACGCAACTTCGGCTAGATCTGTACCCGACACCTCAAGACCATTGTCCCCGCTAGAAANTGCCGCAGTCAGGTTTGTGAGTGCCTTTTGAATCGTATTTTGATTCTCGTCGTCGGCGTCGACTAAACCCGCAACGGCCGCCGAGAAAGCAGACAANGCTANNGACTGAACGCTTAAGTCAGCGTCNTCGGCATCGATAGTGGAAGGGTCTTCAATGCCAATTGTCGCAAGACTGACGTCGCTCATATCGACACCAGTAATGGACTGAATTAGACCGAGCACTTCCTGCTCCGCTTCTTGCACAGATGCCACGCTAAGGCTGGCGCCTTCACCACCAGACGCCTCACGCGCAAGTGCAACTTGCAGGTGAGTTGCCGGGGTGATGTTTGCCACCGCGGCTTCTCCGGCTTCGGGTGCTTCCGCCACCACGGACTCCATCATAAAGCCCGCCGGTAGTGTGTAGGCTTCGCCGAATGCTACATAGGTTACGCCGTCGTTCGTCAAGCAGTCGTTATTTTCATTACCATCTATGTTGCGATCTACATCACAAATTGTGGTCCCAGCGGTTCCCTCGNTAACTTGCACAACCACTGGCAGCGTGACCGAAGCGAGTGTGTCTGNNNNCATTCTCAGCACATATGTNCCGTCACTGCGCGTAGCTCCACCAATNCGNACGGNTACCGNATTACCGTTGGCATCAGTTANTTCTACTNCACCTTCGATGATGATGCCTTTAANCGCTTTNCCNCTAAGNACATCCTGCACTGGNTCNGGATCGGNCGGCANGGGTGTAACNTCTGGTGTTGTCCCTGGGGACCTGCTGCCGCCGCAGCTCGCGAGCAGTGCGATAACTGACATNGCAGTTAGGTATTGAAGTATCGACTTCATAGAATGCTCCATCTCTTTTAACCCTTGCCGAACGTTTCGGGTGATTGTTGCGACTTGCCTGGCATCGCGAGATCGTCCCTCAAAAGTCGACGACAGCCTGTATTGTTCTTGTTCCTCATGTCTCCGCCGATTTTCGACGTCATTGAGCGCACATCANATACTCGCATCAGTATAGCTGAGAACACAAATTCAATCCTAGCCTAATTGGCACGCACGTTGAAGTACCGCCCGGCAGATCTCTGGCCCTTCTGTGAGCCAAGGTCTGCGTGGCTTGTAAAGCGTCGACCNATATTGTTGGGCTGAGAGGCGATTACATTGTGACCNCCCCATCCGGGTCGAGAGTTACACCGAACCAAGAGCACTTGCTTTGCCGNCANTTAGNAACGTTTCCGCAAACAAGATGCTGCCTAATCGGAGAATATGACTGGCCAGCAACCTGCCTCGTCGCCCCGCCGGCGCTGCCCNGCCGTTNGGTCGCCATGATCNCCGCCCNTGANCGGCCCACCCGGCACNNGGCGCGTAGTCGCNAAGACGATGATCGTTACGCCCAGCAACGCNGAAGGAATCTANAGCAAACGNNNTATAAAGTAGTCGCAGACGGTTTCCNAAAACGTGGATTCGGCGCNGCNCTGNAGGCTTGTTGCNGGNCAGTAGGTTCCCGGTGGGCGNTTGNGGAACGATNTGNTGGGTGTNTGAGTGTGGCAATTGTGTCGANGGACGGGNATGGGGCAACAGATGATNGCTGACCAGNGCTGATTGGTGCGATCTCATCCTGGTCGACAGACCCGGTTGGCNAAGTTGCTTTTTTGNTGACAGNCCTTGATGAGGAATCTGTTGTTTGTAAGGCGCCTAAGATCCAGTGGATAGTCATCCGCCCCANGTGATTNTNGCGAGTCCAATTAACGGGAGTGTTTGTGCGAGATGCTGATGNTAGGGAGTTGATGGAGCAGCGGTGGCGTGNGCTGGGTATTNTGGTGGCGCTCTTGTTNTTGTGCTTGTCAACGAATGCNGCAGCTACCGGTGTTGATCTCGATGCTAACCGGATAACAATCGCTCTCTCAGGNGAGCCGCCAACACTCGACTCAACGCGCATCGAAGATAGCNCGAGCGGCTTCATCATCGGCTTGACCAACGAAGGGCTGGTGCGTCTCGATCCGCNTGGNCGCNTNNAAGGGGCGGTAGCGGAGTCATGGGAGCTCACAGCGGATCAGGCTACGTTTCGGCTGCGAGCGGATGCGCGCTGGTCTGACGGCAAACCGGTGACCGCAGAGGATTTCGTTTTCGCCTTTCGGCGGCTGGTCGATCCAAAGACCGGTGCTTCCGGTTCAACTGTTTTCGCTAACCGGATTGCAAACGGCGCCGAGGCGCTGGCCGGCAAAGTGGCGCCCNCCGAGCTTGGAGTCGCGGCGCCAGACCCGCGTACTTTTGTGGTCAGATTGGCCCGACCGACACCGTATTTTGTCACGNTTCTAGCTGCACCTTCGTACTATCCGCTCCGGGCTGACTTTGTTGCTGCAAAAGGTCAACGCTATGCAGCCGATGCAGGAGATCTGTTGTCGAACGGGCCATTCCTGCTCGAGGCATGGGTACATGGGGCAAGCCTGAGTCTGCGCCGTAATCCCGACTATTGGGACGCACGCCGGGTTGCCCTTGCCGGTCTTGATGTTGGCTACATGACGACGGACAGTCGCGCACTGTTCAATCTATTTCGGAGCGACGAGATTGCCGAAGTGGCCATAGACGAAANNACCTTGCCTGAGGTGGGACGCGCAAAGTTGCGTTTGCGCCGCAACTCTACGAACTGTGTGGCCATGCTCACCTTCAACTTCCGGGACGGCCGCGCAACCAGTGACCCTCGTGTGCGCCGTGCGGTGCGTCTTGCATTCGATACCGAGGAGTACATCGAACGGGTGATTGCAGTGCCCGGCAACAAACCGCTCTGGAGTATCTTTTCCACGCATACTCAGGCAGTTGCAGGCCGCTTTATCGAAGCCTATCCGCCAACAATCCAGCGCCCCGACATCGACGCCGCACGGGCACTCATGACGGATGTTCGCCGGGAAAGGGGTGAGCTGCCGAGATTGGTGCTGCTGGCCGCCGAAGGTAAAGAGAAGCGCGATGAGTATGTGCAGGCTCAGCTGGCCGGCAAGCTGGGCCTTGATGTCCTGCTCGATCGTCAGACGTTCAAGCAGGCGATTGCCAAGCTCATCGCAGGTGATTTTGACATCGCGCAATCAAGGTTCTGCAGCGGCTCGCTCACAGATCCGGTGTTCTTTGCAGAGATTTTCCATTCTGAGGGTACGTTCAATGACGGCCGCTATAGGAACCTGCGCTACGACGCGCTAATTGACCGTGCGCGTCTTGAGCGTGACGCCAAAGTGCGGATGGATCTTTTTGGTGAAATGCAGCAGATCCTTATCGATGACGATGTAGTGCTGCCGACGCACGAGATTGGCCAGGTTTACCTGCAGGACCGCAGGGTGCGCGGCTTGAATCGGTTCCCGGTGCGGAATTTTGCCTTCGGTCGTATTGCCGGGGGCTGAGTGCTGTGGCCGCCTGTGATGGACGCTGAAATCTGGTTGAATCACGCAGTACTAGCATGCCGCCGAGCCGCTGGCGGATAATGACCCGGCGGCGTCGGGAGACGGACCGCAGGTCCGAGCAGAAAGGTGAACACATATGGATCTGGCTACTTGGTCATGGATTTTTTTGGTGCTCTATGTAGGGGCGATGGTTGGGTTTGGCTGGATTGGATCCCGGCAGGTTGCNAGTGCTGACGACTTCGCTACGGCGCGTGGTGCGTACGGCCCGCTGTTCCTGGCGCTTGCCTTTGCTGCAACCACCGCTAGCGGGGCAACGTTTCTTGGCAGTCCGGCACTTGCCTATGAGTGGGGAATGCCCGCCGTGCTGGGCAACATCCTGTATCCGATCAGCCTGTACTTTGGAGTTCTCGTATGTATGCGGCTGATCGCCACAAGCGGCAACCGGTTTGGTAATCGTTCGATCCCCGAGTATCTCGGAGATAGGTATCAAAGCAATGGTATCCGGATTCTTGTTTCGATCTTCTCGCTGATGCTGCTGTTCTATCTTGCCGGGCAGCTGGTGTCAGGACTTGTGATGTTCGAGACAATGCTGGGTCTGTCGGATGCCTGGGCACTGGGCATTACTACTGTCGTGCTCATGGTGTACGTGACCATGGGCGGCGCCCATGCGGACATATTGACTGATGGCGTGCAGGGTGCCCTGATGCTTATTCTTGGGATTGTAGTGATTGTGCTGTTTTTCATTGGTGCTGGGTTTGACGGTGGCCTGTCCGAGGTGCTCGATAAGGTCGACGAGTCGGACCCCAAACATCTTGCCTGGTTGAACCCCGCGACGCCCCTTTACCACTCCTGGTGGGCGATCCTGGCGATCCTCTTTGCGCACATGCCGTTGGGGTTGTTGCCTCACATTGGCAACAAACTGTGGGCGCTCAAGGGTGGTGAAGATCAGCGAGTGTTCGTGAAGTTGGCCTTCATGATTGGCCTCGTCATGGCGATGCTGGTGCTCGCCGGTGTCCTAGCCAGAGGCTTGTTCGACGAAGCCCTGCTACAGGCCGGAGCAAATCCCAACGAGGCGTTACCCAAACTCTTTATTGAGCTCTTCCCGACCTGGCTCGCGGCATTGATCGGGGTGGGTGTGCTTTGCGCGGTCATGTCGACTGCAGACGGGCTGGTCATCTCCTCCTCGCAGATAGTGGCAAATGACCTCTATCGGCGCAGTATTGTCCCTCGCTTCAGCCCTGAGCTCTCGGAAGAGGAGGTGGATAAACGGGTACTGTCCATCAGCCGCTGGAGCACGGTCATTGTGCTTGCGATCTGTGCGGCACTTGCCTGGGCGCTCATGGATACCAACATCGCNCTGATTGTGTGGATTGGNATTGGTGGCATGATGGCTGCGTTTGCAGGCCCGCTGGTGCTTGGCGCGCTATGGCGCGGGGTGACGAAGGCTGGTGCCTATGCTGGGCTTGTTGCAGGCATGAGCGTTTTNATAGTGCTCCACAGCGGCATTCTTGAGCCTTCTTGGTTCGAGGCTACGCCCCTCTTTGGCATTGTTACCTGGCTCAAAGGTGAGGCGCCNAATCCGTTCTCGTGCTCCGCGATGGGCGAGATCGTATCAGTGGCGACGACTTACGCGGTCTCTCGGTTGACGCAGCCATTGCCNGAAAGCCATCTGGAAGAGATGTTTGGCGACGCGGGTGAGGCTGATTCGGTTGCTGCCGATTAAGTTTCCGCCTGGCCTCAGGTGCGCAGCTGTTAGACGTATGCTGTGCGGTTGTGAATCCCGNTCGCCTGTTAGATGGCGAGGCACTTGCGACGCTAGTGNCGGAAACGTTGCTGTTCCTGGGCGGCGGTCAGGGCNAGTGCGCCTTCGAGCAGGAGCTCGGCACGGACGGATTAGTTATTGATTCTTTTCTCCGGCTGCGACTCCAGGCGAGTCTGAACGATTGCGCCTTCAGTGTCGCCGCTGGGGCGTAGGGCCGGTCAGTGTGCGGCATAACTTGCCGGTTGATCGATAGCTAGCTCGTCATGTAGCNCCCCTTACTGCGCTGGAAGCGATGGATCTTTGTGGGCATCGCGGGTTGTAAGTGCGGCTGCCCTAGCCAGGCCNACATCGGCCTCTNCATAGCCGAATTCGTCTATCGCNTCTGGGCAACTTCCGCCACCCAGGTCCTGCTACAGTGCAGCTAGGTTCAGCCGGGAGCAAACCACATTGGTCGTTCGGTCCAGGTCGCGATAACGCCGTATTGCTTCCAACTGAAAAACTCGGGCGGCGCCTAAGTCTGCCGCCTCCCTCAGCAGTTCACCCGGACGCGGGGCCAAAGACGCTGATAATTACCATCAGAATGGCAGCAGTCGCGACAGTGTTGCCAAGCGATACTATTGCAACGTTGCCGCCGGCTAGCGCCTCGCCCTTGAACCCTGAACCCACGACCGGTGCCATCAGGAAAAACGTGTCGGCGGCTTCCGCAGTAGCTTGTCGGCCCCGGCTGGGAGTTTGATCAGTCATCGTTGATGCTCCCGTTGTTGGTCGCAAAAGAAACTAAAGCAAGGTAGAGGTGGGATTAAGACCCGGGTTCCGGTGGCGGTCTGACGACAGTGGGCGCGAGGTATGGCAGGTCAACGCTGCGGAAGACCTCGGGCTTTGCCATGCGCAACTGATTGGTGGCCTCAGCCAGGGTCTGCCGCCAGGCTGGCAAGGGGGGAAGCCTGGCTTCG
>PAWP01000043.1 GCA_002714125.1 Gammaproteobacteria bacterium
AAGCGCTTTCAGTCTTACGACCAGACATTGCCGCGGGACAAGTCGATGCTGGAACATTTCTGGTGCGCCATCACGCTCGCGGAAGCTACGCAAAGGCCGTCACCGAAGGCGGCTGGGGAGGGTTTACCTGTTCAATGAGCCAATGCTCACATACTGAGGTAACCACAAACTCAAGACGTCGGCCGATACGGTGCTAGCGGCGGTCCAGAGTGTCGAAGACTAGTCTACTGAAAGGGAAAGGCTGCCGTTGTAACTTGCTCAGCACGAAGTCACGCCAGAGAGAGGCATCATTTGTCACATGTACGAATTCGAAATTGCGATTTACAACACCGTGAAGTGGGCCTGAGCCATGGGCTGGTCTGTTGCGCGCCCGACGGGGCTCACCTTTCACCGTCCTGATCTCTCAGCCAAGGGTTACACCCTGCTGACGCCGCACGGCGACGATCATGCCTACCTGATCGACATGGGTGGGCGCGTTGTCCACAGGTGGACGTTTGGCAGCATCAGACCCGGCTATGGCCGTCTGCTCAACAATGGCAACTTACTGATGACCGGCTCGGAACGCGGCCTGCCGCGCCGCCCGAACGATGAGCCTACCAAGCCCCCGCTGCCATTTGAAGAACACATTCGGCGGCTGGGGGGCTATCACACGACTCTGCAGGAGGTGGACTGGGATGGGAATGTGGTCTGGCAATACGACAATAAGGCCCAGCACCACGATTTTTTCCGCTTCCCGAACGGAAACACGATGGTCCCGGAATGGGTCGAGCTACCGGAGGCGCTGCACAAGTCGGTCAAGGGTGGCACAAAGCGGCCGCGGGAACGCCTGCCGCGCCTGCTGGGCGATGATCTGGTAGAAATCGACACAACGGGCAAGGAAGTGCGCCGGATACATACTTGGGAACTCCTCGACCCCAAAAAGGATCCCATCGACTCGCAGACCCTGAGATGGGAATGGACTCACATCAACGGCATCGACGTGAACGAAGCAGGTGACATTGTGTTCTCATGCCGCAACAACGACCGCGTAGCGATCATCGATCATAACAGCGGAGAGTTGCGATGGAAGTTCACCAAGACCCACGGGCAGCACAACCCCACCTTTGTTGAAGACGGCAACGTACTGATCTTCGATAACCGCACTGCGGCGTCCCGCGTCATCGAGGTGAGTCCGGAAACCGACGAGATTGTCTGGAGTTATGAAGGCAATCCCGGACCACAACTGTTCAGTGGCCATATCTCCGGCGTATCCCGACAACCTGGCGGCAACGTTCTCCTGTGTGAAGGGACCAGCGGGCGCCTGTTGGAAGTGACCCAGCAACGTCAGCCCGCGTGGGAGTGGATCAACCCCTTTGTAAACAATGCTGCAAACGGTTCACCCACCGTGAGCATCTATCGTGTGCATCGATACCTACCCGACCATCCGGCCCTTGCTGATCGCGACTTGAATCCTGAGCGTTTTGCCAACCTGAACCAACTGAATGGACTGCTGTGATATTTCAGCTACCGGACCCTAACGACTCTATGGGCGCACACTTCGCGACGGGCCAAGGCATTTTACAGGCCGGTAGCCTCGATGGCCGCATAGTGATCGCACGAGGTTTGATCGTTGCCGCTCCGTCGATGGGGAGCGCTGAACGCAAAGACACCTCTGTCAAACTACCCTATCGCATTGTTACCAACCTTTGGACCGACGACTGGGACGATCCGACCGACCTTGTCACCTAAAACATTGCAACGAGCTAGGCTTCACTTGCGTTCAACGCGTAACTCGCGACCTAGCTGGATCTGCTGCCAGGGCGACGTACCAACGGCCAATGGGCATCGGGTGCGCTCGCCTTCGCAGCCCATCACTTTGACCTCGCAATGGAACACTTCGAGGCGGCCTTCTCCTTTGAAGACGAAACGAGCGTCGCGGCTTCCCGCACGAATAGCAGCCGCTGGCTGTGGTTCATCCGGGTCCTATCTGAAGACGAAGCATCCGATAAGGAACTGCGGCAGATCATTGCGCAGCTCGAAGAGTTAGGGATGACGGGCAATGCTATGCCAGTGAGTTCAAGCCGACACCAAGCAGACCGGCACCATCCCTTCGTTAGCTGGCCCTAAAAGCCAGCTTCAGCGACAATCCGACACCGACGTATTCGCAACCAGAGACGAGGACAGCATGCCGGAAATCGAGCTCGACCCATCAGTGAATGTACTGGGCGAGGAGCTACAGCCATGTGGCATGGACCCCCTGACCGGGTTCTTCAGAGATGGTTGCTGCAACACNTGCAAGGAAGATGTGGGCTCGCANACTGTGTGTGTTGAAGTCACTACCGACTTCCTCGAATACTCGCGGTTTGCCGGCAACGACCTCTCAACGCCACATCCTGAGTTTGGCTTTCAGGGTCTGAAAGAAGGCGACCGCTGGTGCCTCTGTGCGGGACGCTGGCTTGAAGCGCAGGAGAAAGGCATGGCNCCCCGGGTGTTTCTAGCCAACACCCACGCGAAAGCGCTGGCTATCGTGCCGCTTGAGCTTCTCCAGCAACACGCGGCCTCAATCAACTGAATCAGGGAAGACCGACCATGGGTAGACTCGAGAGCAAACGCGTACTNGTGACACAGGTCGACGACTACATGGGTCCCGCCATCAGGGACCTGTTCACCGCCGAGGCAGCCAACGTTCAGACCTGGGAAGGTGCAGTACCGGAAAGAGAGGCGCTGACCAGGGCATGTAGNGCNGTCGGCGAAATCGACATCCTGGTAGCNAATCTCGCGCACGATCCCTGCAACACGCCAGTGGCTGATATTGATGATCTCGACTGGCACAACCTGTTCGACTCACTCGTGCACCCACTGATGCGCCTGGTTCGCCATTACGCTCCGGCTTTTGCCGAACGGGGACANGGNAAGATCGTCGCNATCACCAGCGCGGCACCATTGCGCGGCATACCGGGTTCGACCGCCTACTGCGCNTCCCGTGGTGCCCAGAACGCCTTCATCCGCGCCTCAGGTCTCGAATTTGCGCAGCACAACGTGCAAATCAACGCGATTGCCCAGAACTATGTCAGTAACCCTGCTTACTACCCGGACGATCTTGTCGAAACCGAGCGGTTCCAGAAGCATCTGCAGCGCAACGTACCGATCCGTCGTATAGCAAGGCCTGACGAGACCGCCGAANTAGCGCTGTTTCTTGCATCAAACAACTCAGACTTCATTGTTGGACAGGTAGTGCCATTTTCTGGCGGGTGGGTCACCACCACGTGAGGACCCTCGTTACGGTCAACTACCTTGAGATGATTGATCAAGGTGACCTCACCAAGCAGACCAACACACCCTACATACTGATGCATGCTATCGAGCCCTCCTCTGCCTTCAGCCGCTTCCTTTACGCCAGTGTTGGCGCGCAGTGCAACTGGTATATGCGCAGGAAATGGACACCCGAACAATGGAAGCGCCACGTCAGCCGCGGCACGATCGAAACTTGGGTTGGCTATATTAGCGGCACACCATGCGGATATTTTGAGCTCGAACNGCATCCGGATCGCTCCGCCGAGATTGCGCTATTCGGGTTNCTGCCACAGTTCATCGGCAGAGGAATTGGCAGAGTGCTNCTACGCGACGCCCTCGCGGCGGCCTGGAGTAGCAACCCTATCCGAGTCTGGCTGCACACCTGCTCGCTCGATCACCCTCAGGCATTGCCTAACTACCTGGCTCAAGGGATGCGGGTCTACAGGACAGANCAGGTATGGGACGATCTACCCGGTGCTCCGCTGGAGCCATGGTAGGAGTGATATGGTCGCTTACTGCAAGTTNACGGGGGAGCATGAAGATGGNACGACTAAACGGTAAATCGGCAATCATTACGGGCGGCGCAGGCGGTATCGGTCAAGCCGCTGCAAGGCGTTTTCTTGCTGAAGGCGCCCGGGTATTTCTTGTGGACCTGCGACCGNAAGATCTTGAATCCGTAGCCGCGGATCTTGGTGGTGGNGACNACCTCGTCATCTGCGCTGCGGACGTGACCCGCGCCGACGACTCTGAGCACTACATCACTGAAGCCAAACGGNCATTTGGACGAATCGATATTCTGCTTGCGAATGCCGGGGTAGAGGGCGTGCTCGCGCCCATCGAAGACTACCCCGAGGACGTTTACGACCAGGTGATGGCCGTNAANGTCAAAGGTGTCTGGCTGGGCCTGAAGTATGCAATGCCGGTCATGGCGGCCGACGGCNGCGGCAGCATTGTCATCACGAGCTCGACTGCAGGGATCAAAGGCAGCCCTGCAATGATGCCGTATGTGACCAGCAAACACGCNGTCATTGGCATGATGCGATCGGCGGCGATTGCGGGCACCTCNACCAACATTCGCGTGAATACCGTCAACCCGGCCCCCGTAGAGACCCGAATGATGCGCAGCATCGAGCAAGGCACCGGAATGAACGATGCTGATGAGGTACACAGCAGGATTGCCGCGTCAGTGCCNCTGCGCCGCTATGCCGANCCNTCCGAGATTGCCAACGTNATGCTTTTTCTGGCATCCGACGAGGCGAGCTATGTTACGGGCGGCGTGTACATGGCAGATGGTGGCACATCTGCGAGTTAGACCATGCTGCGACTGACCTTTCTGCACCGGCGCAACCCCGACCTCGATCCGCAGGCGTTTGCCGAACACTGGCACAGGCGTTACGCCGCGCGCATTGTAGCCACCGCCGCTGACCTGAAAATCACGCGCGCCATTTTTGTCACAACCGCTGACGATGATCTGAACGAGGCCCTAATACGCCCCAGGGGTGCAATGGAGCCTCGGTACGATGGCGTGACCGAACTCTGGTGGCATACCAACGACGATGCCGAACAAGGAATCCAAAGCGCAGCCGCTACCGACCTCGCGACCGAGGAGGCGGACACTGGCTACAGAATCATGGTCCCATCATCCGCGCGCACGCTGGAACAATGAGCATGGCACGCTACANGCAAGTACACAGGGTTGAATCGCCGCTGGAAGCCACGCTGCGCGAACAGCGGGGGACCCTTATTCCGCCCTATCTCGGGCACGCCGAGACCTGGCTCGATCGCTCGCTTGCCAGTGCACCCGAAGCGCGGATCGGCAGCCGTGCCGCCATTGAAGACGAAAAGCGCTTCATCGATTTTTCTCGGTCGGCGATATGGATTGGCAAGGAGCGAATCGTCTTCGACGAGCGCTGAAGCTTATGCCCGGGATACGTCTACACGTGGTGGGCTGCCGACGCAGCGGTACCACGCTGCTCTACGAACTGATATCGACCTGCTTCAAACACGACGAGGCATGTGATCATGAGCGCAGCATCTTCGACAGCCCCTGCCCACCAGGGCTGTCCTTCAGCAAAAAGCCGTCGGATGTGACTCACATCCGCACCGCGTTCGAAGCTGACCCAAACCTTTACCTGGTTTACGTCCTGCGGGACCCCCGATCGGTAGTAACAAGCATCCACCCCTCCCGGCCCAACATCTATTTCGCAAGCTTTGAGCGATGGCTTCGTTATGAGGCGGCAGCCGTGCAGATGAAGGATCACCCCCGATTCCTCGAAGTGCGCTATGAGGCACTGGTCGCTGATCCGCTGGCGGTACAGACCTCACTCAGAGAAGCATTCCCATTTCTGGCGGAAAGCCACCCTTTTACTGAGTTTGCAGAACACGCCACGACCTCAGAACCAGCGCGGGCATCTCTGCTCGGCGTGCGCCCTATCGAAACTGTTAGCCAAAATCACTGGCGTGAGCACCTGCCACGACTGAAGTTCCAGCTGGACCAATACTCCGAACTCGCGGCCACGATTACCCGTTATGGGTATGAAACGAACGATGACTGGCTGGCTGAACTCCAAAACATCTCACCGCTCGCGCAGGGCTACGGCGAGAAGCCGCGCGCCGCTCTCGCTGGTATCGAGAGTCGCTTCCGTTATTGGCTGAAGACAAGACGATATCTGCGTCGCACGCGTTCCTGAAACGCAAAACGGGCGCCTCTTCTGGCGCCCGTTTGCGTAGACATAGAGCCTATTGAGAAGGTCTGATCAGAGGATGTAGCCTCGCTCATCATGCTGAGCCAGGTCGAGACCTTCGGCTTCTTCATCCTCGGTGACCCGCAAGCCAATTACCGCGTCCACCGCTTTCAGAATAATAAAGGAAACCACACCTGAGTACACGATCGTGGCAACCACACCAATGATCTGCGCTTTGAGTTGATCCGGAATCGAGGTGTTGTCCCCCCCGAACCCGACCCCGCCAAGACCTTCGGCACAAAAGATGCCGGTCAGCACCGCGCCGATGATCCCACCCACAGCATGCACTCCAAAGACATCCAGCGAATCGTCGTACCCAAATGATCGCTTCAGGCGAGTCGCGGCGTAAAAGCAGCCGATGCCTGAGAGCAGACCAATCGCGATAGCGCCCATTGGACCCACCGAGCCGGAAGCTGGGGTGATCGCAACAAGACCTGCCACAGCACCGGTGGCAATCCCAAGAACCGAAGGCTTGCCGTGGGTGATCCACTCAGCATACATCCAGGCGAGTGCTGCGCCAGCGCTAGCAAGCTGGGTTACGGCCAGCGCCATACCCGCTGTGCCGTCAGCCGCGAGCTGACTGCCCGCGTTGAAGCCAAACCATCCAACCCACAGCATGGAGGCGCCAACCACCGTAAGGCCGAGGTTGTGTGGCGGCATGTGCGTTGTGGGATAGCCATTACGCTTACCGAGAACAATCGCGGCAACAAGCCCTGCGACACCCGCATTGATGTGAACCACCGTGCCTCCAGCAAAATCGTGTACACCATGATCGCTGAGCCAGCCGCCACCCCATACCCAGTGACAGACAGGCGCATATACAACGGTGACCCAGATCGCAAGGAACCAGAGCATGGCGGAGAACTTCATACGCTCAGCAAAAGCGCCAACAATCAATGCCGGGGTAATGATGGCAAATGTCATCTGAAAGGTCATAAAGACGGTTTCGGGGATCGTACCCGACATTGCGTCAACCGTTACGCCCGATAGGAAAGCCTTCGAAAGGCCGCCCACAAAGGCGTTCATACCGCCGCCGTCTTCGAATGCAAGGCTATACAAGTAGAGTGCCCACAGGATCGACATCAGTCCTGTAATGGCAAAACACTGCATAAGAACCGACAGTACGTTTTTACTCCGCACCATACCTGCATAGAAAAGGGACAGACCAGGGATGGTCATGAAAAGCACAAGCGCTGTGGCGACAATCATCCAGGCGGTATCGCCAGAATTAAGCTCGTCCGCCATGGCGGTTGCCGGCATAAGCAACAGCAGTACGGGCAGGGCCCATCTCGCTTTTGGCAAACAGTTGATCGACATGCGTCTACTCCTGGACAGGTTGTTGTTTGCACTGTCTTTGCACAGGCTGTGCCAAGGTAGCCAAAGTGGTCCAGAGCCCTACTAGACGAGGGCTTGCGGGTGTTACGCAGTTCTCGCATAGGCCCTTTGACGCACCGTTTTGTTACCTAACCGAGTTCAGTGCGCCCTTTTTTAGTGCACACCAGCCCAAAACTTGCCGCATGCGCTATTAGTGGGTACGCGCCGTATATAATCCGCGCCCGATGCGAACAACTGCTATCAGCGCCAGCGTGACCGTACAAGGGGCCAATGTGCACTATCTGCAATGGTCACGGCCGGCTGAGGCTAAACTGCCACACCGCAAACCGTGCATGCTGCTGGTTCATGGTCATGCCGCCAACGCGCACTGGTGGGATGGGATCGCGCCTTACCTGACCGAAGAGTATGACGTCGCGGCAATCGACCTCACAGGTAATGGTGACAGCGACCATCGCGACGTCTACTCCTCTGCCTGTTATGCCGAGGAGATGCTGGCGGTTTGCAGTGAACTCGGTTTCGAAAAGCCNCTGCTCGCCGGTCACAGTTTCGGCGGCACGTTAGCCCGCCTGGCCACATACCTGNATCCAGCTGCGTTTACGGCGCTGCTTCTGATTGACTCCGCGCTACCTGTCCGTCAGAGGCAGCGGCGTACACCACCGATGCCAAAGAAACACATTCGACACTATCCGACGCTGGAGGAGGCCGCGAGGCGCTTCCGGCTGCGTCCGCCGCAGCCTGCTCCCGCGCCCGACATCCTGCATCACATTGCGGTGCACGCCGTGCGCCAGGAACCCCAAGGGTATCGGTTCAAACTCGACCCGACGATTTTCGCCAAGATGACCGAAGAACCGGAATATCCCGACGCTCGCACGATGTTGGCTGGCATGAAGACACCCTGCGGNCTGATATATGGAGCGNAGAGCCGTTTCTTCGACCCATTGATCATTGAGGAAGTCTCGCANCTGTTTCGCCCGGGTTGCGTTCACGCCATCACCGATGCCCATCATCACCTTTTCCTCGATCAACCCGAGCAGGCTATAAGTGCGATCCGCGACGTGATNCCACGGTTACTCGCCTGAGTTGGTATGGGCCTTCCGGAGAACGTACAATCNCCACTTCCCGTCCTGATCGTTCTGCCCATGACTATCGACAAGCCCCGGGAAGAGTGCGCCATCTTTGGTGTGCTCAATGCTCAGGACGCCGCNGCGCACTGCGTACTTGGCCTCCACGCTCTGCAACACCGCGGCCAGGAAGCCTCAGGCATCGTCTCGACCACCGGCAAGGATTTCTTCCAGCGCACCGCGTTTGGTCGGGTTGGCGATCAATTCAACAAAGGCTCGGTTATTGACCACCTAGCGGGCACGGCGGCCATTGGTCACAACCGCTANTCCACCAGCGGCAGCAAACAGAATTACGCCAATATCCAGCCACTCTTTGCGGAGTTGGAAACCGGCGGGCTGGCCCTTGCCCACAACGGCAATCTCACCAATGCACGCGAACTCCGCACGAGTCTAGTAAAACGAGGCTGCCTTTTCCGCACCTCGATGGATACTGAGGTTGTCATCCACCTCATCGCAGTGTCGGAAGAGCAAACCCTNCACGGTCGGATTGTTGACGCCCTGTCCCAGGTTGAGGGCGCTTACTCCATGGTGCTGCTGACCGACAACTCCCTGATCGGCGTGCGTGACCCCTACGGAGTCAGACCTCTNGTGCTCGGTCAGATGGAGGACAGTTGGATCCTCGCCTCAGAGACATGTGCGTTCGACATCATCGGNGCGACGTTTGTCAGAGACATTGAGCCAGGTGAGATGGTGACNATTACCGAAGCCGGCGTCGAGTCAACCCGACCCTTCGCCGAGTCGCCCCCTTCCCGGTTTTGCATATTCGAGTACGTGTACTTCTCACGGCCGGACAGCTTCATTCAAGGTCAGCACGTCTACGACACTCGCAAGCGCATGGGTCAGGAACTGGCNCTTGCCGAAAAGCACATCATCGACGTCGTTGTCCCGGTACCCGACTCGGGGGTNCCGGCCGCGCTTGGCTACGCCCAGGAATTGGGCTGCCCGTTCGAACTCGGCATCATCCGCAACCACTATGTTGGCCGGACATTTATCGAGCCGACGGACGAAATACGCCACCTGGGTGTCAAGCTTAAACACAACGCGAACCGCACGGTTCTGAAGGGCAAGCGCGTTGCGCTGGTTGATGACAGCATCGTACGTGGTACCACGCTGCAAAAGGTTGCGGAGATGGTTCGAGATGCCGGCGCGGCGGAGATCCACATTCGCATCTCCTGCCCCGAATGGATGGCAACCTGCCACTACGGGGTCGATACGCCGAAAACTAGCGAACTNCTGGCTTCAACCCATGCCCACANCGAGATGCCGGCACATTTCAACGTGGAATCTGTAGCATTTCTGGANATCGATGCGCTCTATCGCGCCGTGGGTGAGGAAGGTCGTGACGCTGCTGCACCGCAGTATTGCGACGCATGCTTCACCGGCGAGTACCCGGTGCTGCCTGAACAGGCCGATGAACCGCCAGTGACCGTATATACGATGGATGCGGCAACCGCCTGAATNTCAGTCAGCNCTGCTCCACCGTGATCCGCTGCATCTTGCGGTGCTGCGGCCAGTAGTCGTTGACGGGCTTGTGCTGTGTGATGCGATTGTCCCAGAGCGCCACCGAACCCGCCNNCCAACGAAACCGGCAGGTAAACTCGGGGCTCGTTAGGTGCTNAAACAGAAATGCAAGGGTTGCNGTTGATTCCNTTGGCGTCATGCCAACGATCTCTCGGGTAAACAACGAGTTGACGTAGAGNCCTTTGCGGCCAGTCTCGGGATGNATGGTGACCACCGGATGGGTCACGGGAGGATTGTCTCGCACCATGCCAGCGAGGCGTTCCNGGCCGCCCGNAGCCTCGAGGCTCTCTTTAAATCCGTGGGCAAAATCATGCACCGCAAACAGTCCCTCCAAAAGGTTCTGCCATGCATCTGACAATCCTTCCCACGCTGCCGACGTGCTCGCAAATAGAGTGTCTCCNCCACGCTCAGGNGCAACTANNCAATGCAGGATAGAGCCGAGTGGCGGNCGGGTGCGGAANGTCATGTCGGTATGCCATTGCTCAATGGTGGGCGGATTATCTCGATCGTTCTCGAGAATNGTCAGCTGCTNAAACCCAGGCACGTGAGGGTAAGCGGCGTGAGTCTGAGGCGGGCCAAAGCGGTTCGCAAATGCCGCATGTTGCGAAGGCGTCCAGGTCTGGCCATGAAAGAATAGGACTTCGTGCTCCAACCAGGCGGTTCGTACCGCCGCAAACTCCGCGTCTGCAAGCGTCGCNAGGTCAANNCCGGAGAGCAACGCACCGAGTGCACCTGCTATGGGTTCAGTGTTCATCNTTTTTTCCTGATTGGCACCGGCGGTTAAACTGCACCGGCAACTCTAACGAGCCCCGCTCGACCCGGCCAATATGACACTTCAAACCTAGCAAGGCGACATCTCCACTCTCGACTACGACGGTTTCGTAAAAGCCGCAAACACGAGCTTGCTCGATGGCGAAGCTGAAGGCGAAAGCAGGGAGCTGCTAGCCGAGTGTCGAACGCTTGGTGGCTGTCAGACGAGGCAAGCTGACCCTAGGCTACGAACTCAACGCACTCTGGGCTTGTGCGCATAGTTGGCTCGGTGTGGCTTGAGGGTGGTACAGCGAGCCCTTCGTGCTTACCGGAATTCACTGCTGTTGGCAGGCGAAGCCGGCGCAACGTTCGGTAGCGTTCCCGGTAATCTCGACAGGGGTCTATGGCTACCGCCTTTACGGCGGCCACAACAAAGAGCGCGCTCCTTGTCCGCTCTTTCAAAGTGACGTTTATATACTTTGAGGCAAGAGCTGCAGCGGTATGAGACGGCCTGCTGGCCTCGCCCGGCTACCTACTCCATCGAATCGAGAGCTGTCACGAGCTTAGCCACACGCTCCTCGAGATCAGCGACCACCTCTTTTTGCACATGTACTGAGAGCGCCACGACCCGATTGGCACCCATCCGTTTCAGCCCTTCCTGAATTGCCCTGGCTTCTGCTTTGATATCGTCGAGTTGAGCCATGCTCCCTCCCCATATTTGTCGGGCTCAATCATATAATATCGGGCAGGGCATACGTGCGACAATTGCGTCTCCAGCCAAGCATCCGGACCCGCATTCATGGCCGAACGCCTGAAGCACACACTGTCGACACACTATCGCGGCGCAGACCTTGAGCTCACCTTTGATGGTGAAGGGCACGTGTCACTCCTAATCAATGGGATCACGCGCCAGTCGGCGGACCTGGAAACGGGTGGTACGACCCGTCTCTCGTCCACGGTGCAGACTGACTATGAATGGCATGAGTTTGTCGAGGGCATCGTCCAACCACAGGGCAACACAATTGAAGCCGTGCTGATTGCCAACAATGCGGAACTGGCCCGACAGACATATGCCTGAAGTAAGCGCCGTCTGAATCGGCCGCGCCTGACTCCATAATCGCACGATGCCGTTTCGCGGAGGCATCGACGACGTCACGCACACGTCTCAGGTCGCCCGACATGCGGTAGAAGAGCCGCTTTCAATCCAGGTTCAAGCTGATCGTAGCCGCGGTCTGGCTGCNACCGCTCAGTGGTTATATTGCTAACAGAATCTTCAATCGCAACATAGGTTCTGCGCCCATCGAATCGTTGAGAAACTCTTTCAAGGACACCTTCGCCGCTCTGGCCCTCCTCTAGTTGTGTGTCCGCCAACTCCTGAAAATGCAAACACACCCGAACCTACCTGAACGCCATTTGAATTCGACCTTGAACCGAATCTCAAAGCTACTTCCCGAGGGCATGGCGTCTGAAATAGGGATCTGAAAGTCAGTCATCAGCCTATCGTAACCCGTGGATGCGCCCTTTCCGCCAGGAAAAGCCCAGCTCCGTCATCGGTCCGAATACACCGGAANCCTCCTGGTCAGGCTGGAGCCCCGGCCTGAGAGGGAAAATNCNCGCCCGTGCNATNACTATCCAGTCCAAACAACGTGAAAGGATCAAGTCGGCGACGAGGACTACCGAAGCCAGTCCACTACCGTTGTCCTCAGCCAACAGCGTGTATTCAACAATGTCACGGTAATCGAAGACTGTATTCCAACTGATCCCGTCTTTACACCTTGCTTTGCAATTATCCAATCGCTGATGCCGCCATCATTGAGTCGTCCAGAAAGCGAATGTCGCCAGAGTCCCTCCTATGTGCACAACAGGAGTGCTACCAACATGGCCCGCGCAGGCGATTTGATCAGGTCTTTCCCCATCTACACGTCGACAAACATCGAAAAGTAGCCTTTCTCTCCGCAAGTTGGCGGTTCATATTGCAAAGTAATCCGCAAAGAACTTGCATATACTGCCGCCCGGCCAGGAAAACGCTAAACCCATCGTACATGACATCTGATACCAGCCCGCTTGGCCTGCTGAATGCTGACCGACAACGCGCCAGGGAGCTTGGCGACCCAGCGGCGCCGCTCTGTGTACTGGCCCTCGCTACGATGGCTGGCGAACCATCAGTGCGCACCCTGGTCCTTCGTGACGTCACCTCAACGACGCTCAACCTATTCGTGAATCGCTCGAGCCCCAAATGGGCCGCAATTGACGCAGGCGCCCGCTGCGAACTCCTGGTCTACTATTCGAGCGTAGATGTGCAATACCGGGTCGCCGGTACACTGAAGTCCATCGATCAGGCTGTCATCGAGGAGAACTGGCCATATCGACCAACGCCAGCGAAATACCTCGACTATGTATATCAGCATCACCAGCCGCAAAGCTCACCCGTCGCCGATCGCAATACCTTGCTGGGCCTGTTTGACGACTTGCGGGCAGAGTACCCGGAAGACACACTCTCTGCTCCTGCGGGCGCAGCAGGCCTGCAACTCGTAGCCGACCGCGTTGAGCGACTCGACCTCAGCATGCCCGATCGGATCCATGATCGGCGACTGTACAAATTCGATGGCAATACATGGCAGGTGCAAACCCTGGTCCCTTAATCTCAACGTCTTTTCATCAGAATTCAAACCTGACCCCTGGTGAATCTACCTCTGATAAGCATTAGGCTTTGACACCCTGCAAGGGCGTGGGCTATAAATCATTACGTGCCCGGGCAACCAGGCACACAGTTCCAAAGATATCGTGCCGGACGTTCTAACCAGGGGGAATCTCCACATGGCACGCCGACGGGCGCCCTGAACGTATAAGGAGGTGATCCCATCGACAGTCAGTCTATGAGGGGAGCCTTCGGTTACGGCCACTAAAAACTCTGTCACCCGACAGGGTTCACTCAGTGATCGTATTCGGAGAAGGCTCCCCATACGTGACGAAACGCCGGCGCTAACCCCGCCGGCGTTTTTCTATTGCGAATACGGTTGCCGAATGCGATTGGGAGCAACGTCCATTGCCGCTTCAATACGCAGAGGCAGCGAAATCCAGCGTGGATTGCCCTTCGTCATATCGTGCCGGTCTGCGATCCAGAAGTGCTCCTCACCATCCGCCGGCCCGCCCGCGCCTAGCATCTCTCGACAGACGCGTTCGACAAACCCGATCCAGTCAAGTCACCTGCCCTAACTGTCTTAAAACTGTACTCCTTAGCCAGGCACCAACTGGCCGATGCCTGCCCTAATTTTTAGGTGGACATCACGGTAGGCCGCCAGCGTAGCAACGCCTCGGCCTACGAAGATTAGCGTCTCTGATTCGCTGAAGCCGCGCGCGTTCTCTGCGACATCCATCCAGTTGGCTTATCTCACCGCAGAATTGTCGAGCACCTACTCGGAGCGCAGAGGCCCGGGGATCACGGCTACCAAGGTGACGCCCTTGCAGAGCAGTTCCATGGGCATGGCGTAGGCCAGACGTATCAGTTGGTTCTTCGCCAGATCATTAAACAGCGCACCACGATAGCCCGAGCAATCACCAGTCGTNATTTCCGCGATGATCCTAGGGCCTTACGCGCACATCAACGGCTCNGCATTACGGCTTGTGATCACGTAAGTTTTGAACGCGGTATCCAGNAACGTAAAAGCGCGTAGCAAGTCCATCTTGTGAACGGTGCCTCACTCCGCTTTATCTTCACCNCGCATGTCATTCGCAAGCAGGGCNAGCCTGCTGGACTCGCTCGCCACGCTCTCCATCAACGACTGCANCTTGGTCTCAACCAGGTGGTCTANTCCGACTGCGATCCCTTTGCCAAAAGCTGGNTCAACGGGCTCACCGGTGTTCGGTCGGCCAATCCAGAACGGGTTGCCCGCCGTGCTGCGGCAACTGTAATAGGCCGNTGCACCCGTTTCTCCCAACATCCTACTATGCCGCGATCAGCACCCCACGTCGCTCCNGCCATGAGCGCAATCCTACCTTCAAGATCCGGTATTCTCCGTTCCCTNCCGCCTAGTTGAATCTTCCCGGGCCTAACGCAACCAAATCTGGCGTTGCCTTGCCGGTGTGGATCATGTTCGCAACCCAACGGCCGGTCATTGGGCCGCGAGTGAAGCCCGATGAAGCAAGCCCTCCCGCAACATAGAGACCTTCCCAGCCGGGCAGCGTGCCAATGATNGGTTGGCCGTCGGGTGTGAAGGGCATGAGCCCAGACCAGGTACGGACCGTCGCACAGCCGGTCAGGAAAGGCAGGATTTCGGCGGCATGAGCTTTGTTGACAGAAATGCCCTCCGGGTCATGAGTTTTGTCCCAACCCTGAGTACGCCGGTCACCGCCAAAAACGACCTCGCCTGCAGCAGTTTGGCGGCCATAAAGGTGGCGGGTCACACGCCGACCCTGAATGTGTGTCAGATCAGGTACCGATGCTGAGGTAGCGTCATCACCACTGCTGGACCATGCGAGTGCGGANTCTGTGCTGGTAAACACATGGTGGAGTANCCGCTGCCCGCCGGGCGCCGCCGCCCACATCTGCCCCATGACTGGAACTACNGGCAAATTAATGCCCGTCAACTGACCCANCGGCGAGAGCCACGCGCCTGCGGCAAGTAGNAAAGTATCGCATTGCCAGTATTGTTCTACTCTGCCAGCGCGGGTCCCNACCCTGAAACCGCTCCCGACTCGCGCAAGACTGANGACGTCGATGCCAGTCTCCACCATCGCACCCAGCCGCTGCGCTTCTGCTGCAAAAGCCCGCGTTGCCGCATCGGGTTCTGCCTGNCCCTGGAGCGGTCGGAAGACGCATCCTGCAATGTCCTCAGCCAGCGCCGGCTCGATCGCGCGCGACTCCACTGGTGACAAAAGCTGTACTTGGTGACCAGCTNCCTGTTGCTTCGTAACCCCCGCGAGCACCGGCTCAAGCTGAGCCTCGTTCGGAATGACCTGCAGACCACCACAGCGCCGCAAGCCAATCGGATAACCACGCTGTAGCTGAAGCTCCGTAAACAGGTCGAGGCTGCCCAGCGCCAGCTGACCTTCGATCCCCGCGCGAGTACTGCCACCAATCAGGCCTCCGTTGACTCCAGACGCCTCAGCNGCCGGACCAGTTCGGTCGAAAACAAGAACCTCGTGCCCCAGCTCGGCGAGCCGGAGCGCCGCGCAGACACCCACAATCCCGGCACCAACTACCAGGACTTCAACGCCGCCACATTGAGACATGCGCAATCCCATAGTCCATGAACGNNTCGCCCTCGCGAGCAAAGCCAAACCGCGCGTACCATGCCTCTAGATGAGCCTGGGCATCGAGGATCCAAGGGCCTCGGGTTGCCCCNAGTGCATAGCTCAGGAGNTCTGCCGCAAGACCCCCGCCTCGATGTTCNGGGTGGGTGACAACCCTGCCAATGCGGCGCGNCTCACCGTCGTCCAGAACTCGAAGGTACGTCTGAATCAGCTGTCCGTNCTCTGTCCATATGTGCCTGGTGGCAGCTTCCGTGTCACGACCGTCGAACTCCCGGTAAATACACGCCTGCTCAACTACGAATACATCTGTGCGCAGCCTACCGATATCATGCCAGGTGCGCGCACCAAGCTCAGCAAAGCGCCTATCAAATGGTGTCACGACGCAGNAGCCTTAGGCGGCACGACGCTGACCCCGGTTAGGTTGCCAAAACTGGTCTCNATTGCAGTCGAGACAAAGTCCTGCATGAAGGGTTGTTCCGCCTGGTCGGTACGAACAGCCGCATACAACGTACCCCACAGGCCACGTTTACCCATCTTGAGGGCCATGATCGTCTCGTTCTGCAGGTACTCGGTCAGGGCCCAGTTGGGAAGGCANGTCACACCACGCCCNCTGGCTACAAGCTGNACTGTCATCGCAGTTAGCTCCGCGGTGCGCAGCGAGGCGGGTTCAACATCGGCCGGGTCCAGAAAGCGAGTGAAGACATCCAGCCGATCCCGTTCTACGGGATAAGTAATGAGCACCTCTTCAGCAAGATCCTCCGCCAAAACAAAGCGCCTGGCCGCAAGCCGATGCTGGCGCGACACNGCGAGCAAGGCCTCATACTGAAAGAGGGGGCGATAAACGATGCCCTGCAGATCTAGGGGATCTGAAGTCACCACGAGATCGATCTCGCCACGCGCAAGGGCCGGCAGAGGCGCAAAGCTGAAGCCGCCCGTTAGATCGAGTTCCACCTCCGGCCATGCTCCGCGATAACGGTCCATACAAGGCACCAGCCACTGAAAACAACTATGGCACTCGATANAGATATGCAAGCGTCCTGCTTCACCACCTACCAGGCGTGCAACGTCCCGTTCGGCATTGCGCACCATGGGCAGCACCTCATCNGCCAGTTCCAGTAGACGCCGCCCCGCGCTCGTNAACTGCGGCGGGCGGGTCTTGCGCCCATAGAGGGAACAGCCAAGTCGCTCTTCAAGGTCTTTGAGCTGATGAGAGAGCGCGGACTGGGTAAGAAAAAGCCGCTCAGCTGCCTCGACAAGACTCCCTGTCTCGCGCAACATTGNAAGCGTCCGCAAGTGCCGTAATTCAATCATAGCGCCCTCTCTTGAGCCAATCTCATAGAGTTTACCGAATGATCGAAAATCGCTCACCTAGTCGGCCTGCAGGTACATTCCGTAACCCAGTCACTTGACGACGCGTATCCGCGCATTCAAATATCGAATGTCTGCAAGAGTACCCACATGTTCAGTCCCTCCAAGGCTTTCATCGATGCCTTTGTCGACGAGCTTGCGCACGACTACCGAGACATATATGNGCAGNACGAGCGAGATCTANAGATCATCACTTTCTCGGCACGCTGTNCNNTAGAAATCATCGGCAACAGCGATNCGACCNNTNACGACCTGAACCACACCGCGCACTTCACGCTGGTCGGTCAAGAGATTCCGTNGGGGAAAACGTTGCANAAAGGCGCGATCGCTCAATATGCNTNGGTGTATTTNNTCGTCTAACTGCTGAATGATGATATTGGCTANGTTAAGGCGTTTTCNGCGCCGACCGCACCAGTCGCTACGCGATCAANCANGCGATGGAGATTATCGCTCCNCCCGNTGACGCGACCGANGCTTTCCCCACCCNTATCACGTCGATCGCGCGAAGATCTACACCCACGAGCATTACGACAACCAATACGGAATGGACACCGAAANCATCATCGAACGCGCGCGCTTTCCGGTATCCAATGANGAAGATCACCAGNAGGACAACGACTTCCCGGNACTGCTCAGAGCTGNAGACCTGATTGGTCAACTTGCTGACCCAAGGCACTATCGACAAAATCTCCGCACTGTTCGCTGAGTTCACGGAGACGGGCAGTCCGCGAAATAGCGCACACCAAGGCTGCTTACCTGCGTGAGGGCTATCAGCGGTTTTTCTGGATGTCGTTACGCCGTTCATCTGCGAAGGCATGCGCTTCATACGCTGGCCCCCGGAGGGTCAGCAATGGGTCGCTAATCTGCATGCCATCGTATTCATCGAGGAACACGAGGCCCCTGCCTACGGACCAGAGCGTCGATCCCGCGAGAATCAACGAGTCGAGCCTGTTTAGTAGTTGTTCAAGATCAAGGAGTTTTCGGACAACAACTAGCGCTACCTGCCCGGAAGCTCATCTGACGAACCTGAACAATGAGGTCCGTCAGTCCTGCAACAGGTTGAAGACCGCAAACATTAGCGCATACATGGGCACAACCAATAGCAGCGCGTAGATCAGGATATTGTTGGTGGCGGGCCACTTCAGGGAGTCGCCACGCGGAAACTGCTCACCGAACAGCATCCAGAGTAGGCATGCCCCAACGATCGAGAGAATCAGCGAAAGAACAATCAGGCCCATAGGTGCGGCTGGCGGAATCTGGAATTACACATACGCTTAAACGATTACAGGCACCCGATAAGATGGCGTGAAACCCGCGGAATCGACCCAGCTTGTGAGTACCGGGTCACCAACCAGAACCAGGACGAGACCTCTCGCAGCAAATTCGAGCTATGGCCATATCCAGNCCCTAAATTTCATCATATCACGGTGTCCGAGACTAGCCTTTGCCTTCGGATTAACCAGCGCAAATACTCGGCAAAGCAGGCAATCTATTCCCTCGCCGACCTGGTCGAGACTCCATACCGAATAGTTGCTGGCGTTTGACGAGATTGACCGTGATTACACCGCGGTGCGCCGCTACAACTCTGCCGATGACGCCACCACTTCAGCAGATCATGATGTCACATCTGTCAAACACCGCTCGGCAACAGCGCAACTTCTCTCTCAATCTCGAAATGCGCTACGCACCCAATCACGACCAACCTCATCACAAGCCGTCGCCTAGCCAACCTACTGCACNACGTGACCCCTCACATCGACGTCGGGTAGTACCGTACCGTATCGCCGATACTGACCTGCTGCTCAACCTCGATCTCAGCCAACCCGGTCGCCCAAGCAACCGACGACAGCACGCCCGAACCCTGGTTAGGGTATTTGGTTAGCCCTTCCTGCCCCGACGAGTCCCGTTCAAGACGCACCCGGAGGTATTCCCTGCGCGAGCCCCCTCTGAACTCAAAACGAGCCAGCGCGTGGAACCAGTTCGGTTTGCATTCCGTGCAACCTTGACTCGAGAGCAACCACGGGCGTGCAAGAATCCAGTAGGTCACAAACGTAGAGACCGGGTTACCTGGCAGACCGAAAAATGGTGTGTCCCCTACCCGTCCGAATGCCAACGGCTTACCCGGTTTGATGCGCAATCGCCAAAGATCCAGTGCGCCAGTCGCCTCAACCGCGCGTTTGACATGGTCTTCCTCCCCTACACTCACGCCACCTGTACTGAGAATACAGTCGGCGCGCGTCGCCCCGACAGTGAGTGCAGCCTCGGTTGCTTCCTGGGTGTCTGCTACTAGTCCAAGGTCAACAACCTCAAAGCCGTCACGCTCGAGCAACGCGGCGAGCGCATAATGACTTGAGTTATAGATCTGGCCAGGTCTCAAAGGTTGAGGCGGTTCGACAAGTTCATCCCCCGTTGCCATCAGCGCCACGCGCAAAGGCTCATAGGTGTCAATTTCATGGGCCCCAACGGAGGTTGCAAGGCCTAGATCCGGCGCCCGCAGCCGCCGACCAGCAGCAATGACCTCACTACCCACGGCAATGTCCTGGCCTGCCAGGCGGACATTATTATGCAAGGCAGGCAATTCGGTGATGGTCACGGCATCGCCTTCGGCTCGGGTGTCTTCCTGCATGACGACCGTGTCCGCGCCCAGGGGCATGGGTGCCCCAGTAAATATGCGTGCCGCCGTCCCCGGACTCAGAGCGCTAGGAGCGGCTCCGGCTGGAATCCGCATACTGATCGAGAGGGTAGCCCCCTCGGCAACCCCTGCATGGGCAAAGGCGTAACCATCCATTGCGCTGTTGTCCGCTGGAGGGACATTGATAGCTGCGGAGACAGCCTTGGCTGCTACTCGACCGGCGGCGCGGCGAATGTCGATCCGCTCAACCCCTGCCCGACACACCGCGCCTTCAAGCAGAAGCTCGAGAGCATCATCAACCGGCATCAACGGGCCCATGTCAGTGAGTGCCTTTTTTCAGGAGTTCTGCGAAGTTACAGGGACGAAAATTGATATCGAGTTGCTCGCGCAGAATGCCGGTCCAGGCGGTTTTGCAGGCACCTGTTGAGCCAGGCATACAGAAAACCATTGTGCCGTTGGCAATGCCGGCAAGTGCCCGGGACTGAACCGTCGACGTCCCAATCTCAGCGTAGGACAACTGCCTGAACAGCTCACCAAATCCGGTCACTTCGGTATCCAACAACGGGCGGACCGCCTCGGGCGTCGAATCCCGAGTGGTAAAGCCAGTCCCGCCGGTCAACAGAATCACCTTGACCGCGGCATCTGCAATCCACTGCGACACGGCAGCCCGCATCTGGTAAACGTCGTCGATCACAATTCGCCGCTCAGCCAGGGTGTGGCCGGCCTCGGCCAGCGCTTCACATAGGTAGTCTCCGGAGGTGTCATTTGCGGCCGTGCGCGTATCCGACACGGTGAGCACCGCAATGTTGAGCGATCCATCCATTCAGTTTGCNCCCCTGAAAGTGGCTTCGGTAGAAAGCGNGTAACGCTATAGCTGCCTGGACACGCGGTCAACGCCGTCTGAGGCACGTTTCGCTATGTTCAGAGACGCTTTTGGAACAGATACCGCAGAAGGGCCATGCGTGCGGCCGACAAAACGCCCTTTCGCGTAATTGCGTGTTTCGCCTATCTGAGCAGTGACGACGTCGTGATCCTCCGGGCCTACTTCTTTAGCTATGAGTNCCCCACCAGCGCCTATGTCTTTAAGGAAGCGGCACACGGTACGTAGATGTTTTTGATGCCCGACGGCTAANNCGAGNGCATCAAACAGTACGACAACCCCAAAANACNATTGCAGNGCTTGGGCGCCGACATTCAATTGACATATNTCACTTATCGACGGGCGTTCTCGCGCTGCAACAGTGAAGGCACGAACTGAGCTGGCACTCGTNGTGTTGAAGCACGAACGCTTTTAGAAACTGCTGATCGAGCGCCCCAGCGCGGCCAACAACATTGGCTCAGGTATTGCGCAGCTGCTGAAAAACAGTCTGCGCAACACTACACAGAAGTTCACCGAAAAGATGCTTTTGCTCTGTTGAGCGTGACTACTCGCCGGTCCAGTTCGGCTTACGCTTCTCGGAGAAAGCGAGCGGACCTTCAATGTAGTCCTTGCCTTTGCTCATAGCTGCAACAAGGTCGTACTTGCCGGCCATGGCCGCCTCGAGGCTTGGCGCGCTCATCCCATCCATCGCTGTCTGTTTACTAGCACGAACCGAGATAGGCGCACACTCGAGAATCATCTCTGCCCAGCGCTTGGCTTCATCCAAAGCCTCCCCAGCCGGCACAACCGCGTTGACGAAGCCAAGCTCTTTGCCCTCCCCCGCCGGAACGTGGCGACCCGTAAGCATCATGCCAAGGGCTTGCTTCATACCGATTTCTCGTGGCAAACGGTGGACACCACCCGCCAACGCGGCCAGTCCCACACGCGGCTCAGGGAGGGCAAACGTGGCGTTGTCAGAGGCAATGATGATGTCGCAGGCGAGCGCGATCTCAAACCCACCACCCATTGCAACACCGTTCACGGCCGCGATCACAGGCTTGTAGTTGTCGAAGCGGGAGGTCAGCCCACCGAAGCCCGCGGGCGTGGGGAACATCTTCCCGCCGCTGGCCTGGTACTTGAGATCATTGCCCGCACTAAAGGCACGATCGCCCGCACCCGTGATGATGGCAACCCACTGATTCTTGTCGTTGGCAAAGTCATCAAAGACCTCACCTAGCTCCTTGTTGCCCGGCGGGTGCAGGGCGTTCATGCGCTCCGGACGGTTAATGGTAACGATTGTGACGTGNCCGTCCTTCTCTACGCTGGAAAATTCCCCCATGTGCTGGCTCCTGGCCCTTGCGGGTAAGTGGATTAGGAGGTGCCAANTCTAGCAAGTCTGAGCGGCTTCGACTNCGGNCCGCATACGCGCTACGGCTTCGGTGAGCATCGCTCGAGAACAGGCAAAATTCAGGCGGATGAAGGCGCTGTCACCAAACTGCGAACCGGGCGAGAAACCGACNCCAAAGCCCTCAAAGTAGGTCTTCGGATCGGACAGGTCGAGGGCAGTTACATCGATCCAGGCAAGGTAGGTGCCTTCGACGTGGGTCATGCTGATACCNTCNATGCCCGCCACCTCTGCNTCNAGCCAGTCTCGATTCCCGCGCAGATAATCAAGCAGAGCGCCGCGCCATTCATCGCAGCGGGTAAACGCGGCGAGCATCGATTCGTACATCAACGGGCCAATCGCGGGAGTCAGACCCTTAGCGATGGCTTCAAAGCGCCGTCGGAGCGAATCGTTNGCGATAATCGCGAAGCCGCCGGCAATCCCAGCTACGTTGAACGTCTTGGTGTGTGACATGAGCGTAATGGTCTGCGCAGCAGCAGCGACAGATAGAGATGCGGTTGGAACGTGCCTCGCCTCATCAAGGATGAGCTCACAGTGGATCTCATCGCTGCAAATCGTGATGTCGCGTGCTGCACAGATGTCTACGATCGCGCTCAGCTCAGACCGTCCCAGCACGCGCCCGACGGGGTTGTACGGATTACACAGCAACAACACACCAATGTTATACGCATCGGCCGCCTCGGCGAGGGCCTCCACCGGGAATACGAATCGGCCGCCGCGTTGGGGCGCCTGTAGATGGAGGATCTCTCGTTCCTGCTGACCCGGGGCGGCAAGAAAGGGGTGATAGATCGGTACCGGCGTCGCAACCATTTGATCGGGTTCAGCAAAAGCCCGTGACACCATGTTGAGCGCAGGGACAACCCCACCAATGTAGACAACATGTTCCGGCTGCACAACCCATTCATAGGCACTTGCCATTCGTGCCACGATTGCATCGGTTAACGCAGGAGGCGGTTCACTGTAGCCGATTATGCCGTGTGCGAGCCGTGCCGATAGCGCATTGAGCATTGCCTGCGGGGCTCGGAACTCCATATCGGCCACCCACATTGGCAGTACCTCAGTGTTGGCGTACAGGTTCCACTTGAGGCTGTCGGTGCCCCGGCGGTTAATGGATTCGTCAAAGTTCACGACCGGCCCGTCTGTCTAGCGGGTCTCCAGTATAACGAGGCGTGACCGGTCCGAGCGGGTATACTGCGCGGACTTCCCGCCGCGACGGAGCGAAACCCATGGGACTCTTCAGCAAAAAGCTTGAAATACCACATCCAGACCGGGCGTTGCCCGGTCGTACCGACATGGTCATGCCGGTACCGGAGGCGCATCACGTAAACGGCAATCCTCTGAAGAGGCCGTTCCCGGCGCATCTTCAGCAAGCCGTCTTTGCCCTCGGTTGCTTCTGGGGTGCCGAGCGCTATTTCTGGCAGACGCCGGGTGTCTTCAGCACCGCCGTAGGCTATGCGGGTGGCTCAACGCCGAACCCCACGTATGAAGAGGTCTGCTCCGGCATGACGGGGCATACCGAAGTTGTGCTAGTGGTGTTTGACCCAGCTGAGGTCACATATGAGGAGCTGCTGACCCTGTTCTGGGAGACCCACGACCCTACCCAGGGTATGCGCCAGGGCAACGACATTGGTACTCAGTACCGGTCGGCGATCTACACCTGCACGCCGGAACAACTGAAAGCTGCAGAGGCGTCCCGCGAAGTGTTTGAGCACAACCTTGCCGATGCAGGTTATGCCTCCATTACTACTGAGATTGCTGAGGTCGGCGCGTTCTACTACGCAGAACCCTATCACCAGCAGTACCTTGCAAAGGTCCCGAACGGCTACTGCGGGATTGGTGGCACCGGCGTTTGCTACGTCGAACCGGCCGGCGCCGAGGGCTGATTTTCAGGGCGTCTGAGTTCGACCGCCGCACACTGTGCCTGCACTCGTAAGCTGAACGGCGCAGGCGGCGCGAGATCACAGGCCTTCNATCCTGCCGTCCGTTGCACGCGCAATGCTTAGCCGCTGGGNAGCNATAAGTGCTNGTGCTGCGTCAATCANCGTTGGCGTGAGCCCCGGGACACGCGCGAGCACATTGGCTGCATCCAGCATTGCGTAACCATGCTGATCGCCAGGCGTGTTGTAGCTCAACAGCAGGCTAATCGTCACCGCGATGAACTCATCGGCATCTANGAAGGCTCCCAGCCATTGACCTCGCGTACGCGCAGGTTGGCAATCAGCGCGTTGTCCGCGTCATGCTCGAAGGCAAATCTAGCAATCTGCAGCCACCGGCCTTCGCCGTTCCAGTCGGACACGGTATGCAGCGGGGCCGCCTTCGGGGCTGCACCACTAATCCGGAATGGACACAACGCGCCAGAATTTCGCAGGAACTGCTCAGTCGGCATGCTGTCTGCCAGGATATTCCCGCTGAGTGAAATTGCACCGGCATTGATGAACACAATTTCCGCCTCCGCGGTATGCACTCAGCGCAGCTTCGGTAACAAAGTTGCCGATGTTGGTTTCAAAGTATTGAAGTACATGCTGATCGCCTACAAGGTCAACCCGGGTGGTCCCAATAGATTGATCTAGGGAATTGTTGTTGGCTTCCGTCTCGTGGCATACAGCCGCATCGCAGCGATCCGTCCAGCCGGCCGGCCCTACGTACATTCTCTACGATACGCCAGTCAATCGGCACATAGGTCAATGCGGAATCGACTTTGCCAGAACGCCTGGCCAGCGAAACCACCAATGCCGAGTGCATCTCGGGATCAGCCTCCACTGCCAGCCTGCCGACGTGCCCTGCGCACCAAAAAACCGCATCAGGTCCGTCACAGATGTCAGCCCGAACACGCCAACCCAGGCGTTTCCAAGATTCAAAATGATGTTACAGCGCGGGTTGCCTGCAGAAAGCGCCNGACGGTTTGCATAAGGCAGGANTTCAACGTTGCTCGCAATGCAGTAATGNTGTGATACATCGATGTTCCCCAGCATGAGCGGGGGATCGCTGAGCCAGACAGACCCCTTGCTGCCCNGAACTAATAGCAGTGAGGCGTCAAAGCTTCGGATACCGTCTACAAAGTTCTGGAGGTNCACCACCGGACGGCCGCCCAGCCTGGCCGCTATAGGTGACGGCTAAAGAATATCGACGCCGTGCAGCAACAAGAGGTCTGGNTATTCCGCCTGTAGTTGTGTGCGCAGGATGGTTAGCCGGGCAATGCCGCCACTGTCACCGTCGTCGACCGCGCTGATCCGGCNCACATCGTTGACGTGCAACACGTGTAACGGCCCAGGCGCGGCGCNGCCCACCANAAGCATCAAAACGAGTCCGCACAGCACTCCCGCAAACTGGACACCCGCTCGCCAAACATCCCCGAGGCCCTGTCTCAGCCGAGCGCGTGGTCGAAATCGGCAATCAGGTCCGCCGCATCCTCGATACCAATCGAAAATCGCACCANGGAATCATCAATGCCCATTTCTGCCCGCCGCGCTGGNCCCATCTCGTAGTAAATAGAATGCGCAACCGGTATTGCCAGCGTCCGGGTATCACCCAGGTTGCTGGTACAGATGACAAGNTCGAGCCGGTTCAGGAAATCGAAACAGTCGAGCGGCGGAGTCAGCTCAATTGATAGGATGCCGCCAAATCCCTCAAANAGCCGCGCCGCAAGNGCATGTTCCGGGTGCGCCTCGAGACCGGGGAAGTAGACCCTCTGCACCCGTGGATCGGCATCAAGCCAGCGGGCNAGCGCGAGCGCGTTGGNGCAGATCCGCTCCATACGGAGCCCCAGCGTNTCAGAACCAATTGAGAGGTGATGCGCCGCTTCAGGCCCGAGCGTCGCACCAAAATCGCGAATCCCCTTCTTTTTGATCTGCTGTATAGCCCAGCCCGAAGGCGCGCCCTTCTGGTAGTCAGCGTAGATGTTTGGGAAGGTCTCNCAGTCGAAGTTGCCCGTTTCCGTCACCGCACCACCAAGCGCGTTGGCATGGCCGCCGANGTACTTGGTAAGAGAGTTGATCACGAGGCTCGCGCCCACGTCCTTTGGCTGAAACAGGTAGGGCGTNGTCAGCGTGTTATCGACGATGTAGATCAAGCCCCGCTCGGCGCAAAGCTCACCTATTTTCTCAAGGTCGCTGACCTGGGTCCGGGGGTTCGCNACGGTTTCGACAAAAACCACCCTGGTGGCGTCATTGATCGCTTCGGCGACAGCATCAACGGACGTTGCGTCAGCAAAAGAGACACCAATGCCGTGGACGCCAAACGAATTGAACAGGCTGTTTGTGTTCCCAAACAGGAACGACGAAGACACTATGTGGTCGCCGTTTCGCAGCAGGGCAAACAAAGTTGTGCCAATGGCCGCCATACCCGTGGCAAAGGCGGCACTTGAGATACCGTCTTCCATGAGAGTGATTTTTTCCTGTAACGCCGTCACGGTCGGGTTCACCTGCCGACCGTAGGTATAGCCGGCCTCACGCCCCTGAAACACCGCGGCAAGCTCGTGAGCGTCGTCATATCCGTAGGTGACGGCAGTGTGGATCGGTTTGTGGATCGAACCATGCTCAACGCCACCCCGGCGGTCCGCATGCAGCAGTTTGGATGTAAACCCCAGTCGACTCATTTTGAACCTCGTTTATGAAAGGTTGTGCACGCGCCACGATGCCCGTGTAGCCAACGGCTTCTNGTGAGGCATACAACAGTGGGGAGCGACACAGACCTGATCCTCTTTAGCGGCACTTATCCTGCGCCCCGCAAGCTGAAATCAAATCGGCGCAGGCCGATTCTAGCGCCCCGCACAACTGGCGCAAGCCCGCACCAACTCACCACGCGCTCTCTACACGCCGGGCGTAAATCCGCCACCGGTCCGGATCAACCAAACCCGGTTCAGGGGCAAGATCCCAACGGGGTGCCACACGCACTCCCAAAGTCCGCAACCCGCGCTCAGCCAAGCCCAGCAGTGGCCAGGCTGCGTTCGGCGTAATGCTGAGAGCCTCGACCGCCTCGCCCAAGATGGCGGCAGCACGTTCCCGCTCAACCACGCGCCATGGTGCCTGTTGCTGCAAGAAGGTGTTGACCCGCGCGAGATTGCTAAGCACCTGGCGTGCAGCACGGGCCGTCTCGAAGGACTCAAGCGCGCCACGTATACGGCAGGCGCCGCCGTGGGCAACATCGTTGAGTGCACCGCTGCCAGCGGGTGGGACAACCCTGGCGTAGCGGCGCGCCGCCAGCTTCACAATCCGACTTACGAGGTTGCCAATGTTGTTAGCAAGGTCACCATCCAGCGCCCGCGCAACCTCAGCTTCGTCGTAATTCAGGCCGCCGCCGAGCCCAACCGTCTTCAGGAAGTAAAATTCAAGCGCAGCGTTGCCAAACCGGGCTACGGGTCCCAACGGGTCTACGATGGTGACCGCACCGGACTTGGCGATTTTTCACCCGGCGAACGTCAGCCAACCATTGACGACGATGCANTCCNGCAACGGCAGGCCCACCGAGAGCAGCAATGCAGGCCNGTACANGGCGTGNGAGATCNGAATGTCCTTGCCTATGAAACGGCGNATGCGNGGCGCCCAGATCTTTGCCTGCTCGCCGTCCAGCGGCGGCGAGCCCTGACCAGAGGTCTAGCATTACCGTTTTATGAGCAGCTCTGGTGGTGCGGACAAAATCGGGTTCGATCACCAATTCCTTCCACAGCTGACGAAATTCGGCGCTGCGGTCAGCAACAGAGGAGGAGGATGATAGGTCCGCGCGAGCTGCGGTGCACTCGATTTTCTGCCCATGTTCACCGNTACCGGTAACAAGCGGAGTGTCAACACCGGCCAACACTTCAGCGCGCCGCGCACAGTCGGCCAACCTCATCGTATAGACGTGGCCAAGATGCGGCGCCCCACCAGAATAGTAAATGGGTGTGGTGAGATAGCGCTTCATGTTGCCTCCGCAGCTGGCTGGTTCGTGTGGTTCTTAGTTTTGGCGGGCGCAGCTGGCCGTTCAAGGCGCGTTACAATCGTGCTTCGTCCAGAGCAACAACAGAACACCACACTCCCGCCATGACCGACTTCAACAATGAACTGCTGGCGTTCCTTGGCGCCTCACCCACACCCTTCCACGCCTGTGCCCAAATGGCCACGCGGCTTGAAGCAGCGGGATTTCAACGCCTACATGAGCAGAACGCCTGGAATCTTGCCCCTGGGCGCTACTACGTGTTGCGCAACGATTCATCCCTGATCGCGTTCGTGCGGGGCACTGTGGACCCCGCCGTCGGGGGCATACGGATGGTGGGCGCACACACCGACAGCCCGTGCCTGCGCCTGAAACCTAAACCTGAAGCCATTAGCCACGGCTATCTGACGCTCGGTGTGGAGGTCTACGGCGGCGTCTTGCTCAACCCATGGTATGACCGGGACCTTTCCCTGGCCGGCAGGCTAACTTTCCGTACAGGCGGCCGGGCAAAAAATGGCCAGGTAGAGAGCGCCCTGATCAACTTCGAGCGTCCGATAGCCGTGATTCCAAGCCTTGCCATCCACCTCGACCGTGGCGTGAACGACAAGAAGTCTATCAACGCGCAGCGGGATATACCGCCGGTAGTACTACAGTCCGAAGAGGCAGTAAGCGTCACCACATTGCTTGAGGCTCAACTCGCCGAAGAGCACCCCGAGTATAAGGATGCCGAACTGCTTGCGTGGGAGCTATCGTTCTACGACTGGAACCCGCCGGCCCTGACCGGCCTGAACAGCGATTTCATCACCTCAGCGCGCCTGGACAACTTACTGTCCTGCTTCGTCGGGCTCTCGGCAATCCTGAATGCCGAAAGCGAACACAGCACCCTACTGGTGTGCAATGACCACGAGGAGGTGGGCTCCAATTCTGCGTCGTGTGCGGCCGGGCCGTTCCTCGCGGGCGTCCTGGAACGAATCACTCCAGACGGCACAGCCCGCCAGCAGGCAATTGCCCGCTCGCTGCTGATTTCGGCGGACAACGCCCACGGGATTCACCCGAATTTTGCCGACCGGCACGACGGCAATCACGGCCCGCTGCTGAACGCGGGGCCGGTCATCAAGATCAACGCCAACCAGCGCTATGCCTCGAACAGCGAAACGTCTGGGTACTTCGCCAACCTTTGCAAAGCGGTCGAGGTACCGTGTCAGACTTTTGTGACGCGTAGCGACATGGCCTGTGGCAGTACCATCGGCCCGATAACGGCTACCGGGATTGGCGTGCCCACCCTCGACATCGGCGTCCCTCAGTTTGCAATGCACTCGATTCGTGAAATGTGCGGCGCAAGGGATCCGGAGAACCTTGCACGGGTATTCGCGGCATTCTTTTCGGACGACACCCTGCTGGCGCGCTAAAGCACCCACAACCCCCCGAACCTCAGGAGCAACACATGATGGCAGATCCCGGCCGGGAAGCATGGCTTGCCTCCGTCACCGAACCGATCATCGAACCCGAGCGGCGCATCATCGACCCGCACCACCATCTGTGGGAGTCCCCCGCGGGCATGTGGGGACGATATGTGCTCGAAGACCTCTGGGCCGATACCGACTCCGGGCACAACATCGAAAAAACGGTGTTTATCGAATGCCGATCCGGTTATGCCGAAAAGAGCCCCAAACATCTGCAACCGGTGGGTGAAACCCGCTACGTGGCCGGCGTTGCAGCCGAGTCGGCAAAAACGGCCGGCAAAGCGACCATCGCAGCCATTGTCGGACACGCCAACCTCACTCTCGGCGACACCGTAGAAGAGGTATTCGCTGCGCACGAAGAAGCAGGTAACGGCCTCTTCCGTGGAATCCGCCATGCTGGTCCATTTGACACCACCGGCACTCTGAAAAACCCGGGGCGTAACACGGAAAGTCCCTACCTAAACCCGGAATTCCAAGCCGGCGTACGACGCCTGGGCCGTCTGGGCTACACCTACGATACCTGGCACTTCTTCCACCAGAATCACGAGTATCTCAAACTTGCCCGCGCCTGCCCGGACACCACCATGGTGCTCGACCACTTCGGCACTCCGCTGGGCGTCGGGCCCTACGCGGGCAAGCAGGCTGAAATCTATCAGCAGTGGCAGTCAGATATCGAAGAGATAGCACAATGCCCCAACGTGGTGGCAAAGCTCGGCGGCATGGCCATGCCCGACAATGGCTTCGGTTGGCACGACGACCCGGCACCACCATCTTCAGACGCCTTTGTTGCGGCGCAGCGCAAGTACTTTCTACACACGATTGAATGTTTTGGCCCGGAACGCTGCATGTTTGAGAGCAACTACCCCGTGGACCGCCTCTCGATCTCGTATCACGTGCTGTGGAACGGGTTAAAGAAGATCGTTGCCGAATTCAGTGAGTCAGAGAAAGACGCTATGTTCTACGGCACCGCCGCACGCGTCTACCAAATCCGAGAGCAAGCTGCGCTCACTCCAGATAACCAACAAGGAGCAACCGATGGGTCGTCTTGAAGGGAAAGTGGCCGTTGTCACCGGCGCCACCAGCGGGATTGGCGAAGCCACCGTCCAGGCCTTCTGCGAAGAAGGCGCCAGGGTGGTTTTTTGCGGCCGCAATGAAGAACTGGGTAAGGAGGTTGAGAGCCGGCAACCTGCCGGGCAGGCGCATTTCATGCGCGCTGACGTCCTGGATGAAGAGCAGATTACCGCGGTGATCAACACCGCAGCCGAGAAATGGGGCAGCCTCGATATTCTGTTCAACAACGCCGGGGGTCCTTCGAATATCCCGGGTCAGCCTCACGCCTTCAACATTGAGGATATAAGCGAAGACAGCTTCAAGTACTCGCAGTGGTATCTGCTCGGGTCGTGCATGGTCGCCACTAAACATGCGTCGCCGATCATGAGGCGGCAGGGATCGGGTTCAATCATTATGAATTCATCCAAAGGCGCGCATCAGGCTGAGGTTGCAGCGGACCCTCTCTACTCCGCAGCAAAGGCCGGACTGTCCAACTACACCAAATCGGCCGCCATGCAGTTGGGGCCGATGGGCGTTCGGGTTAATGCCGTCAGTCCGGGCGCCATCGCTACGCCAATCTTCTGGGGCGGTCATACCCATGGGCAACAGATCACTGCCGAGCACAAGGAAAAGCGCCTTTCGAAGTTTATCGACGCGGTCAGTGGCGGTCTGATGCCCCTCAAAGGACCAGGGGGAGAGGCCTGGGACATAGCCCAGGCCTGCGTCTATCTGGGCAGTGACGAGTCACGCTGGGTTACCGGTATCGACCTGGTTGTCGACGGCGGCATGCTTGCGGTCAAGGGTGACCATGCCGACACGACGGAGAAGATGATCGACATGTGGCAAAAGCATGACGCGAAGCTGGGTCGCTGAAGCCGGCAAACCATAGCGGAGCAAGCCATCGTCCCGGCATGCATACGCGCGCACCTCCTGACGGACACCCGCAAATGCGCGTACACCCGTCAGGACCATGCCTTACTCACCTACATCGAGCGCTTTCGGCCGAATAATGCGGTTGTCCTGGCGTGCCTCAAGAAAGTGCGCCAGCCAGCCCACCGACCGTGCCATGGCAAAGAGCGCCGTGAAGTATTCTTACGCGACTCCCGACGCCTTGAACACGGCACCCGTGTAGAACTCAACATTGGCCCAGAGTTCCCTGCCACAGTCCGCCATTTCGACCGCAAATGCAGCTTCTAGTCCTGTTCGATGAGTGTACGCTCGCAGAACTAAGCCGCCAGTTGGTCGTGAGCCGAACACGCCCACCCGCCAACAAAATCAATGCGACACCAGACCGGGCACTTACCGAGATTCCGCTCGTCCTTTCGCAACTCGAAAGCTTGGACGTACGCCAGACAATCGAAAAGCTGCTCAACACCTTCAAGACTATCTGGGAAGTCAACGATCTCGCGCTGCGAATTGCCCTGATCCGCTTAGGCCGGGCTATGGGATTCAGAAATTCGGTGGTGATGGCGTCCGATCCACGCTGCGAGACGTTCTGGAACGTCGAGGGGCTCGACTTCTCTGAGATCCACCTCACCTTCGGACTCATCAGCTGTCTGGGCAAGCCGCTGTCGGGAGGCACAAACCGCTTCATCGAGCTTTGCGAGGGGTTCGACTTCAG